>NZ_JAOCDI010000010.1:0-144569 GCF_029840855.1 Pseudomonas sp. GD03862
ACCAGCCTCGACGGCGAACAGCGCCAAGCCCTGGAGCAATGGCTGCGGGAAATCCCCGACAACCCGGCAGAGCTGCTGCGACGCAAATTCTGGTATGAACAGCAATTGCATCAGGAAAAATCACAATGAGTCGCTTCGGCGTCTTTCTCCTCACCCTGCTGTGGGCCCTGCTGGCCCAGGCCGAACCGCTGCTGCAGGCCAGCGTCGACCGCACCCGCCTGGAAGCTGGCGAAAGCCTGGAACTGACCCTGGAAAGCCAGGACGTCACCCAGTTCGGCAAGCCCGACCTGCGCGCCCTGGAAGATGACTTCGAAGTGCGCGGCACGCGACAGCTGAACAGCCTGCACACCCTGGACGGCGAAACCCGCGCCAGCACCCGCTGGATCATTACCCTACTGCCACGGCGCAGCGGTACCCTGCGCATCCCCGAGCTGCGGCTAGGCCAGTCGCACAGCCAGGCCATCGAACTGCAAGTGCTGCAGGCCGATGCCAACCGCCAGGACAACGCTCAGGTATTCATCGAAGCCACCCTCGACAGCCACGACGTCTATGTCCAGGCCCAAGCCGTGCTGACCCTGCGCATCTACCACTCGGTAGCGCTGTACGACGACAGCAGCCTCAGCCCCCTGCAACTGGAGAACGCCAAGGTCGAGCCGTTGGGCGAGTCGCGCACGTATGAAAAGGAAATCAACGGCGTGCGTCATGGCGTGATCGAAACCCGCTATGCGGTGTATGCCCAGCAAAGTGGCACCCTCGACATCCCGTCGCTGACGTTCACCGCCACGGCAGCTGCCAGCAGCGACGAAGCAGCGCAGGCCAATGGCACGGCCCGCGCCGGCCACCAGGTGCAGGTCAGCTCGCTGCCCTTGCGCATCACGGTACGGCCGATTCCGGCAGCCTGGCCGGCTGGCTTGCCGTGGTTGCCAGCCAGCAGCCTGACCCTGGAAGAGCACTGGAGCCCGGACCCCGGCAGCCAGCAGGTACAGATTGGCGACTCGCTGACGCGCAACATCACCTTGCGTGCCGAAGGATTGTCCAGCACCCAACTGCCGCCGCTGCCGGCTACGGAGATCATCGGCCTGCGCCGCTACCCTGACCAGCCGCTGCTGCGCAACGAAATCAGCGAACGGGGCATGACCGCCAACCGCGAAGAGCGCGAGGCCCTGGTGCCGACCCACAGCGGCACGCTGGCCTTGCCGACGCTGGAAGTGGCCTGGTGGAACACCCGCGAAGACCACCTGGAACACAGCAGCCTGCCGGCGCGCACGCTGAACGTGCTGGACAACCCGGCACTGAGCGCCGACACCCCGGTGGGCGACAACAGCAGCGCCAGCACCCTGCTGTGGCCCTGGCAGCTGTCCACACTGGTGTTTGCCCTGACCACCGTGCTGGGCTTTGCCCTGTGGTGGCGCGCCCGTTCGCGGCCAGCGGTGCTGCGCACGGCGCAGAACGGGCCAAGCCCACGCACCTTGCTGGACGACCTCAAGCGCGCATGCCAGGCCAACGACCCCCAGGCTACGCGCCAGGCACTGGATGCCTGGGCCCGGCAGCAACCGGAAACCCTGGCCGAGATGGCGGCGCGCTTCGTGCCGTTGTCGGATGCGCTGGATGGGTTGAACGGGGCGCTGTATAGCGAGAGCGGGCAGTATTGGCAGGGGGAGGATTTGTGGCGGGCGATTGGTACCATTCCGCCAGCTGAGCAGGTGTTGCTGCCGACGGGCGAGAGCGGCAGCTTGCCGCCGCTCTATCCCAAGTAGGCCAGCAGGTGTTCGCCATAAGGTTTTCAGCGCCTGTCCCAGGCGCTGAAATTCTTGTGACGAACACCTGCCCCCCAATCCCTCGCCCTGCACCCCGAATCCCGCTTGGGTTACCATACCGCCCTTTCCCCGCTTGCCCGACTCGACACCAACAGGTCATCCATGCGTCTGTTTCATACCTCCGACTGGCACCTGGGCCAAAGCCTGCACGGCCAGGAACGCGACTTCGAACACGCCTGCTTCCTCGACTGGCTGCTCGGCCAGCTGCGCCTGCGCCAGCCGGATGCGCTGCTGATTGCGGGCGACATCTTCGACACCGTCAACCCGCCCGTCAAAGCCCAGGAACGCCTCTACGACTTCATCGTCCAGGCCCACGAGCAACAACCCAAGCTGGACATCGTGATGATCGCCGGCAACCACGACTCCGGTTCGCGCATCGAGCTGCCGGCCGCACTCATGCGCCGCCTGCGCACCCATGCGTTGGGCCGTGTGCACTGGCTGGACGAGGGCCAGCTGGATGCCGAACGCCTGTTGATTCCGCTGACCAACGGCCGTGGCAAGGTGGCCGCCTGGTGCCTGGCCCTGCCGTTCCTGCGCCCGGCCGAAGTGACCGGCCCGCAGCTGGGTGACGACTACCTGCAAGGCATCACCCAGGTGCACCAGCAACTGATCGCCGCCGCACTGAAGAAACGCAAGAAAGACCAGGCGCTGATCGCCATCAGCCACGCGCACATGGCCGGTGGCGCGGTGTCGGAAGACTCCGAACGCAGCCTGATCATCGGCAACGCCGAGGCGCTGCCGGCCAAGCTGTTCGACAAGGCTATCAGCTACGTCGCCCTGGGCCATCTGCACAAGCCGCAGAAGGTCAACCGCGAAGAGCGCATCCGCTACAGCGGCTCGCCAATCCCGCTGTCGTTCGCCGAAATCAACTACCCGCACCAGGTCCTGGAAGTGGAGTTGGACGGCAACGGCCTGGTCAGCGTCGAGCCACGCCCCGTACCACGCGCCGTGGCCCTGCAACGGGTGGGCCCGGCACCGCTGGGTGAGCTGTTGCAGCAACTGGCCGACCTGCCAGTGATCGACCTGCTTGAAGACCCCAACCGCCAGCCCTGGCTGGAGGTGCGGGTGATGCTCGACGAGCCGCAACCCGACCTGCGCCAGCAGATTGAAACCGCGCTTGAAGGCAAGGCGGTACGGCTGATCCGCATCAGCGCCGAGTACGCCGGTCGCAACAACGCCGAAGACGACGACCTGGCCTTTGTCGAACTGGCCCAGATGACCCCGCAAGACCTGTTCAGCCGCGCCTGGGAGCAAGCCTACGGCAACCCCGCCGACGAGCAGGCGCTGGCCGACTTCGCCCTGCTGTTGCAGGACGTGCAGCAGGAAGAGGAACAGCCATGAAGATTCTCGCCATCCGCCTGAAGAACCTGGCATCGCTGGCCGGCCCGATCGACATCGATTTCACTGCAGAACCCTTGGCCAGCGCTGGCCTGTTCGCCATCACCGGGCCTACCGGTGCCGGCAAGAGCACCCTGCTTGACGCCCTGTGCCTGGCGCTGTTCGGCACCGTGCCACGCCTCAATGCCATTGGCCGTGAGGCCAAGGTGCCGGATGCCGACGGCGACATCCCCACCTCCGACCCGCGCAACCTGCTGCGCCGTGGCACCGGCAGCGGTTTTGCCGAGGTCGATTTCGTCGGCATCGATGGCCGCCGCTACCGCGCCCGCTGGGAAGCCAACCGCGCCCGCGACAAGGCCAACGGCAAACTGCAACACAGCCGTCAAAGCTTCTACGACCTCGACAGCGAGCAAGTGCTCGGCAGTGGCAAGAACGAATACAAGCAACTGGTCGAAGCCCGCCTGGGCCTGAACTTCGAGCAGTTCACCCGTGCGGTGATGCTGGCCCAGAGCGAGTTCGGCGCGTTTCTCAAGGCCGACGACAAAGACCGCAGCGAGTTGCTGGAAAAGCTCACCAACACCGCGATCTACACCCGTCTGGGCCAGCGTGCCTTCAGCAAGGCGCGCGAAGCCGGCGAGGCACACAACGCCCTGAAAGAACGCGCCAGCCATCTGCTGCCGATGGCTGCCGAGGCACGTGCCGAGCTCGACCAGCGCCTGGAGCAGGCGCAACAGCACTTCAAGGCCGACCAGGCCGGCGAGCGCCAGCTGGAGCAGCAACGCAACTGGCTGAATGAACAACACCAGCTACAGGCCCAACACACCGAAGCCAGCACCGCGCTGCAGGCCGCCGAACTGGAATGGCAACAGCTGGCCGAACCACGCCTGGACCTGGCACGCCTGGAGCGCCTGGCCCCACAGCGTCACCAGTTCCACCGCCGACAGGCCCTGAGCGCACAGCTGGCACCAATGGCCGCGAAAATGGCCGAACAACAACAGCAGCAAGCCGAACTGCAGGTGCGCACCCGCGAACTCGAACAGGCGCTGGACACTGCGCGCCAAGCGCTTGCCGACCGCCAGGCCGAGCACGGCGAGAACGCGCCGCGCCTGCGCCAGGCCTTTGCCGCTCAGGATACGCTGGCACGCCTGGACCAGGAGCTGGCCGCCCAGCGCAGCATCAACCAGCAGGCGCAACAGCAGGTCGCTGACGGCCAGCAGCAACTGCAGCAGCTGGAAGACAACCAGCAGCGCAGCGTGCAACAACTGGCGCTGATCGACACCGCGCTTGCCGACAGCCAGCACCTGGCGGGCCTGGCCAATGCCTGGCACGCCTACCTGCCGCAACTGAAGCAGGTGATGCTGATCGGTGGCCGGCTGACCAAGGGCCGAGAAGAGCTACCCGGCCTGCAGGCCCAGGCCAGCCAGGCCAATGCGCGCTTGCAGGCCGAGCGCGACGCCTACGATCTGTTGTTCCGTGAAGCCAAGGCCGAACCCCAGGCCCTGGCCGAGCAGATCGACCTGCTCGGCGGCATGTTGCAGGACAACCGCAAACAGCAGCGCGCCGTAGAGGAAATGTCACGCCTGCACGGCCGTGAACAGGAGCTGCGCCAGCAGCTGGATGCCCTGCGCGAACGGCAGCAGCAGGCCATGCTGCAACGCCAGCAACTGATTACCGAAGGCACCGCCGCCAAGGCCGAGCTGGAGGCCGCCGAACAGGCGTTGACGCTCACCCGTCAACTGCTGGAACGCCAACGCCTGGCACGCAACACCAGCGTCGAAGAACTGCGTAACCAACTGCGTGACGGCGAACCCTGCCCGGTCTGTGGCAGCGCCGAACACCCGTTCCATCAGCCAGAAGCGTTGCTGCAGAGCCTTGGCCGCCATGACCAGGCCGAAGAGCACGCCGCGCAGAAGCAGGTCGAAACGCTCAACAGCAAGCTGGTGGAGCTGCGTACCCAGCTGGGTGTGGTCAATGCCCAGCTCAAGGACTTCCAGCAACAGCAGCAGCAACTGGGCGAACAGTTGCAACCGCTGGTGGCTCAGGTACAGGCACACAGCCTGTGGCCAGCCCTCGCCCCGCAGGACGACAAGGCCCGTAGCGCCTGGCTCGACAGCCAACTGCGTCGCCTGGATGAAGAAATCAGCCAGGACGAGAAACGCCAGAGCGCCCTGCTCGCCCTGCAACGGGACGCGGCCCGCCTCAACCAGCAATTGCAGGCTGCCCACGACGCCCAACAACAGGCCCAGCGCCACCTGGAGCAACAGCACCAGGCCCTGGCCAACGACGAGCAGCTGTTGCAGCAAGGCCTGAACGACCTGGCCGGCGTACTACCAGAGGAAGCGCTCAAGGCCCTCAACGACGACCCGGCCAATGCCTTCCTCGCCCTCGACCAACAGATTGCCCAGCGCCTGCAGCAACTGGAACAGCGCAAGGACGAACAGGAAGAACAGCAAGCCCGGCAAGCCCAGCTGGACAAACTGCGCGATCAGCAACAGGCGCGCGTGCAAGGCCTGCAGCAGTTGCAACACAAGCTCGCTGCCCTCGACGAACAGCGCCAGCAGGCCCAGGCGTCGCTCGGCGAGCTGCTTGGCGAACATGCCAGTGCCGAAGCCTGGCAGCAGCATATGGAAGCCACGCTGGAACAAGCCCGCGCCCTCGATGCCGACACCGCCCAGCGCCTGCAAGATCTGCGCACCCAAGGCGTGCAACTGGCCAGCGAGCTCAAGGCCAATACCCAGCAACAACAGGCACTGGATGCCGAATGCCAACAGTTGCAGGCCCAGATCGCCCAGTGGCGCAGCGAGCATCCTGAACTGGACGATGCCGGCCTCGATCGCCTGCTGGCCATGGATGACGCGCAAGTCAATGAATTGCGCCAGCGTTTGCAAGGCGCGGAAAAAGCCATTGAGCAGGGCCGCGTGCTGCTGCTGGAGCGCGAACAGCGCCTGCAGCACCACGCTGCACAGATGACCGTGGACACCACGGTCCAAGCCCTGGAGCAAGCCTTGGCCGAACTGCGCGAACGCCTGGCAAACCACGAGCAGCAATGCGCTGAATTGCGTGCACAACAGGCCGACGACCAGCGCCGCCAGCAGGCCCACCAGGCGCTGGCGGCAGAAATCGAACAGGCCCACCAGCAGTGGCAACGCTGGGCCCGCCTCAATGCCCTGATCGGTTCGGCCTCCGGTGATGTGTTCCGCAAGATCGCCCAAGGCTACAACCTTGACCTGCTGCTGCACCACGCCAACGCCCAGCTACGTCAGCTGGCCCGTCGCTACCGCCTCAAGCGCGGCGGCAGCGCCCTTGGCCTGCTGGTGCTGGACACCGAGATGGGCGACGAGCTGCGTTCGGTGCACTCGCTGTCGGGCGGGGAAACCTTCCTGGTGTCGCTGGCCCTGGCCCTGGGCCTGGCGTCGATGGCGTCCAGCACCTTGCGTATCGAGTCGCTGTTCATCGACGAAGGTTTCGGCAGCCTCGACCCCGAGTCGCTGCAACTGGCAATGGACGCCCTCGACGGCTTGCAAGCCCAGGGTCGCAAAGTGGCGGTGATCTCCCACGTACAGGAAATGCACGAGCGCATCCCGGTGCAGATCCAGGTGCGGCGCCAGGGTAATGGCCTCAGTGAAGTGGAGGTGTGCGGGTGATCCTCTACTCGTTCCGCCGCTGCCCGTGGGCCATGCGTGCGCGCCTGGCCCTGCGCTATGCCGGCTGCGAGGTGGAGATCTGCGAAGTGGCGATGAAGAACAAGCCGGCAGAGCTGCTGGCCTTGTCGCCCAAGGGCACGGTACCGGTGCTGGACACCGGTGCCGAGGTACTGGAAGAGAGCCTGGACATCATGCGCTGGGCGCTGACGCAAAACGACCCGCAGGACTGGCGGCTACAGGCCAACCCTGCGGCTGCGCAGCAGGCTGAAACGCTGATTGCGCGCAATGACACCACGTTCAAGGCGCACGTGAACCTGTACAAGTATGCCGAACGTTACCCGGAGCATTCCCGCGAGCATTACCGCCAGCAGGCCGAGGCCTGGCTGGCGGAGCTCGAAGGCTTGCTGGCGGGGCGGGCTTACCTGCTGGCCGACCACCCGAGCATGGCCGATGCCGCGTTGCTGCCCCTGATGCGCCAGTTTGCCGGGGTGGAACCGCAGTGGTTCGCCGAGGCGGCTTATCCGCGTGTGCGGCGCTGGCTGGAGGGGTGGCTGGCTTCGGAGCTGTTCAAAGCGATCATGATTCGCTGAACAGACGCTTGGCTGCAAATGGGGTCCCATAGGCGCGGGCTCACCCGCGAACACCGGCGCAGCCGGTGCCATGCAACGCGTCGCCTGCTTCGCGGGTAAACCCGCTCCTACGACGGCCTGTGTTCAACCACCGAGCGCATGTAGGAGCGGGTTTACCCGCGAATACGGTGGCGGCGGCAACGGTGAACGGCGGGTGGAGATTGGCCAGCAGGACCGGCCCTTTCGCGGGTGAACCCGCTCCTACGACGGCCTGTGTCCATCACCGATCTGTGTGTAGGAGCGGGTTTACCCGCGAATACGGTGGCGGCGGCAACAGTGAACGGCGGGTGAAAATTGGCCAGCAGGACCGGCCCTTTCGCGGATAAATCCACTTCTTGCAGTGTGTGTCTGGCCAGTTCGCCTATGGGCGAACCCTCCCAACCCCTCAATCGATGAACTTCAGGTCCGAAGGCGCGTCCTGCGCCATGGTCTGCACGGTCTCCCCCAACTCGCCAGTCAAGAGATCACGGCGCATGACCACGATCTGGTTGCTCTTCTGGTTGGCCACCAGCAGGAAATTGCCGCTAGGGTCCAGGGCAAACTCGCGGGGGTGGTCGCCTTCCACGGAGCGGCGCTGCACGAACGTCAACTGGCCGTCATTCTTGCCAACCGCAAACACCAGGATTTCATTCGCCGTGCCACGGTTACTCACGTACAGGAAACGGCCGTCCGCCGACAGGTGCAGGCCTCCCGCTGCCTTGGCCGCTGCATCCTGCTGCTCGGTCAGCGGCAGGCGTTGGCGCTCAAGCAAAGCAGCGTCCTCGACGTCGAACATCACCACTTCGCCACTCATTTCCAACGTCAGGTAAGCGTGCTGGCCCTTGGCGTCGAACAGCAGGTGACGGGGCCCACTGCCTGGCGGCAAGGCCACCGAGGCCGGGATTGCCGGGCTCAACGGTTTGTCCACACTGGCGCCGTCGTAGCGGTAGATGAATACCTTGTCTGCGCCCAAGTCGCAGGCATAGACATGCTGGCCATCGGGCGACAGCACCAGTGCATGCACATGGGCACCGGCCTGGCGCTCGGGGTTGACGCCACTCGCCTTGTGCCGGGCCTGTTGCACCACGGCCTTGAGCTTGCCGTCCCTGGCCACCGGGATTACCACCAGGCTGCCGCCGGGGTCAGGCTTGACCGCGTAGTTGGCCACGAACAGATAACGCTGGTCACGACTGAGGCTGGCGTGAGTCGGTTCGTCACCTTGGGTGGCCACCTGGTTGAGCGGCTTGATTTCGCCCTTGGTGCTGACGCTGAAACTGCTGGCATGGCCACCCGGGGTTTCATTGACCACGAACAGCTGGCGCTGGTCGGCCGACAGCACAAGCCAGGAAGGATTGACACTCTTGACCACTTGTTGCGGTGTGGGGTCGATGCGGCCGGCCTTGTCGTCGAACAGGTAGCGGTAGATACCCTGGCTGGCGCCATCGGTGTAGCTGCCCACCAGCAACGTCGAGGCGTGGGCGTGGATAGTCAGGCTCATCAGGCTAGCGGTCAGCAGGGTCGTCCAGGTCCGGTTCATCTTGGTCATCATCCGGGGCGCGAAAGGCACTCATACAGACTAGCCGATGCGCGCCGTTGGCATCGTCGAGTTGCCACTCGTCTCCGGTGGCGATGGCGGCAGCGATTTGCTCAGGGGTGAACGACCAGCGACGCAATTGGCGGCCGTCCATGCATTCCACAGTGAGGCCGGCTTCATCAACGGTGAAATCGAAGGCGTGCAGGCCGTCGATCAAAAGCATATCGCAGGACTGCAGGGCGGTAGCGAGGGGGGACATAGGGGTACCCATCTGAAATGAGCTGGCAGTATAACCGGGGGGCCGCAATGCGGCCCCCTCCAATCAATGGGCGAAGATCGACCCACCCTCCTTGCCCACCATCTTCTCAGGCTTGATCAGGAACCGCGCCAATGCCGGTAGCAGCCACAGCGCACCAAACATGTTCCAAAGCAGCATGAAGGTCAGCATCAGGCCCATGTCCGCCTGGAACTTGATCGCCGAGAAGATCCAGGTGCATACGCCAATGGCCAGGCACAGCCCGGTGAACAGCACCGCCTTGCCGGTCGAGCGCAGGGTCTGGTAATACGCCTCCTGCAACGGCAAACCGGCACGCAGGAAGCTTTCCAGGCGGCTGTAGATATAGATGCCATAGTCCACGCCAATGCCCACCCCCAACGCCACCACCGGCAAGGTCGCTACTTTCACCCCGATACCCATGTAGGCCATCAGCGCGTTGCCCAGCACCGAGGTCAGCACCAGGGGCAGCACGATGCACAGCGTGGCGGCGAACGAGCGGAAGGTGATCAGGCACATCACGGCCACGCAGATGTACACCAGGATCAGGATGGTCAGCTCGGCCGACTTGATCACTTCGTTGGTCGCAGCCTCGATACCAGCGTTGCCCGCCGCCAGCAGGAACTGCAGGCCTTCCTTGTCATGGCTGTCGGCAAACGCCTTGGCCACGGCGGTGACGCGCTCCAGCGTTTCAGCCTTGTGGTCATTGAGGAACACCAGCACGGGTGCCAATGAGCAGTCGCCGTTGTAAAGGCCGTCGGCCCGGGCGATGGAGTTGTTGAGGATGTCCGGGTTGCGCGACAGGGTTTCCCATTTCAGGCTGCCCTCGTTCATGCCCTTGATCACCTGCTTGGAAACGGTGACCAGGGAAATCGCCGACTGCACGCCTGGGGTGTTTTCCATGGTCCACATCAGCTCGTCGATCGGCGCCATGGTCGAATGGACCGAGCACTTCTCCGACGGCGTCTTGACCATGATCACCAGCACATCGGAACTGGTCGAGTAGTTGCTGATGATGAAGTTGTTGTCCTGGTTGTAGCGCGAGTCGGGGCGCAGCTCCGGTGCGCCCTGGTCGAGGTCGCCGATCTTCAGGTTCTGGCTGTACCACAGGCCACCGGCGAAGGCGAGCAGCGCCAGCACCACCGACACCGGCGCCACCTTGGCACTGGCGAAGTTCGACAACAGGCGCCAGAACGGGTGCTCGGAGGTCGCGTCTTTCTTGCTGCGCTCGATGGCCTTCTTGCTGATGCCGACATAGGAGATGGCCACCGGCAACAGGATCAGGTTGGTGAACACGATCACCGCCACACCGATGGAGGCGCCGATGGCCAGTTCGCGAATCACCCCGATGTCGATGATCAGCAGGGTAATGAAGCCCACTGCGTCGGCAAGGATGGCGATCATTCCCGGCAGGAACAACTGACGGAATGTGCGCCGGGCAGCGGTAAGGGCGTTGTCGGCATCACTCGACTGCAGGGCGATGCCGTTGATCTTCTGCACCCCGTGGGAAATGCCGATGGCGAAGATCAGGAACGGCACCAGCATCGAGTACGGGTCCAGGCCAAAGCCCACCGCATGCATCAGCCCCAGTTGCCAGACCACCGCCACCAGCGTGGTGATGAGCACGGCGACAGTGCTGCGGATGCACCAGGTGAACCAGTACAACAACACCAAGGTGATCACCAGGGCGACGCCGAAGAACATCGCCACCATCACCAGGCCATCGATCAGGTCACCGACCTTCTTGGCAAAGCCGACGATGTGGATTTTTACATTGGGGTTCTGCGCCTGGAACTTGTCACGGATCTTCGCTTCCAGCAGGTGAGAGAACTGCTGATAGTCCAGCTTCACCTGTTTGCCCGGGTCCTGCGGGTCGGGGTAGCTCTCCAGCAGCGGCACGTCGACGATGCTGGACTTGAAGTTATTGCCTACCAGGCGCCCCACCTGGCCTGACTTGAGCACGTTGTCGCGCAGGGTATCGAGGCTGTCCTGCGACCCGTTGTAGGTGTTAGGGATGACCTCGCCACCGGAAAAACCCTCTTCGGTGACCTCGCTCCAGCGCACGCTGGGGCTCCACAGTGACTTCAGCCCGGCCCGGTCGACACCGGGGATGTAGAACACCTCGTCATGGATCTGACGCAGGGTCTCCATGTAGTCCTTGTCGAAGATGTCACCGTTCACCGCCTCCACCGAGATGCGCACGGTGTTGCCGAGGTTGGCCAGGTCGTTGCGGTGCTCCATCATCTGCTCGATGAACGGGTGCTGCAGCGGGATCATCTTCTCGAAGCTGGTGGACGGGCGAATCTGCGTGGCCTGCCAGAACAGGAAAATGCTGACCAGCACGCACAGGGCGATGACCACTGGGCGGTTGTTGAAGATCAGGCGTTCGAGCAGCGTGGCTTTATCCTGATGATGCGGGTGCATGGTAATGCTCTCCCTGCTGGTCATGGGCGCACCTCCGGAGCAGGCTGATCAGCCCCTTCGGCGCTGGCCAGGTGCACACCACCCTGCCCTACCAGCAGCAGGCCGCCGTTGGCCAGGCCACTGACGCCGGCCAGGGCCAGGCGGTCGGCACGGTTGTACACGCTGAAGGTCTGGCCGTCGTCCGTGCTGCGCAGCACGCTGCCACCATTGCCGACCAGCACCAGGCTGCCATCATCGACAAGCGTAGCGCCTGCCAGGCCGAACTCCAGGGTACCGCGCGCGGCCTTGAGTTCGATCGGCTGCCAGCTGTCACCGAAGTCGCTGGAGCGGAACAGGTTGCCGCGAAGGCCGTAGGCCAGCAGGGTCTGCGGCCTGGCGGTGCCGATCACGCCGAACAACGAGCCCTCGTAGGGGCCCTGGACCTTGGCCCAGGTCTGGCCGTTGTCGGTGGAGCGGAACATGCCGCCCTGCTCACCCACGATGAACAGGCCGGCATCGCGCACTTGGGCGATACCGTTCAGGTGCAGCTGGTCCGGGTTGTCCAGCCGCTCGGCCACATCCTGCCAGTGCTGCCCACCATCGGTGGTTTCCAGCAAGGCACCATAGGCCCCTACGGCAAAGCCGTGCTGGGCGTCGAGGAAGGTGACATCGAGCAAGGGCGCTTCACGGGCGAGGTCTTCGAACTGCTTGCTCCAGGTGGCGCCACCGTCGGTGCTGGCGAGGATCTGCGCGTCATGGCCGACGGCCCAGCCACGCTTGTCGTCGAGGAAATACACGGCAGTGAGCAATTGCCGGGTGGGTACTCGGGCCTGGGTCCAGGTACTGCCCTGGTCGTCGGAGAACAGAATGTGGCCGCGATCACCCACCACCACCAGGCGCTTGCCGGCATGGGTGGTGTCGATCAACAGGCTTTGGCTGGCCTTGGCCGATTCGGTGGAGTATTGGTCGGCTGCCGCGGCCTGGGCGCTGTCGGCCCACACCCCCAATGCCAATGCCAGCATCGCGCTGGCTGCCCATGGCCAGGCACCACGCCTGGCTGGCGTACGTAACTGTTCCCTCATGACTGCCCCCTTGTTGTGTTCTTTTTGGTGGGTCAATGCATTGCAGGCTTTGCAAAAAGCCTGATCTAGAGGCCTGCAATAGCTTGAGGGGATCGTAGCGGGGATGTTTGCGGGAGTACAACGGGCGGGGTGTTATGTTTTGTTGTCGGCCGGGGAAAGCCGGGGCCGCTGGGCGGCCCTTCGCGGGTAAACCCGCCCGACAAAGGTTACATCCCCCTGTAGGAGCGGGTTCACCCGCGAAGGGCTGCAAAGCAGCCCCAATTCACAAGAATTACGCCAGACTCTTGCTCACAACCTCATACACATCACTGGACAACTCACCCGAAGCCAGAATGCGCTCCAGCTCACCCTTCATCAGCGCCTGACGCGCATCGTCATACTTGCGCCAGCGTGTCAGCGGCGCCAGTTGCCGCGAGGCAATCTGCGGATTCAGTGCGTTCAGCTCGATCACCAGGTCCGCCAGGAAGCGATACCCGGAGCCATCGGCAGCATGGAAGTTGACCAGGTTCTGCCCGGCAAAGGCACCGATCAGCGCACGCACCTTGTTCGGGTTCTTCAGGGTGAAGGCCGGGTGCTGCATCAACGCCTTGACCCGCGCCAGCCCGCCCGGCAGCGTGCTGGCCGCCTGCACGCTGAACCATTGGTCCATGACCAGCGGGTTGTCCTTGAAGTGCTCGGCAAACGCCGCCAGCGCTTTGGCGCGCTCGGCCTCGAACGGCGAGTTGACCAGTACCGCCAGCGCGGTAAGGCGCTCGGTCATGTTGTCGCAGTGCTCGAACTGCTCCAGGGTCGCGTCCAGCACCTGTTGCTTGCCACTCTGCATCAGGTACGACAGGGCGATGTTCTGCAGGCTGCGGCGGGCAAAGTGCTCGGCCGAGGCCACATAGGCAGTGCTGCGCGACACTTCACGGTTGGCCTGGTAACGCGCCCACAGGGCGTCGAACAGGTGTTCGGCGATCTGCTGGCGTGCGAACTCGCGGGCGGCGTGGATGGCGTCGACGTCGGCCACCTGGCTGATCTCGGTAAGGTACGCCTCCCCTGGCAGCGAGAGCATTTCGGCCACCATGGCAGGGTCCAGCGATACATTGCCCAGCACAGTGCCCAGGGCGGTGATCAGGCGCTGGTCGAGCTTCAGGGCTTCGCCGCGTTGATGCTGGCCGATCAGTTCCTGCAGTACCTGCACCGACAGCTGCTGGCCCGCTTCCCAGCGGTTGAAGCCGTCGCTGTCGTGCTGCATCAGGAACATCAGCTGGTCGCGGTCATACGGGAAGCTCAGCTTCACCGGGGCGCTGAAGCCACGCAGCAGCGACGGCAGCGGCTTGGCCTGGATGCCCTGGAAGGTAAAGGTTTGCTCGGCTTCGGTTACCGACAGCACGCGGCTGGTTCCTTGAGCAGCGTCTTCGCCAGCCAGTTGCAGCGGCAGGTCGTTGCCGGCGGCATCCAGCAGGCCCAGCTCCACCGGGATCACGAACGGCAGTTTCTCGGCCTTGTCCGGGGTCTGCGGGCAGCTCTGGCGGAACGTCAGGCTGTAGGTCTGCGCGGCGGCGTCATACGCCTCGCTGACCTCCAGGCGTGGGGTGCCCGCCTGGCTGTACCAGCGCTTGAACTGGGTAAAGTCGACGCCGTTGGCGTCTTCCATGGCCTTGATGAAGTCGTCGGTGGTTACCGCCTGGCCATCATGACGTTCAAAGTACAGGTCGCTGCCCTTACGGAAGCCTTCGCTACCCAACAGGGTACGGACCATGCGCACCACTTCGGCCCCCTTCTCGTAGACGGTCAGGGTGTAGAAGTTGGAGATTTCGATGAAGCTTTCCGGGCGCACCGGGTGGGCCATGGGGCCGGCGTCTTCGGCGAACTGGTGGGTGCGCAGGTAGGCGACGTCTTCGATGCGCTTGACCGTGCGCGAGTTCATGTCGGCACTGAACTCGGCATCGCGGAATACCGTGAAGCCTTCCTTCAGCGACAGCTGGAACCAGTCACGGCAGGTGACACGGTTGCCCGACCAGTTGTGGAAGTACTCGTGGGCGACCACCCCTTCGACGCGCTGGTGCGCAGCATCGGTGGCGGTTTCGGCACGGGCCAGCACACAGCTGGAGTTGAAGATGTTCAGGCCCTTGTTTTCCATGGCGCCCATGTTGAAGTCATTGACCGCAACAATCATGAAGATGTCCAGGTCATACTCGCGGCCATAGACTTCTTCGTCCCAGCGCATGGACTTTTTCAGGCTGACCATGGCGTGGTCGCACTTGTCGATGTTCTCGGGTTCGACGTAGATGCGCAGGGTCACCTCACGGCCGGACTGGCGGGTGAAGCTGTCTTCAACGCACCACAGGTCACCGGCCACCAGGGCGAACAGGTAGGCCGGCTTCATGAACGGGTCTTCCCAGGTCGCCCAGTGGCGGCCATCTTCGGCCGGCCCGCTGCCGATCGGGTTGCCGTTCGACAGCAAGACCGGGTAGCGATGCTGCTCGGCGATGACCGTGGTGGTGAAGGTGCTCATCACGTCCGGGCGGTCGAGGTAGTAAGTGATCTTGCGGAAGCCCTCGGCCTCGCACTGGGTGCAGAACATCTTGCCCGACTTGTACAGGCCTTCCAGGGCGGTGTTGCTTTCCGGGTGGATCTTCACGCTGGTGTCGAGGGTGAAGCGCTCGGCCTTGGGCTGTACGGTCAGGCTGTCGGCGTCGAGCCGGTAGTCGCCTGGCTGCAGTTCCTGGTCATCCAGCGAGGCGCGCAGCAGTTCCAGCTGCTGGCCATCGAGTTCCAGTGGCGGCAGGCCGGCACCGCGTGCCGGGTTGCGGCGCATGACCAGTTGCGCGTGAACCAGCGTGTGGTCCTCGAACAGCTCGAAGGTCAGGTGCGTCTCGTCGATCAGGTACTCCGGCGCCTGGTAATCCTTGAGGTAGATCACTTGCGGTTGTTCGGTACGCATGTGCAGGTCCTTTTTACTGGAGCACGGCCAACTGGTAGGCCGTGTACTTGCGAATATTGATCACACCGGTGTCGAAGATCAGGTACTGGCCCTTGATGCCCAGCAGCGTGCCCTCGGCCACCGGGTCCTTGTCGAGGTTGAAGCTGACAATCTTCTTCGGGTACGCCTCGACCGGGTAGTTCATCTGCACCACTTCGGCGTCCGGCAGCGGCTGGATCGCCTGCAGGCCAAAGCGCCCCTGCAGCTCGCGCAGGCCGTCGGCGCAGGCTTCGAAGACCTGCTCCCGGATGGCCGGCAGGTCGAGCACCTCGGCATCGCCCTTGAGCAGCGCGCGCCAGTTGGTCCGGTCCGGCACCTGGCTGCGCAGCACGTCTTCGACCAGGCCCGATTGCTGCCGGGTGGCCACGCGCATGATCGGCAACGCCTGGCTGGCGCCCTGGTCGAGCCAGCGGGTGGGCAGCTGGGTGGCACGGGTGATGCCGACCTTGATCCCCGACGAATTGGCCAGGTAGACGACGTGGTCGGTCATGCAGAACTGTTCGCCCCACGACGGCTCCCGGCAGGTGCCGGCGTCGTAGTGGCATTTTTCCGGGGCCATGATGCACACGTCGCACTGGGCCAGCTTGGTCATGCACGGGTAGCAGTAACCCTGGCTGAAGCTGGTCTTGGTGCGCTTGCCGCAATGGCTGCAATGAATGGCGCCGAGGTATTCCAGGCGCAGGCGCTGGCCGATCATGGGGTTGACCGGCACCTGGGTGTCATCCAGGCGGAAGCTGTACTGCACCACCGGTGCCTGCAGGCTTACGGCCATCTTGCTCAACGAGCCACGTGCAAGTTCGATCAATGTACCGAGTCCGACTTGAACAGAATGTTGGCGATGGGCGCGGACTTCGACGCACATTCCTGTGGGCCCATGTAGCCGGTGCGCTGGTCTTCGGGCAGGTTCTTCATCTCCCAGGCGATGACCGCCTGCAGCGACAGCTCTTTCTGCTCGGCGGTGAGCTTGCGGCCGTCGGACCATTTGCCGATTTCCACCGCCAGTTTCAGGCTCTGGTAGATTTCCGGGGTGATGTTTTCAATCATTTGCGCGAAAGTGGACATAGTGTCTCCTGATTCAAGCCGACAGTTTACGCCGGGCCAGCGCCCCACCCAAGAGCCCGGTCAGGCATCCGATGAGCAGCCCGCCGACGTGGGCGGCATTGGCGATCTGGCCAAGGCCGAGCGTGCCGACCACGCCGGTCAGGCATACCACCAGCCAGATCAGCATCATCACCAGCACGCCCTTGGGCAGGTTGAAGTAACGGTCGGGCGCCAGCCACTGGTACAGCCAGATATGCCCGAGCAGGCCGTACAGCACGCCGGACAGGCCGCCAAACAGGCTCGGCCCGCTGGTGTAGTGCTGGGCCAGGTTGGAGACCAGGCTGAACAGCAGGGTCAGGCCCAGCAACGCCCACGGGCCCTGGCGCAGTTCGATGCGTTTGCCCAGCTCCCAGTACCACAGGCTGTTCATGGCCAGGTGCAGCACACCGAAATGCAGCAGCATGGGCGATACCAGGCGCCACCACTGGCCTTCATCCAGGCTTTGCGCCAACGGGCTGAAGTACAGGTAGTCGCCCTGGACACGGAAGTCGAGGAAGGTGAACCAGCTGATGGTGGTGAAGTTGTCGCCAAGGCCCGTGAGGCCGGCGACGATGAAGCACAGCAGCAGGGTGAGGGTGGTGATTTTGCAGGCCTTGGCCTGGGCTGCCAGAGAAGGCTGTGCGGGGGCATTCGCGGGTGAAACCGCCCCTACAGGGTCGGCGCTGGCCGGCAGGTCGGCGTTGCCGTCCGGGTAGCGCTGGTAGAGCTGCAGCACATCTTCGGCCAGAGTGTCGGGGGCCCAGAGTACCTGGGCATCGCCCTCCTCGCTGACCCGGTGCGGCACCTGCAGGCGTTGCAACAGGTGGACGAAGCCGCTGAGGTCGACCGACAGCGGCAGGCGCATCACTTCGATAATGTTCATTGGTTGGCCTGTGGGCGGTCGACGTCGACCCAGACGAACTTGTGTGGGTCGATACGGGTTTCATCATCCAGCCGGTAGGCGACCAGCTTGCCATAGAGCACGGCGCTGTAGTCCAGGCAGGCCAGGTTGGCGCGGATCGGTGCCGGCCGGCCGCTGCGCCAGTAATGCCCGACGAACAGCATCGGCTGGTCTTCGTCATAACGCAGCAAGGCATTCTTCTGACTGTGGCTGAGCGGGGTGCTGGCCACTTCCTCGGGCAGGGCATCGGGCTGGAACACGATGTCACCGTAGGTTTTCGGGTCTTCTTCCCAGAACTTGGTGCGGAAAAACGCGCGGGTCAGGCCGTCGCCGCCGGTCAGCGTCAGCCCGTCCGGCAGGCGCATGTCGGTACCGCGCAACAGGCGGTTGCACACCGTGTCGGCAAAACTGCCACTGACCGCCGAGGCCTGGATGAAGTGCTCATCGATGCGGCCGTCGGGGTATTGCTGGCGCAGCGGCTCGATCAGCCGCGGGTCCCAGCAGGCGTGCACCAGACGGAAGCGTCCGGCGTCGATGAACAGCGGCAGCTGGTAGAACCAGTTGACGAAATCGTGCCAATCGCCGGGGTGCTGGGCAAACTGGGTCAGGGTTTCGTCGATCAGCCGGGCATGCCGCGGCGTGTGTTCGCGGACATAGGCCTTGCCGCTGCCAGGCAGCGCCGGGGTGACCCAGCCCAGGGCATTGTATTCGTGGTTGCCCATGATGCAGAACGCCTGGCCGGCTTCGACCATGTCGTGGACGATGTGCAGCGCCTCGCGAATGCGTGGCCCGCGGTCGACGATATCGCCAAGGAATAGCGCCTGACGTCGCGGGTGGCGCCACACGCCGGCCACGCGCTTGTATCCGAGGGCGTCGAGCAGGCGTTCAAGGGTCAGTGCACAGCCGTGCACGTCGCCGATGATGTCAAAACTTCGCGCCGGATCGAGCATCAGTCGTCACTGCTCCCCAGGCGGCTGCCCCAACCCAGTTTGGTGCGGCAGACCTCGTAGTAATTGTGGTCCAGCGGGTGGATCAGGCGCAGCTTTTGCGGCTTCTTGCTGACCGTGATGGTGTCGCCGGGGGCACAGGTGAAGTGGTTCTGGCCGTCACAGGACACCTGCGGGTAGATCTGCAGGTCCTTGGACACCACGATCTTCAGCTCGCTGTTGCCGTCCACCACGATCGGCCGGCCCGACAAGGTGTGTGGGTACATCGGCACGATGACGATGGCATCGAGCTTGGGGTGCATGATCGGGCCACCGGCCGACAGCGCATAGGCGGTGGAGCCGGTGGGGGTGGCGACGATCAGGCCGTCGGCCTTCTGGCTGCAGACGAACTGGCCGTCGATGTAGATCTCGAACTCGATCATGCGCGTGGACTTGCCCGGGTGCAGCACCACGTCGTTCAGCGCATCGCCCTGGCCGATGGCCTCGTGGTGGCGACGCACCTCGGCCTGCAGCAGGAAACGGTTTTCTACCAGGTAGTGGCCGTCGAGCACTTCGGCGACCTTCTGTTCCAGCTCGTCGGGACGGATGTCGGTGAGAAAACCCAGGTTGCCACGGTTGATACCCAGCACCGGAATGTTGTGCCGGGCCAGCGCACGGGCAGCGCCCAGCAGGCTGCCGTCACCGCCGACCACGATGACCAGGTCGCAGACCTCGCCCAGCAGCTTGCGGGTGGACGTCTGCAAGCCATGGCCGGGCAGCACTTCGGCAATGGTGTCCTCGAGGATCACGTGCAGGTGGCGATCGAGGAGGAATTTTTTCAGTCGGCGAATGGTGTCGAGCACCTGCGAGCTGCCAAGGCGACCGATGATACCGATATTGCGAAATTGCTCCATGGGGCTCCTGCAAGGCTCTGCGGCGGGTGACGATGCGCCGATTATGGGCGAAACCACCGGGCAGCGGCAAACCGGCTATGCTCGCAGGATGACGCCATTCGCCCAGCTTCACGACCTGCCCCGACAACTGCAGCACTCCACCGTGCGTGACTTGGCATGGGCCTTGTTGTCGCCGCCCCTGCTCAGCGCCCCACCCTGCCCCCAGCGACACCCGCTGGCGGGCAGCCTGTGGGCGCAGCAGCCGCAACGCCTTGAACAATGGTTGCGGGCCCTGGATGCCGATGACCGACCGTTGCGCGCGTGGCTGGCGCAATTGGGCAGCCGGCGCCTGGGGCATTACTACGAACGCCTGTGGCAATTTGCCCTGGGCCAGGCGCCAGGCATCGAGCTGCTGGCCGCCAACCTGGCGATTCGCGACGGCGGGCGCACCTTGGGCGAGCTCGACGTGGTGCTGCGCGACCGCGACGGCGTGCACCACCTGGAACTGGCGATCAAGCTGTACCTGGGCCCGGAAGACGCCGGGCACGATCCCCATGCCTGGCTGGGGCCAGGTTGCCATGACCGGCTGGGGACCAAGCTTGCGCACCTGGCGGGGCACCAGTTGCCCATGTCCAAGGGAGCGCACAGCCGTCAGGCGCTGGCGCAGCTAGGGGTGGAGCAGGTGCAGGCGCAAATGTGGCTGGGTGGTTACCTGTTCTATCCACGGCCTGGGCATGCCGAGGCGCCGGAGGGCGCCAACCCGCAACATTTGCGCGGGCGCTGGCTTCGTCGGCGGGACTGGGTGATGGCCGAAGGCGAGCGTTGGCAGCCGCTGCAGCGGCATGCCTGGCTGGCGCCGGCAAGGGTGGAGTCAGGTGAGTGCTGGCAGGCGGAGCAGTTTGCGGCGTGGCTGCATGTGCTGGAGCAGCAGGCACCGGCGCACTTGCTGGTACGACTGGTGCCTGATGCCGATGGTGCTTGGCAGGAGGCAGAGCGGGTGTTTCTGGTGGCTGATGACTGGCCGTATCTGCCCGGTAACTGATGTCGCCTGTTCCGGCCCCTTCGCGGGCACGCCCGCTCCCACAGGTCCAACTGCACAGGCTTCCAAGACTGTGCAGTACCTGTGGGAGCGGGCGTGCCCGCGAAGAGGCCGGTGGCTGGCAACACAATTTTCACAGACCTGGCGCAAAGATCTGTTTCCGGTAGCCATTAAAATGACTCCTGAGCGCCAGCAAGAGCGCCATTCAGACCTGATGACGAGGACCGATCATGGTTTCATCCCCCACCACCCATTACGCACGCCTGTCCATCGCCCTGCATTGGCTGATGCTGGTGCTGCTGGCCGCTGTCTATGCCCTCATCGAATTGCGTGGCCTGTTCCCCAAGGACAGCGCCGAACGCAACCTGATGAAGGACCTGCACTTCATGCTCGGGCTCAGCGTGTTCGTGCTGGTCTGGCTGCGCCTGGCCATGCGCCTGAGCCGCCCGACTCCGCCCATCGTGCCCAAACCACCGGCCTGGCAGACCGGCCTGGCGCACCTGATGCACCTGGCACTGTACCTGATGATGATCGGCCTGCCGCTGGCCGGCTGGCTGATCCTCAGTGCCGCCGACAAACCGGTGCCGTTCTTTGGCCTGGAACTGCCCCATCTGATCGACCCGAACCCGGACCAGGCCAAGTTCATCAAAGGTTGGCATGAGCGTATTGGCAGCTGGGGCTACTGGCTGATCGGCCTGCATGCACTGGCCGGGCTTTACCACCACTATGTGCAGCGCGACAACACGCTGTTGCGCATGCTGCCCTACAAGTAACCGCGTCGCCCCTGCAGGCCCCCCGTGTGTACGAAGATCAGGCGGCTGCCGGGCTTGAACAGCCCGGCAGCGACCTGATCACGCAAGGCCAGCAGAGCCTTGCCGGTATAGAGGGCTTCGAGCGGCACGCCAGTGCGCTGCTCGCAGTCGGCGATGAACGTCAGTAGCTCATCGTCGAACTTCCCGAAACCGCCACGGCAGGCGTCGTGTAGCTGGTAGCCGTGCGTGCCGGCCAGTGCTGCCACCGTCTCCGGCACCCCATGATCCCTGGGCACTGCCAGCGCGCCATGTACGGCATGTGCACCCGCCTCGGCCAGTACAAGGCCGGCCAAGGTAGTCCCCGTTCCGGCAGCCAGCCACCAGGCGTCATGGTCCGACCAGCCCAATCCCGCGATCTGCGCGCGCGCCTGCTGCATGATCAGCGCGCAGCCCTGCGCACCGGCCAGCCCGCCGCCCCCTTCGGGGATACAGTGCCAGCCTGGGTAGCGGGCCTGCCAGGGGGCCCAGAATCCTGGCTCGTTGCGCGCACGGTAGCCGCCGTAGCCTAGCCAATGCAGTTCCATGCCCAGCGCCTGCAGGTCACGCACGGTTGGCGTGTCCTGGGCATGGCCGCGTAACAGGCCGACGGTGGCGAAGCCGAAACGCTTGCCGGCAGCGGCCAAGGCGTGCAGATGGTTGGAATGGTTACCGCCGAAGCTGATCAGGCCTGGAGCATTGCTGGCGCCGGCCTGTTGCAGGTGGTGGCGTAGTTTGAACCACTTGTTGCCGCTGATCAGCGGGTCGATCAGGTCCAGGCGCAGAATGGCGGCCTGGACCTGGGCTTGTTGCAGCCAGGGCAAGTTCAGAAACTGCAGGGGGGCTGGGGGGAGGTCGAATACATGCATGGATCGCAGTTTACAGGGTAATCCCGCAAGCGCTTGTAATCGATGAGTCGCCCCCGCCGAGGCATCACAGTGCCAGGGTGGACGCGCATCAGTGGTTCGACACAGGCATCGACGGCCCGGTATAGACCGTCGTAGGAGCGGGTTCACCCGCGAAAGGGCCGGGCCTGCTGGCCAAATTCCACCCGCCGTTCACCGTTGCCACCGCCATCGAATTCGCGGGCATGCCCGCTCCCTCCGGTTACCGTGCAGGTATCGGGCTCACGCAGCCCCGACGCCCTCAGAGTTCAGCCGCCAACCGCGAGCCTTGGTTGATCGCCCGCTTGGCATCCAGCTCGGCCGCCACATCCGCGCCACCAATCAGGTGCACCGACTGCCCCGCCGCCACCAGCCCTTCCTGCAGCTCGCGCAGCGGATCTTGCCCGGCACAGATCACCACGTTATCCACCGCCAGCACTTGCGGCTCGCCGCCGTCCACACGAATGTGCAGGCCGGCATCGTCGATAGCCAGATACTCGACACTGTTGAGCATCTGCACCCCCTTGTTCTTCAACCCGGTGCGGTGAATCCAGCCGGTCGTCTTGCCGAGACCGTCACCCACCTTGGATTTCTTGCGCTGCAACAGGTACACCTGCCGCGCCGGAGCATGCGGCTCGGCCTTGATCCCGGCCACACCACCTCGCGCCTGAAGGTGGGTATCGATGCCCCACTCTTTCCAGAATGCCGCTCGGTCCTGGCTGGTGGCCACGCCCTCATGTACCAGGTACTCGGACACATCGAAGCCGATACCTCCCGCGCCAATCACGGCCACCGACTTGCCCACAGGCTTGCGCTCGAGCAGCACGTCCAGGTAGCTGAGCACCTTGGCATGCTCCACGCCCGCGATGTCCGGGGTACGCGGGGCGATGCCGGTAGCCAGGATGACTTCATCAAAGCCGCCGCCCACCAGTGCCTGCACATCCACGCGGGTATTCAGGCGCAGGTCGACGCCCGTGCTTTTGACCTTGTTACGGAAGTAACGCAGCGTTTCAAAGAATTCTTCCTTGCCCGGCACCCGCTTGGCCACGTTGAACTGGCCGCCGATTTCGCTGGCGGCGTCAAACAGGGTCACCGCGTGGCCTCGCTCGGCCGCCACGGTGGCCGCGGCCAGGCCAGCCGGGCCGGCGCCGACCACGGCAATGCGCTTCACCGTACGTACAGGCAAGTAGTTGAGTTCGGTCTCGTGGCAGGCACGCGGGTTGACCAGGCAGCTGGTCAGTTTGCCGCCGAAGGTGTGGTCCAGGCAGGCCTGGTTGCAGCCGATGCAGGTGTTGATTTCATCCGCGCGACCGGCAGCGGCCTTGTTGACGAAGTCCGGGTCGGCGAGAAACGGTCGGGCCATCGAGACCATGTCCGCATCGCCCTCGGCCAGCACCGCCTCGGCCACTTCCGGGGTGTTGATGCGGTTGGTGGTGATCAGCGGAATGCTCACCACGCCGCGCAACTTGGCGGTGACTTTGCTGAAGGCCGCACGCGGCACTTTGGTGGCGATGGTCGGAATGCGCGCCTCGTGCCAGCCGATTCCGGTGTTGATCAAAGTCGCGCCGGCCTGCTCGATGGCCTTGGCCAGCAGCTCGATCTCGTCCCAGGTGCTGCCCCCCTCGACCAGGTCGAGCATCGACAGGCGGAAGATGATGATGAAGTTAGGCCCTACCGCACCGCGTACCCGGCTGACGATTTCCACTGCCAGGCGCATGCGGTTTTCATAACTGCCGCCCCAACGGTCGGTGCGGTGGTTGGTGTGCGCGGCGAGGAACTGGTTGATGAAGTAACCTTCCGAACCCATGATTTCGACGCCGTCGTAACCGGCACGCTGAGCCAGTACCGCGCAGTTGACGAAGTCGGCGATCTGCTTCTCGATGCCCGCCTCATCCAGCTCTTTGGGCTTGAACGGGTTGATCGGCGCCTGGATCGCGCTAGGTGCCACCTGCCGTGGGCTGTAGGCGTAGCGCCCGGCGTGCAGGATCTGCAGGCAGATCTTGCCACCGGCGGCGTGCACCGCCTCGGTGACGATGCGGTGCTTGTCGGCCTCTTCCTCGGTGCTGAGCTTTGCCGCACCGGAATACACCCCACCTTCATCGTTGGGCGCAATGCCGCCAGTGACCATCAGGCCAACGCCACCGCGGGCGCGCTCGGCAAAGTAAGCTGCCATGCGCTCGAAGCCGCCGGGGCGCTCTTCGAGGCCGGTGTGCATCGAGCCCATCAGGGTGCGGTTGCGCAAGGTGGTAAAGCCCAGGTCCAGCGGAGCAAGCAGGTGCGGGTAGCGGTCGGCGGCCATGGAAAGGTCCCCTGATGGCGTGATCACGGAATGCGGGCACCTCACTGAATGGCGGGCCCCGTCGTTTGTCTGTCAGCGACATTAAACAGCCGTTTGAAAGGGCTCAATGATCAAAACTGACAAGTTAATGATCGTGATGAACAGCAGAGGCAGCGACTGTCGGGAAGGCTCCAGAACTTCAGCGCTATAAGGTTCGCCTGGCTTGATCGCCAAACAGTCTCCCCGCGCATTTGCCAGACAACGCGGCTCTGCCAGACTCTTCAAGCACGTTTGATCATCCACCCATGGAACGTGGCGCCTACTCAGTGCGCCCGGAGGGTTCGCTCATGCTGACAAAAGGATGGGACACCATCAGCATCGTTCGCCAGGACAGCGTGAACAGTGACCTGGCAGCCAGCTGGAACAGCCTCGACCACGAATTTTCCTACACCTCGGATGAAGGCTACGCCTGCCACGGGGTGTTCGACTGCTGGTCGGTCATCAACGGTGGCGGCGGTCGCTTGCTGCGCCTGCGCATGCCTATACGCTCAGGTTTTTTCGAGGCCAGTGGTACCAGCCGCTCGCTGGCCGGCGCGGTTGCCATCATCGAGGTCACCCTGTCGCTGTTGCCACAAGGCAACGGCCAGGTGCAGTTGAAGTCGGCCTTCCTGCACAAGGCCGGAGCCACTCAACCCCTGCTGGGCGACGAAGGCGGCTGGCTGCGCGGCATCACCCTGCAAGACCCCGACGGTTCGCTAGGTCCTTTCGCCTCCGTGGTGCTGGACTGTATCTGCAACTACCTGGTAGAGCATCCCCTACAGTTCACCCATACCTTCGCGACCATCAACTTCAGCAAAGCCACTGCCCCGGAATGGGCCAGACCGCGAAAATGTACCTATGCGTACCTCGATTCAGGTTTCCTGGCGATCATGGCCGTATGTACCGAACGCGACATCAGTGGGCTGCCACTGGATATCGATGTGTCGGGTATCAGCCAGGGTGGACAGTCGAGCTACGTGCTGTCTCCACGCATGGTCCTGGAGCATCTGGTACTGCCCGGGCTGCTTCAGCTTTACCAGGGTGCCACGGCGCAGGACTACCGCTTCGACAATACGCAAATGGTCAACATACCGACCTTGCGCATGAAGGCCATCAAATCAGGAGCGATCTGGTACACCCCCGTTGTCTTCGCCGGTTGCAACCCTGCACGAATGCTCGGTGACTTCATCACCGTCGACTATAAGGGCGACTGTGACCTGCACGCAGGTATCGACATGAAGTGGAACGGCTGGCTGAGGATGAAGCTGGTGCTCGATGGCAACACCATCAACTTCGTCAAGCAATCGTCCGACTTCAGAAAGGAAGTGCATATTCCCTGGTACCTGGCCTGGCTCTCGCCCATCGTCAGCCTGATCACCCACATCGTCGCCGCTGTGATCTCCGATGACCTGATCAGCGCCATCGCCGCGCGTGGCGGCTCGGTCAAGGCCGACACCATCGATTGCGTGTCCTGGAGCAACGACACGCATACCGCTTCGTCGAGCTACCTCGCCGAGGCCCTTGTCATCAACTACGTGTGACCCCACCAACACAAGGAGCCGTATCATGAGCAATGAAAGCAAGGTCATGCTGTCCGGGTTTGCCCAACCCATCTCGCTGCGCCTCGATCACCTCAATGAAACCGCGCGCCAGACCCTGCGCGAATCGCCCCTGTACCGCAACGCGGCGCTTGTACACAGTTCCGAAGACACCTTGCGCGCCGCGCAACTACTGACCAATGCCGGAACACTGGCCAGTACGGTCACGACCAATGGCTGGGATACCGTGAGCATCTGCCGGGTCTCTGCGCTCAACCAGCGCATCGCCCTGGAAAAAACCTACCCCGCCAGCATAGACGCCGGGGTCGACAGCTTCTCGCTCAAGGCCGACTTCGACGCCTGGTCGATTACCACCGGCGGCGACGGACGCAACGTCAAGGTACGCATCCCCTTCGGCTCAGGGACATACAAGGGCCTGAACGGCAAAACCTACCAGGTCCAGGGAATGTCTGCGGATGTCTACGTCAAGCTCAGCTACTTCCCGGCGCCCAATCCAGTATCGGCTTCAGACGGCACGTATGAACTGCAAGTCAACACCCAGGCAACGAACCCGGATGACCCGATCGCTGCGGTGATTGCCCTGAGGGACCCGAACAACGTCTTGAGCGGCATTGACCAGAGCGTGATGCGCGGCGTACTCGAAGACTGGCTGAACCAGCCCGAGAACCTGAAGAAGTTCGACACCCTGTTCAGTACCGTACTGATCAACAACATGGGCAAGGAAAGCGAGGAATTCAAATGGCTGCGGGCCACCTCCATGAGCTATGCCTATACCGACAAGAACAGCGAGGAAAGCAGCATCTTCGGGGTGCTGGCAATGACCAACGAGCGTGACTCCACGGGTTTGCCGAACCAGTTGCCTGCCGTGATGCTGGCTGCGGACAACAATGCCAACTTCCTCATCAGCCGGGAGATCTTCGTCAAGTACCAGTTGCTGGCGGCATTGCCGTTCATCTTCGAGGGTACCACCGCGGCTAACTTCACCCTGGATGAAGCGGGCACATCCATCACTGCCAACGACCTGAAGCTCGACAGCGTCAAGTTTGGGGCCATCACCTATCATCCCGTGGCCGAAAAGTTCGATATCAACTTCGACGAGTCCTATAT
Organism: Pseudomonas sp. GD03862; assembly: GCF_029840855.1. Classification (NCBI taxonomy): domain Bacteria; kingdom Pseudomonadati; phylum Pseudomonadota; class Gammaproteobacteria; order Pseudomonadales; family Pseudomonadaceae; genus Pseudomonas; species Pseudomonas sp. GD03862. Next base: position 27,163 of record NZ_JAOCDI010000010.1, read on the forward strand.
CCGCACCGAATGCAAGGTACGCACCGATATCTCACCGGGTATCGTGGCCTATACCCGAATCGTCACCAAGCAGACGCTGCAACTGGGCGTCAACGACAAGGGCGAACAGGTGATGGTATATGCCATGGTCGGAGACCCGGATGTCCAGAACACGACAGACATCGCCACCTGGGTGATCGTCACCGAAGCCATTCTGGGCGCGATTGCCGCCGTGGCCACCGCGGTGGCTGGTGGTGTGGGCGGCAAGGTGATGGCGTTGATCGTCGGCATCATCGCAGCGTTGGTGGTGGCCATTGTCAGCATCGTCATCCACGTGATCATCGAGCGCGTGGTGGCGGGTGGGGTAACCAACAACATTCCGTCCATAGCGCCCATGGTCAAAGTGGCGGCGAACCAGGTCAAATGGCCATTCAGTGAACCGGATGCCTTTGTCCTGACCGACATCACCTACTCCGGTGCGCTGATATTCGGTGGCTCGCTGAAGTTGCTCGAGAAATTCTGCATCCAGGACAAACGTCTCGCCCTGGCGACGCTGGCCGCCTGACCCTGCCAACACAACCCCGGGCCCCGACGCCCGGGGTTCGTTGCACGCCCATCGCCATTCCTTTGGTATGATCAAAAGTCGATTGTGCATGGATCCATGCAGTGCGCTGCTCAAACCGATCACAAGGCGCGAGATTGCGGCTGCATCGCTCCGTATGGCCACTCCACTTTTAGCGAATACCCACGCTTGATGCGAAAACTCCTGGCAAGCGCCCTGGCGCTGGTGATGATCGCCGCCCTCTGCGGCTATGGCTTCTGGACCCAACAGCGCCCGGAAGGCCACTACCTGTCCGACCTGCGCATCGAGCTGGCGCTTAACCATGGCGTGCCGGGCGAGCACGGCAACCTGCTCGGTGTCGAACCACTGCTGTACCCGGGCGACTATCAGAACCTGCAACGCCTGCACCGCAAGCTCGCAGCCTATCTGGAGCAAGCCCGCGCCCAAGGCCTGGTGAACCCGCGCACGGTGGTGGTGCTGCCGGAACACATCGGTACCTGGCTGTGGGCGCGCGGAGAGAAGAACGAGCTGTATCAAGTCACCCAGAGCCACGAAGCCCAACAATGGCTGGAACTGAGCAACCCGCTGCGTTATGGCCTCGCGGTTCTTGGCGCTGACGGCGACGACTGGCGCGCCGATGCGCACTTGCGCATGAAGGCCGAGCAGATGGCCGCAGACTACCAGCAGCTGTTCGGCGGCCTTGCCAAGGAATTTGGCGTCACCTTGGTGGCCGGTTCGATCGTGCTGCCCGAACCTTATGTGAAACAAGGCGTACTGCATACCGGCCGTGGCCCGCTGTTCAACAGCAGTGTGGTGTTTGCCGGAGACGGCTCGCTACTGGGGCAGCCCCAGCGCCAGCAATATCCCGACAGTGAAATGCGCCGCTACGTCCACCACGGCCGCCAGCACCCGCTGCAGGTCGTGCAGACCCCGGCCGGGCGCCTCGGGATACTGGTGGGCAGTGACAGCTGGTACCCGGAAAACCACCAGCAACTGACTGAACAAGCCGTACAACTGGTCGCCAACCCGGCGTTTCTCAGTGGCAAGGGCAGTTGGCAAGCACCCTGGCGGGGAAATCGCCATCAGGATGCCAGCGCCGGGCTGGCCTTGCAGCGCGGCGAAGTCAGTGAACAGACGGCTTGGCAACGCCTGACCGAAGTAGCCGGAACCGACATCAGCAGCATGAGCGTATTCATGCGCGGGCAGTTCTGGGAACAGGGCAGCGATGGCCAGGGCTTTGCCCGCCAGTCGGGCGCGTTGCTCGCCGGCCCCCCCAGCCCAGGCGCCCGCCTGTTGAATGTGTGGTTGTAAGCCCATGGCCCGCCCCCGCGTGCGCCTGGGCGAACTGTCGGTAGGTTTTGTCCAGCCTTTGAGCCAAGCCCTGCGCGAGCTGGGCCACGACCCTGAACCATTGCTGCGCCGCTACGGCCTGGACGCGACCCGCCTGGGCGAAGCCGGCGCACGCCTGTCCATACCCCGCTACATGCACCTGGGCCACGCAGCCATCGAAATGAGTGGTGAGGCCGCTTTAGGTCTGCGTATGGGGCGCCTCAGCCGGCTGGCGCATACGGGCCTGGCCGGGGTCACTGCGGCCCAGGCCCCCACCCTGGGTGAGGCCGCGCGTACCCTGCTGCGTTTCGAGCCGCTTTACGCGGCCAACTACCGCGGCCATTCCAGCTTTGAGGAAGATGCCCAGGGCGCCTGGCTGCGCTTCTACTCCATCAGCCCCTACAACGACTACAACCGCTTTGTGGTCGACTCACTGCTGGCCGGCTGGCTGGCCCAGTTGGCCGACCTTGCCGGCACCCCGGTGCAGGCCGAACGCCTGGAGATCGAGTTTGCCGCGCCCTCCTATGCCGCGCGCTATCAACCGCTTTGCAGCACGCCTGTGCAGTTCGCCGCCGACGGCAATCAGCTGCGTCTGAGCCGCGCTACCTTGCAACTGGCCAACCCCGGGCATTGCCCGAGCACCTGGCAGCACCTGTTGCAGTTGTGCGAAGCAGAGCTGCTGCAGCGCACGCGGGTGCGCAGCCTGGGTGAGCGCATCACCCACCTGCTGGGCCCGCTGCTCAATGGCGGCCGTGAACCGGACCTGGAAGAAGTGGCGCTGCACTTGCAGCTACCAAGCTGGACCTTGCGCCGCAAGCTCGCCGAGGAAGGCACGCGCTTTCGCGACCTGCTCAACGAAACCCGGCGCGACCTGGCCGAGACCTACATCCGTGACACGGCGCTGGCCTTTGGCGAGATTGCCTATCTGTTGGGGTTTGCTTCAGCCGAGGCCTTCCAGCGCGCATTCAAGCGCTGGACGGGCCTCACGCCGGGGGAGTTCCGCCGCAGCCAGCGGCAGCCGGGCTAGAGTTCGGTGGCGTCGTCGGCCGGTTCCGGGGTGTCCAGTTCGTAAGCCTGGGTTTCGAGTAGTTCTTCCTGGTATTCATCCATTGCCCTGCGTCCTCTTTGCTCATTTTGCCTTTGTAGGTATCGCCTTCAGCCTAAGCAGGTGGGATGAAGGGATGATGACAAGCTTATGAGTGGTAAACGTAGCAGGTGTTCAGAAAGTTATCGCGGGGCGTCTGTAACAGGGGATGTTTACAGCCTGAACCGGCCCTTTCGCGGGCTGCCGGCGAAAGGGCCGGTTCAGGCGACCCATCAAAGGGAGGGGGCGGCGGCCTCGGCCGACTGGGCATCCTGCTGTACCTGAATGGGTGCAGCCTCCACCGGTGGGACCACCGGCTGCGAACCCTGGCTGTCATCCACCACCGGCGCCGCTGCCGCCTCGCTGGCCGGGGCTACTCCCGCAGGTGCAGGCGTCGCTTCAACCAAAGGTGCAACTGCCGGGGCCGGCGCCACCGGGTTCGCCGCCGCCTGCTCCGGAAGCCCCAGGTCCACCGCCGGCTTTTCCACCTTGGGCGCCTCGACCTTGGCCTTTTCGACCTTCTTCGGCTTGGGCAGGTAGCTCTCCACCAAGGCGAAATAACGGTCATAGAACTGCGCCGCGGTCACCGTCTCACTGGCCACCTTGACCATCGAGTCGTCACTGGAGCCGATCGGCATCGACACCGAACCCAGCACCCCCACGCCCAGGCTGGCGGAGGTGTTGGACTTTTTCAGCGCATAGCGGTCCTGGAGGGCGTTGGCGAACATGGTCGAGTGCTGGTCGTCGCTCACGTCCGGTGCGCAGGTAACATTGAAGCTGATCTGCAGGTGGTTCTCGCTGTTTTGCTGAAAGCTCTTGTTACCCACCACCTGGTTGGCGCCGCTGCTGGTGATGATGTACCCCTGGCTGAGCAAAGCACGCCGGGCGGCCTCGCAAGAGCCGGCATCGCTCACCGGAAAGCTGCGCGAGAAGGTACCCGAGTCATCGAAGTTCTCGTGCTCGTAGACGGCCGCTTTTTTCGAGGAACAACCGGTCACGCCCGCCAGCACCAGGGCCAGCCCGAGCGCACCAAAGACGGAAGATCTGGTCATTGCGAATTCCGGGTATGTCGGGAAAGTGCCTATTGTGCAACACAGCAGGCAGGCACAGGAACCGCTGGTCGGTGAAGAATCTGTCAGGTTGGTGTAAATCTGGGTAAAGGCAGGCACTTACCAGGCGCACTAACGAAAAAAGCGACCCGAAGGTCGCTTTAACGTTGCTTCAAGGCGTTCATGGGGCCTTGAAGCGAAGATGGCGCAGCGGACGGGACTCGAACCCGCGACCCCCGGCGTGACAGGCCGGTATTCTAACCGACTGAACTACCGCTGCGTATCATTCAGGCTTGCGCCCGATTGAAACCTGGGTCTACCCTTCCGGCGCGATGGCCTCAGGGCAGGCACAAAAAAAGCGATAACGCGATCGCTTCTCTTGTGTTTGCTTCAAGGTGTTCTAGGGACCTTGAAACGAAGATGGCGCAGCGGACGGGACTCGAACCCGCGACCCCCGGCGTGACAGGCCGGTATTCTAACCGACTGAACTACCGCTGCGTATCGTTCAGGCTTGCGCCCGATTGAAACTGGGATCAGCCCAAGGCGTGTGCCTTGTGGCTTCAGACCGGTGCCAGGCACCCATCTGTTACTGAAAAATGGCGCAGCGGACGGGACTCGAACCCGCGACCCCCGGCGTGACAGGCCGGTATTCTAACCGACTGAACTACCGCTGCGCAGTGCGTTCCTCTCTGGCTATCGGCTTCTTGCGAACCCGAAGCTCCAGGAACATCTCAGGAAGTGGTGGGTGATGACGGGATCGAACCGCCGACCCTCTGCTTGTAAGGCAGATGCTCTCCCGGCTGAGCTAATCACCCTCGCGATGTTGCTTGTTGCGTTTGCTTCGCTGAGGCCGCGAAATTTACGCAGGTGGCGAAGCTAAGTCAATAGCCCCATTGAATTTTTTTCAAAAAGGCAACGTGAGGTTATTGCCTGTGCCGGCCTCTTCGCGGGTAAACCCGCTCCTACAGTCGGACATTAACCGTTGTAGGAGCGGGTTTACCCGCGAAGAGGCCGGCGCAGTTTAAACAAGGTGCTCAGGTATAGATCATCTTGCGGGTCATGCCGCCATCGACCACAAACTCCTGGCCGGTGACAAATGCCGCCTGGCGTGACAGCAACCAGGCAACCATGGCCGCGACATCTTCCACGGTCCCTACCCTGCCCGTTGGGTGCTGGGCATGGTCAGCTTCGCTCAACGGCTCAGCACGGCGCTGCGACGGATCACGGGCATCGATCCAGCCCGGGCTCACCGCATTGACACGAATCTCCGGGCCCAGGCTCATGGCCAGGGCATGGGTCAAAGCCACCAGGCCGCCCTTGCTTGCCGCGTAAGCCTCGGTGTCGGGTTCGGACTGCCGAGCACGGGTAGAGGTCAGGTTGACGATCGCCCCATTGTGCGCACGCAGGTACGGCGCACAATGCTTGGCCAGCAGCATGGGGCCGCTGAGGTTGACCCCCAGCACCCGGTTCCATTGTGCCAGGCTCAGGCTTTCCAGCGTCTGGTTGTGCGGGTTGGCAATGGCCGCATTGCACACCAGCGCGTCCAGCCGGCCGAACTGCCCGAGCACTTCGGACACTCCGGCACTGACCTGGGCCTCGTCGGCAACGTCCATGGTAATGAACCAGGCGTTGTCGCCCAACGCCTTGGCCACTTTGGTACCACGCTGGCGGTCCAGATCACTCAGCACCACTTGCCAGCCTTCGCAGATCAGCCATGCGGCAATGCCCAGACCGATGCCGCGGGCGGCACCTGTGACCAAGGCTACCCGGCCATTGTGGCCCGGGGTACTGCCGCTGATTTCGATCACAATGCCGCCAACCCGCGCGCCAGGTCAGCCTGCAGGTCAGCCACGTCTTCCAGGCCCACGGCAACGCGGATCAGGCTGTCGCGGATGCCAGCCGCTTCACGCTCCTGCGGCGACAGACGACCGTGTGAGGTGGTCGCCGGATGCGCGATGGTGGTTTTGCTGTCACCCAGGTTGGTAGTGATGGAAATCACACGGGTAGCGTCGATGAAACGCCACGCGCCCTCTTTGCCACCCTTGACCTCGAAGCTAACCACTGCACCAAAACCGCTCATCTGGCGCTTGGCCAGTTCGTGCTGGGGGTGGCTGGGCAGGCCGGCGTAATGCACCTTCTCCACGCCATCCTGCTGCTCCAGCCATTCGGCCAGGGCCTGAGCGCTTTCGCAGTGGGCACGCATACGCAGGCGCAGCGTTTCCAGGCCCTTGGTGAAGATCCAGGCGTTGAACGGACTGAGGGTTGGACCTGCGGTTCGCAGGAAACCCACTACTTCTTTCATTTGCTCAGTACGGCCGGCAACCACACCGCCCATGCAGCGGCCTTGGCCATCGATGAACTTGGTGGCCGAGTGGAACACAATGTCGGCACCCAGCTTCAGCGGCTGCTGCAACGCCGGGGTACTGAAACAGTTGTCCACCACCAGCATGGCACCCTGAGCATGGGCGATTTCGCTGAGCGCGGTGATATCGACCAACTCGGCCAGCGGGTTGGAGGGCGATTCGACGATCAGCAGCTTGGTGTTGGCCTTGATGGCCTTTTCCCAACCGGTGAGGTCGACCAGTGGCACGTAGTCCACTTCTACACCAAAGCGCTTGAAGTACTTCTCGAACAGGCTGATGGTAGAGCCGAATACGCTCTGCGACACCAGCACATGGTCACCGGCGCTGCACAGCGACATGACCACGGCCAGGATCGCCGCCATGCCGGTGGACGTACCCACGGCCTGTTCGGCACCTTCCATGGCCGCCAGGCGCTCCTCGAAGGCACGCACCGACGGGTTGGTGTAGCGCGAGTAGACGTTGCCCGGCGTTTCGCCGGCAAAGCGCGCAGCAGCATCGGCTGCCGTGCGGAACACATAGCTGGAGGTCAGGAACAGCGCTTCGCTGTGCTCGCCTTCCGGGGTACGGTTTTGGCCAGCGCGTACCGCCAGGGTGTCGAAACCGACACCCTCGAGGTCACTGTCCAGTCGCCCGGCATCCCATTGATCCGTCATGCCGTCGCTCCCAAAATCAGTTGTTGTAAAGGTCGATGATCGCGCTGACGGCCTGGTTCTTGACCTTGGCCAAGTCGTTACGGGCCTGCTCGATGCGGTCGAGGTAGGCTTCGTCGATATCGCCAGTGACGTACTCGCCGTTGAACACCGCGCAATCGAACTGCTCGATCTTGATCTTGCCGCCGCCGACCGAGTCGATCAGGTCTGGCAGGTCCTGATAGACCAGCCAATCGGCGCCAATCAACTCACCCACCTGTTCGGTGGTGCGGTTGTGGGCGATCAGTTCGTGAACACTCGGCATGTCGATGCCGTAGACGTTGGGGTAGCGTACTGCAGGGGCCGCGGAGCAGAAGTAGACATTCTTGGCGCCGGCTTCGCGGGCCATCTGGATGATCTGCTTGCAGGTGGTACCGCGCACGATCGAATCGTCCACCAGCATCACATTCTTGCCGCGGAACTCCAGCTCGATGGCGTTGAGCTTCTGACGCACCGACTTCTTGCGCGCGGCCTGGCCGGGCATGATGAAGGTACGGCCGATGTAACGGTTCTTGACGAAACCTTCGCGGAACTTGACGCCCAACCGGTTGGCCAGTTCCAGCGCGGCAGTACGACTGGTATCCGGGATCGGGATGACCACGTCGATATCATGATCGGGGCGCTCGCGCATGATCTTGTCGGCCAGCTTTTCACCCATGCGCAGACGCGCCTTGTACACCGAGACCCCATCGATGATCGAGTCCGGGCGCGCCAGGTAGACGTGCTCGAAGATGCACGGCTGCAACTTTGGCGATTCGGCGCACTGCTTGGTGAACAACTGGCCTTCTTCGGTGATGTACACCGCTTCGCCCGGCGCCAGGTCGCGGATCAGGGTGAAGCCGAGCACGTCCAGGGCGACGCTTTCCGAGGCGATCATGTATTCCACGCCTTCGTCGGTGTGACGCTGGCCGAACACCACCGGGCGAATGCCATGGGGGTCGCGGAAACCGACGATGCCATAGCCGGTGATCATGGCCACCACGGCGTAACCGCCAACGCAGCGGCTGTGCACATGAGAGACCGCAGCGAACACGTCTTCTTCGGTCGGCTGCAGCTTGCCGCGCACCGCCAGCTCATGGGCGAACACGTTCAGCAGCACTTCCGAGTCGGAGTTGGTGTTGACGTGGCGCAGGTCGGACTCGTAGATCTCCTTGGCCAACTGCTCGACGTTGGTCAGGTTGCCGTTGTGAGCCAGGGTGATGCCGTAAGGCGAGTTGACGTAGAACGGCTGGGCCTCGGCCGAGGTCGAGCTGCCCGCAGTCGGGTAGCGCACGTGGCCGATGCCGATGTTGCCTACCAGGCGCTGCATGTGGCGCTGCTGGAACACGTCGCGCACCAGGCCATTATCCTTGCGCAGGAACAACCGGCCGTCATGGCTGGTCACGATACCGGCAGCGTCCTGGCCGCGGTGCTGGAGGACCGTAAGCGCGTCATACAGCGCCTGATTGACGTTCGACTTACCGACGATACCGACGATGCCACACATGCGACGCAACCCCTACTTTGATGAAACTTGAGTGAATAGCGCTCAGGGCTTGGACGGCCCGAGCAACTGTTCCTTGAACGGAAGATCAGCCGGAGTGCTGATCAGCCCACTGGGCGTCCATTGGTCGGTGAAACCCAGAATCAGGTTTTTCGACCAGTCGGCGACCAAGAGAAACTGTGGTATCAGGCGTGATTCCTGCCACCAGGTGTCTTGTTGAACCGGCCCCAGGCTGATCAGGCCTATGGCCACCACTACCAGCAAGGCCCCGCGCGCAGCGCCAAAGGCCATGCCCAGGAAACGATCGGTGCCGGACAGCCCGGTCACGCGGATCAGCTCACCGACAAGGAAGTTGACCATGGCCCCCACCAGCAAGGTGGCGACGAAAAGAATGGCGCAGCCAGCGATGATGCGCATCGATGGCGTCTGGATATAGCTCTCAAGATACACCGAGAGCGAACCGCCGAACATCCAGGCAACCGCACCGGCAATGATCCAGATGAGCAAGGACAAGGCCTCCTTGACGAAGCCGCGCTTGAGACTGATCAGTGTGGAGACGGCGATGATCGCGATGATCGCCCAATCAACCAAGGTAAATGCCACGGTGTTGCCTGCAGACGTTTGAGGCGGCGCATTTTACCAGAGCAGAGGGCCGGGAGTAAGCGGAATGTCAGCTGGATTGGTGTTGGGCCTTGGCAGGCAAACCCGCGCCGACAGGTTCCGGGTAAGCCTTGCAGCGGCACAGTACCTGCAGGCGCGGGCTCACCCGCGAATGGGCGGCCTAGCCGCCCCGGGGAATCAGCTGCGCTCAGGCTGGAAGCGCACCACAAAGCCCTTGAGGCTGTTCTGACGGTTGATGGCGTCACGCACGCGCTCGGCCTCGGCGCGCTCGATCAACGGCCCCACGTACACGCGGTTCATGCCACCCGCCGTACGGATATAGGCGTTGTAACCCTGGCTACGCAGGGTTTGCTGCAGCTTTTCGGCACCGGCGCGGTTGGACAGACTGGCCAGTTGGATCGACCAACTGACGGGCAGGCCATTGGCGTCGATCTTCGATGGCGCGGCAGGCGCGGGCGTTGCAGCGGCTTTGGCCTCCACCTTGGGCGCGGGCGCCTGCGGCTTGGGTGGCTGAACCTGCGCCTGGGTCTGTGGCGACGGGGTGATTGGCTGGCTGGGTGTACTCGCCGGCGCAGTGGCCTCGTCGATCACCACCGGCGCCGGCTGCGCCTCCTGCGCAATAACCTGTGGCTCCGGCACGGCAACCGGCTCCACCTTCACTTCCGGCAGGCTGGGCATGGCCGGTGCCTGCGGGGCTTCGACGTGCACCTGGCGCATCTCGTCCTGGCGGGTAAACAGCATCGGCAGGAAGATAACCGCCAGCGCCACCAGCACCAGCGCACCCACCATGCGCTGTTTCATCCCTTTATCCAGCACAGCCATCTATTCCACCCTCCTGGGCGTGCCGCTCCAGCCATTCCAGCGCCTGGGCGACACAGAAAAACGAACCGAACAGCAGGATCTGATCATCCGCCGTCGCCTGCGCACATTGCCCTTCAAGGGCGGCGTCGACGCTGGCATAAGACTTCACCGCGGCACCGAGGTTCGCCAAGGACGAGGCCAGTTCTGCGGCCGGGCGACTGCGCGGGGTATCCAGCGGCGCCACCGCCCAGTCGTCGATGAGGCCCTGCAGCGGCGCGATAACGCCCTCCAGATCCTTGTCGGCGAGCAGACCAAAGACCGCGAGGCGGCGCCCCTTCAGCGGCCGGGCCGCCAGGCGCCTGGCCAGGTACTGCGCCGCATGCGGGTTGTGCCCGACATCCAGCAGCAACGCTACCGGTTTGCCCTGCCAGTTCAAGTTACGGAGGTCGTGACGCCCAGTGATACGGGTATCCTGCAGCGCCTGGCGAACTTGCTCCGCGTCCCACGGCAGCCCCATCAGCAGGTAAGCCTGCAAGGCCAGCGTGGCGTTTTCCATGGGCAGGTCAAGCAAAGGCAGGTCACGCAGCTCGACCTGCGCACCATCGGCGGCAGTACCACGCCAGCTCCAGCAGCCATCGGCGCTGGCCAGGTCGAATTCCCGACCGCGCAGGAACAGTGGTGCGGCCAGTTCAGCGGCCTTGTCCAGCAACGGCCCGGGCGGATCCAGATCACCGCACAGGGCCGGCTTGCCCGGGCGGAAGATGCCAGCCTTCTCGAAGGCCACCAGCTCGCGGGTATCACCCAGGTAATCAACATGGTCGACACCGATGCTGGTCACCAGGGCGAAGTCGGCATCCACTACGTTGACGGTATCCAGGCGGCCACCCAGGCCCACCTCCAGCACCACCGCATCCAGCTGCGACTGGTAGAACAACCAGAACGCGGCCAACGTCCCCATCTCGAAGTAGGTCAGGGAAATATCGCCCCGCGCCGCCTCGACGGCGGCGAAGGCTTCGCACAGGCGCTCATCGCTGGCCTCTTGGCCATCGATCATCACCCGCTCGTTGTAACGTAGCAGGTGCGGCGAACTGTACACGCCGACCTTGAGCCCCTGGGCACGCAGCAACGACACCACGAAGGCGCAGGTCGAACCCTTGCCGTTGGTGCCGGTCACTGTCACCACGCGCGGCGCCAGCTTGCCCAGCGCCAAGCGGGCAAGCACCTTCTGCGACCGCTCCAGGCCCATGTCGATGGCCGAGGGGTGCAACTGCTCGAGGTAGGCGAGCCATTCGCCCAGGGATCGTTGTTTCATCACGCGACGGCAGCCGCCTCACGCGCTTCTTCCGGCGTTTGCTGACCGGTCATCTGCGCCAGCAGGCGGGCCAGACGCGGACGCAATTCGCCACGGGAGATGATCAGGTCGATGGCACCGTGCTCCAGCAGGAACTCGCTGCGCTGGAAGCCTTCAGGCAGCTTCTCGCGTACGGTCTGCTCGATCACGCGTGGGCCGGCGAAACCGATCAGGGCCTTCGGCTCACCGACGATGACGTCGCCGAGCATCGCCAGGCTGGCGGAAACACCGCCATACACCGGGTCGGTCAGGACCGAGATGAACGGGATGCCTTCTTCGCGCAGGCGCGCCAGCACGGCCGAGGTCTTGGCCATCTGCATCAGCGAGATCAGCGCTTCCTGCATGCGCGCACCGCCCGAAGCGGAGAAGCAAACCATTGGGCAGCGGTTTTCCAGGGCATAGTTGGCCGCGCGCACGAAGCGCTCGCCGACGATGGCACCCATGGAGCCGCCCATGAACGAGAACTCGAAGGCACTAACCACGATCGGCATGCCCATCAGGGTGCCGCTCATGGAGATCAGCGCGTCCTTTTCGCCGGTCTGCTTCTGCGCAGCGGTCAGGCGGTCCTTGTACTTCTTGCCATCACGGAATTTCAGGCGGTCGACCGGTTCCAGGTCAGCGCCCAGTTCGGCCCGGCCTTCGGCGTCAAGGAAGATGTCGATGCGCGCACGTGCGCCGATGCGCATGTGGTGGTTGCACTTGGGGCAGACATCCAGGGTCTTTTCCAGCTCCGGACGATACAGCACGGCCTCGCAGGACGGGCACTTGTGCCACAGGCCCTCAGGCACCGAGCTCTTTTTCACCTCGGAACGCATGATCGAAGGGATCAGTTTGTCGACTAACCAGTTGCTCATGCTTTCTTTCTCCAGTATTGGCAGGCGGGGGACGGCGTCACCGGCCCTGCCCTGCCCTTGAGCTCAAAATCTTTTATGAAACGATGGTGGACCGGCCGCCGGGGCTTCCAGCGCGCCACTCCACCGCTAATGTGTTTTTTGCCGCCACAGGTGCTGGCATGCGGCCCGCAGGGCTGCGAAAGCTATGGACGATGGCGCGCAGCCAGCCGTCACATCTGCCATCAAGCCTGTTTCACCGCACGCATGAAGGCCTCGATCTTCGCCGCATCCTTGATGCCCTTGGCCTGTTCGACGCCACCGCTGACATCCACCGCATAAGGCTTTACCTGGGCAATGGCCTGGCCAACGTTATCGGCCGACAGCCCGCCCGCTAGGATGATCGGCTTGCCAAGACGCGCCGGTACCAATGACCAGTCGAACGCCTCGCCGGTTCCCCCTGGCACGCCCGGCACATAGGTGTCGAGCAAAATGCCGCGGGCACCCGCGTAAAGCCGACAGGCCGCCTCCAGGTCATCGCCAGGGCGCACACGCAGGGCCTTGATCCAGGGGCGGTGGTAGCCTTCACAGTCCTGCGGGGTTTCATCGCCGTGAAACTGTAGCAGGTCCAGCGGGACCACTTCGAGGATCTCGTTCAGCTCGCAGCGCGAGGCATTGACGAACAACCCGACCGTGGTCACGAAGGGTGGCAACTCGGCAATGATCGCCCGCGCCTGGCGCACGTCCACCGCCCGCGGGCTCTTGGCATAGAAGACGAAGCCGATGGCATCGGCCCCCGCTTCGGCAGCGGCCAGTGCGTCTTCGATGCGGGTAATCCCGCAGATCTTGCTGCGAACATTGCTCATGGAACAAGAACCCTGATTGTTGCGGCGAAAGGGCGGATGTTAGCAAATGGCTTTTCGCTCGTCAGTCTGCCAACGCCTCGTAACCACTCAAAAAGTGTGGGCCGATGTAACGCTTGGGCAACGCAAACGCTTCGGGGTACTCCACCTGCACCAGGTAAAGCCCGTATGGGTGGGCTGTTACCCCACCTTCACGGCGGTTGCGCCCTTCGAGCACCTCGCGTGCCCAGGCAACCGGACGCTCGCCCGCACCGATGGCCATCAGCACACCGGCAATGTTACGCACCATGTGGTGCAGGAACGCGGTGGCACGCACGTCCAGCACGATCATCTGGCCATGGCGGGTAACACGCAGGTGGTAGATGTGCTTGATCGGTGACTTGGCCTGACACTGGCTGGCGCGGAAGGCGCTGAAGTCGTGGGTACCGAGCAGGTACTGCGCCGCCTGGGCCATGCGATCGACGTCCAGCGGACGGTGGTTCCAGGTCACTTCTTCGGCCAGGTGCGCCGGGCGAATCGGGTCGTTGTAGATGACGTAGCGGTAGCGCCGGGCGCAGGCCTTGAAGCGGGCATGAAAATCGGCCGGCATGGGCCGCGACCAGACCACGCTGATGTCGTGCGGCAGGTTGAAGTTGGTGCCCATGGTCCAGGCGCGCTCGTCACGCACGGCACGGGTATCGAAGTGCACGACCTGCCCGCAGCCGTGAACGCCGGCGTCGGTACGCCCGGCGCAGACCACCGAAATCGGCTCGTTGGCGACCTTGGACAGCGCTTGCTCCAGGGCTTGCTGGACACTCGGCACGCCGCTGGCCTGACGTTGCCAGCCGCGGTAGCGCGCGCCTTTGTATTCCACGCCCAGGGCGATGCGGGAGTAGCCTTCGGCCGCGGATTCGGCGGTAGCGGTATCGATGATGTCCAAGAGCATGAAACCTGTGGGGTGTACGGAATGGCGGGGATTATAACGACAACGGCAGCCTCGTAGGGCTGCCGTTGGATGCGCACTGCATGTGCGGGCCTCTTCGCGGGCGGGCTCGCTCCCACAGGCCACTCACAAGGTCGACAACCTGTGGGGATCCCGTGGGTGCGGGCAAGCCCGCGAAGAGGCCTGCCCTGCTTGCATCAGACCAGCCGGGAGAGCATGTCCTCGGCTTCCTGACGCTGGCTGTCGTCACCATCCTTGACCACTTCATCAAGGATGTCGCGCGCGCCCTGGCTGTCACCCATGTCGATATAGGCACGGGCCAGGTCGAGCTTGGTGGCAACTTCGTCACTGCCGGAGAAGAAGTCGAAGTCCAGGTCATCCAAAGGCTCGGGCTCTGGCTGCGCAACCGCGTCTTCACTGGTGAAATGCGGCTCCAGCGATGGCGTTTCGAGGCTCTGCGACAGCTTGTCCAGCTCGGCGTTGACGTCATTGAGCTCCGAGGCAAAGCTCTTGGCTGCCGGCGAATCATCTTCCAGCGACAGGGACAGGTCGAAGTCCGATGGCAAGTCGAACTCGGAGACCGGATCAAACTCCGGTTCGCTGTCGAAGGCAGCCAGTTCGGCGGTGACATCCAGCGGATCTTGCTCCAGCGCCTCAGGGGCAGCCGGGGCAACCGGCTCGCTGACGTCGAGGTCGAAATCAGACAGGTCCACGGCAGGCTGAGGCTCGGCCTGAGCCAGCATGGCCTCGAAATCGGCGTCGGCTTCGGCTTGCAGCTCGGCATCCACGGCAAAGGGCTGTTCTTCCGGCTGAGCTTCTTCCTGTACGGGCTCATCCAGCACAGGCTCAGCGATTACCAGCTCGTCGGGTCCGCCCCCCTGTGCCATCGGCTCGTCCAGCACGGACGCGGCCAGCGGGTCTTGATCGGCCAGGTCTTCACCCAGGCTCAGGTCGAAGGCGCTGTCCAGATCCTGCTCGGCCAGGTCCGTTGCATCGAGCGTTGGCACATCATCGAAGGCGTCCAGTTCAGCGTCAGGCGCTGCCTGCGCGACAACCTCTGGCTCAGCCTGCTCTTGCGGCTCGAACCCGGACAACTCGTCAGGCACCACATCGGCAACCACCGGCGCTTCGGGCTCATCGTGCAGCAGCTCTTGCACGTACTGCTCATCCATTTCGGCAGCCAGCGCCGCCGCCCCCAGGCCGGCAGCGGCCAGGCCGAGCATGGCGGGGTAACGCTCTTTCAGGCCGGCGACTTCAGCAACGTTCTGCTCGCTGGCCGGCAACTGACGCTCCTGTTCGGCGAACGCGCTCTGGTCACCCTGGCGGGCGTACACGTCCATCAGTTTCAGGCGCAGGTCGTCACGCTCCGGCGCGGCGGTCACGGCGGGCTCCAGCAGCTCGGTGGCACGATTAAGGCGGCCTTCGGCCAGGCATTGGTCGACTTGCGCCAGCAGCGCGGCGTGCGGGTCTGCTTGTGGTTCAGGCTCGGGTGCTGCCTCGGCGACCGGTTCTGCCACTTTTTCCGCAGCGACGGCAGCTGCAGCCGAAGCGGCAACCACAGCCGGCGACAGGGTTACACCCGGCTCGGGGGCTTCGACGCCGCCGAAGCTCTCGATATCGCTGTCGAAACCTGTGCCCTGCTCTTCTTCCAGCGCCCGCGCCATGCGCAGGTGCTTCTCGGCTTCTTGCTGGGCCTTGCGTTTGCGCGCCAGCAGCCACAGCAGCAGTGCCAGCACCAGGATGCTGGAACCGGCAATCACCCCCAGAAGCCACGGGTTGCCCAGGACCGAGTCGAGCGCACCGTTCGGCTGGCTGGCGGGTGCTGGCTGGGTGTCCGGCACAGGCTGGGGTGCGGTATCGGCAGCAGCAGGTGCCGGATTGACCACGGGCTGCTCCGGGGTATCGGCAGCCGCTGCCGACGCGGCTGCGCCCTGGCCTTCCAGGCGTGCCAACTGGTTGTTCTTCAGCTCGATCAGGCGCTGCAGCTTGTCCAGCTGGCTCTGCAGGTCGGCCATGCGGCTTTTCAGTTCTTCGTTGTCGCGACGGCTGGTGTCCAGGCTTTCCTGGGCCATGGCCAGCTCGTCATTCAACGCCTTGGCCTGGCCTGCACCGGCCTGGTTGCCCGGGCTGACCAGGCGCAGGTTGTCGCCCTGGGCGATACGCGACGGTGCAGCCTCGGCGGCGCCACGGCGGGTGGCATCCAGCTGGCGGGCACGCGGCCCCAGGCGACGGCCTTCACGCCAGGCCGCATACTGCTCGGCCACCTCGCGGTTCGCCTCGCCCTGGGCGATGCTCTGGATCTGCTGCTGGTCGGGCAGGCGCAGTACCTGGCCAACCTTCAGCTGGTTGATGTTGTTGCCGATGAAGGCGTCCGGGTTCAAAGCCTGGATCGCGATCATGGTCTGCTGGATCGATCCGCCCTGGGTGTTACGCGCGGCAATCTGCCACAAGGTGTCGCGACGCTGGGTGGTGTAGCTGCTGGCACCGGTGATGGCCGGTGTGACATTGCCTGCCGCCGGCTGTTCGCCCTGTGCCTTGGCCTGGTCGAGCAGCACGCTATAGTCACGCAGCAGGCGGCCCTGCGGCCACATCACCTGCACCAGGAACTTGACCACCGGACCTGGCAGCGGCTGACTGGAGGTCACGCGCAGCACACTTTTGCCGTTGGGGTTGATCACCGGTGTGAAGGTCAGGTCTTCGAGGTAGGTCGGAAACGCCACCCCGGCCTTGCTGAACTCTTCCGGTGGCGCCAGGCTCGGCGCCACTTCGGCGGCTTTGAGGTCGCGCACGTCGAGCAATTCGATCTCGGCGTCCAGCGGCTGATTCTGTGCCGACTTCAGGGTCAGCTCCCCCAGGCCCAGCGCATTCGCCATGCCAGACGACAGCGCGGATGCTGCAGCCATGGCCAGAACCAGTTTGCGAATTCGAAGCATGACCTCTTCCCTTGTATGAATCGTCCCGAAACCTGCATGCGGAGCAGGACAAAAGTGCTCGCCAGTATCTTTTACGGCATGTGTTTAATCAACAATTGCGCCACTTGCACGGCATTGAGCGCGGCGCCTTTGCGCACGTTGTCGGTGGTTAGCCAGAGGTTGAGTTGCTGGTCTTCATCAACACCGTGACGTACACGTCCAACATAGACCACGTCTTGGCCCACTGCGTCACCTACCGGGGTCGGATAATCATCGTTTTCCACCCGTTCGATGCTGTCGGCTGCCTCCAGGGCCTGGTTGACCGCTGCCAGGTCTACCGGGCGACGGCTTTGCACGGCCACACTGAAGCTATCGCCGAAAAACACCGGGACTTGAACACAGCTCACGGAAATCTTCAGTTCAGGCAAGCCCAGCAGCACGCGCAGTTCGCTGACCAGGCGGCGCTCCAGCGCGGTATGGCCCTGCTCGTCGGTAGCACCGACTTGGGCCAGCAGGTTGAATGCCACCTGGCGGTCGAAGAAACGCGGCTCCAGCGGGCGGGCATTGAGCAGTTCGGCGGTTTGCCGGGCGAGCTCGCTGACCGCTTCACGGCCTTGCGCAGACACCGCCAATGCGGCCATCACTTGCACCCGCTCGATGTCCAGCAGGCCTTTGAGCGGCGCCAGCGCGACGGCCAGGGCTACTGCGGCCGAGCATGGGCTGACAATGCGCGCTGGCAACGACAGGCTGGCCAGGCGTTCGGCGTTGGCTTCCGGCACCAGGGCCAGGGCGTCGTCCAGGCCGCCGGACAGGTCGATGACCGTGCAGCCCGCCTGCAGCGCCTTGCCGGCAAAGCTGCGGCTGACGGCGGCGCCGGTGGCGAAGAAGGCCAGCTTGACCTGGGTGAAGTCGAAGCTGTCGACTTCGCGCACCTTCAGTTTCTTGCCAGCGAACATCACGCTGCTGCCCGCCGATTCCATGCTGGCCAGCAGGTGCAGGGTGGCAACCGGGAATGCCAGTTCCTCGAGGATCTGCACCAAGGCTTCACCGACGCTGCCGGTGGCGCCGACGACGGCGATATCCAAAGGGTGTGTCATGGAAGGGATCCTTTTGCTGTAAACGGCGGGGGCGGCACTTTACTCGGATTGCAAGGTTTTGTCTGTGCCCACCCGGCGCGGCTGTTGCTGTTGCTCGATTGCGTCTTGCTTCTTGGATGTGCGCACTCACACCGAGTAGGTATTCATTCGCGCAGGTGGCGCATCGTCACCTTTCCGCCCTTCCGGCGGGTTACTTTGGTCGTGGCCAAAGTAACCAAAGCCGTTGGCTCCCATCATCCGGCCCCTGCGCTGCGCTCCGGGGTCCCCTCGCTCCGGGTTTGCTCCCGGGAGGACCGCGCTGCAGGCCCCATCCTGGGGCCCAGCGCTTGACGGGCATCCATGCCCGTCACCTCCCTTCGCAAGCCCTGCGCTCGGCCTCCTGAAGTCGCAATCTGCGTCGCCTGAACTACCGCGCACTTAGAAGCAAAAGCAACGGCAACGGCAACGGCAACGGCAAGAGCAAGAGCAAGAGCAAGAGCAAGGGGGCTGTCAGAGCAGACATTTCGCCATTAAACAGCGGCATGACTTATCCAGCGATTAGGCCCGCGACCCAAATGCATACCTTCAGGCATAAAAAAATACCGCACTGTCACCAGTGCGGTATTTTTCAGGTGAAGCCTGAACGATCAACGCTCCAGCAGAATCCGCAACATGCGGCGCAGCGGTTCGGCGGCGCCCCACAGCAGCTGGTCACCCACGGTGAACGCGCCCAGGTACTGCGAACCCATGTTCAGCTTGCGAAGGCGGCCAACCGGGATGTTCAGGGTGCCGGTGACCTTGGTCGGGGTCAGTTCCTGCATGCTGATTTCACGCTGGTTCGGCACCAGCTTCACCCAAGGGTTGTGCTGGCTGATCATGCCTTCGATGTCGGCGATCGGCACGTCCTTGTTCAGCTTGATGGTCAGCGCCTGGCTGTGGCAGCGCATGGCGCCAATGCGCACGCAGATGCCGTCGACCGGGATCGGGCTCTTGAAGCGACCGAGGATCTTGTTGGTTTCGGCCTGGGCCTTCCACTCTTCACGGCTCTGACCGTTCGGCAGTTCCTTGTCGATCCACGGGATCAGGCTGCCCGCCAGCGGCACGCCGAAGTTCTCGGTCGGGAACGCTTCGCTGCGCATGGTCTCGGCAACCTTGCGGTCGATATCGAGAATGGCGCTGGCCGGGTTGGCCAGGTCATCGGCCACTGCCGCGTGGGTAGCACCCATCTGCTTGATCAGCTCGCGCATGTTCTGCGCGCCGGCACCCGACGCCGCCTGGTAGGTCATGGCGCTCATCCACTCGACCAGACCGGCCTCGAACAGGCCACCCAGGCCCATCAGCATCAGGCTGACGGTGCAGTTGCCACCGATGTAGTTCTTGGTACCAGCGTCCAGCTGCTGGTCGATGACCTTGCGGTTGACCGGGTCGAGGATGATCACCGCGTCATCCTGCATGCGCAGGGACGAAGCGGCGTCGATCCAGTAACCCTGCCAGCCGGCTTCACGCAGCTTGGGGAAGACCTCGTTGGTGTAGTCGCCACCCTGGCAGGTCAGGATCACGTCGAGGGTCTTGAGTTCTTCAATCGAATAAGCGTCCTTGAGGGGCGCTGTATCCTTGCCCACGTTCGGACCCTGGCCACCAACATTGGAGGTAGTGAAGAACACCGGCTCGATAAGGTCGAAATCCTGCTCCTCCAGCATCCGCTGCATGAGCACGGAACCGACCATACCGCGCCAACCGATCAGACCTACACGTTTCATCGCAACTACACCTTTGCTAAAAGTGGGCCGCCACCGGGAATTTTGGGGGGCGGGCCAGAGAGATTACAGATTCCGCAGCGCTGCGACTACTGCGTCGCCCATTTCCTGCGTACCAACTTTGCGGCAGCCTTCCGAGAAGATGTCGCCGGTACGCAGCCCCTGGTCCAGAACCAGGCTCACGGCCTTCTCGATCGCCTCGGCGGCAGCCGACTGATTGAAGCTGTAACGCAACATCATCGACACCGACAGGATGGTCGCCAGTGGGTTGGCGATACCAAGGCCGGCGATGTCCGGTGCCGAGCCGTGGCACGGCTCGTACATGCCCTTGTTGTCGGCATCCAGGGACGCCGACGGCAGCATGCCGATGGAACCGGTCAACATGGAAGCTTCATCCGACAGAATGTCACCGAACATGTTGTCGGTCACCATCACGTCGAACTGTTTGGGTGCACGCACCAGCTGCATGGCAGCGTTGTCGACGTACATGTGGCTGAGCTCCACGTCCGGGTAGTCCTTGGCCACGTCTTCGACCACTTCACGCCACAGCTGGCTGGAGGCCAGAACGTTGGCCTTGTCCACCGAGCACAGCTTCTTGCCGCGCACGCGGGCCATGTCGAAGCCGACACGGGCAATGCGGCGCACTTCGCTTTCGCTGTACGGCAGGGTGTCGTAGGCCTGGCGTTCGCCACCTTCCAGCTCGCGCTGGCCACGCGGGGCACCGAAGTAGATGCCGCCGGTCAGCTCACGAACGATGAGGATGTCCAGGCCCGATACGATTTCCGGCTTCAGCGACGAAGCATCGGCCAGTTGTGGGTAAAGGATGGCTGGGCGCAGGTTGGCGAACAGACCCAGTTGCGAGCGGATCTTCAGCAGGCCGCGCTCCGGGCGAATGTCTCGCTCGATCTTGTCCCACTTCGGCCCGCCCACAGCCCCCAGCAGCACCGCATCGGCCTTGCGCGCACGCTCCAGGGTTTCGTCGGCCAGCGGCACGCCGTGCTTGTCGATGGCGGCACCGCCAATCAAGTCGTGCGCCAGGCTGAAGCCGAGCTGGAACTTGTCGTTGGCCAGCTCCAGTACCTTGACTGCCTCGGCCATGATTTCCGGGCCGATACCGTCACCTGGGAGAATCAGAATCTGCTTGCTCATGCTTTCCTCTATCCATTCACGCGGCGTGGCCAAGCGGGCCCCACCGAAAAGTGCTTAACGCTCGGCCCACAACACCAGCACATCGGTGCTGAACGAGCCGTCGGCCTCGATCTGGTAATACTGCCGTACTTCTTCGCCCATGGCTTGCTGCAATTGGCGGATGGCCACGCGCATCGGCTCGGGGGTGCGCATGCGCTCAACCCAGGTGCTCCACTCCAGGCGCAACGGTTGGCGGGTGTGGCTGCGCACGTGCAGGCCGGCTTCGCTGACCTGGCGTTGCCACTCGGCGGCGGAGTAGTCACGCACATGGCTGGTGTCGCGCAGCACTTCGACCGTTTGCAGGTAAGTGTCGAGCAGCGGGCTGCCCGGCGACATCACGTCGATGAACGCCGCCACACCACCTGGCTTGAGCACCCGGCGCACCTCGCGCAGAGCCAGGCCCAGGTCGCTCCAGTGGTGGGCCGAATAACGGCTGAAGACAAAGTCGAACGAAGCGTCGGCGAACGGCAGGCGTTCGGCAGCGCCGCGTTCGGTCGTGATATTGGCCAGGCCGCGTTCGGCGGCGGCGCTGGCGACCACGTCGAGCATGGACTGCGAGAGGTCGTAGGCGACCACTTCGGTAACCAGCGGAGCGACGTGGAAGCTGACATGACCGGCACCGCAGCCCAGGTCCAGCACGCGGGCATGGGCCTGCCCTGCCAGCTCAGCCTGCAGCAGGGCGAATTCACTGCCTTGGGCGTGCACGGCGCTGCTGAGGTAGGCGCTGGCCTGTTCGCCGAACTGGCGTTGGACCACATCGATGTGCTGGGTGCTGGTCATGTCTCGTTCCTTTAGATTTTTGTTGCCTGTGCCGGCCTCTTCGCGGGTAAACCCGCTCCTACAGCGACCGCGTAAATTTCTGTAGGAGCGAAGAGGCCCGCACTGTCACCTATGAACTTCAGGCATCACGGAACAGCCAAGGCTGGCTGGCGCGATGCTTGGCTTCGAAGGCCTTGATCGCGTCGCTGTCCTGCAGGGTCAGGCCGATATCGTCCAGACCGTTGAGCAGGCAGTGCTTGCGGAACGCATCGATTTCGAAGTGCAGCACCTTGCCATCCGGGCGGGTCACCGCCTGCGCCTGCAGGTCGATGGTCAGCTGGTAGCCCGGGTTGGCTTCGACCTGCTTGAACAGCTCGTCGACTTCCTCATCGCTGAGAATGATCGGCAGCAAGCCGTTCTTGAAGCTGTTGTTGAAGAAAATGTCGGCAAAGCTCGGCGCAATGATGCTGCGGAAACCGTACTCGTCCAACGCCCAGGGGGCATGCTCACGGCTGGAGCCGCAACCAAAGTTTTCCCGCGCCAGCAACACGCTGGCACCTTGGTAGCGCGCGTGGTTGAGCACGAACTCTTCGTTGAGCGGGCGCTTGCTGTTGTCCTGGTAGGGCTGACCCACGTCCAGGTAACGCCACTCGTCGAACAGGTTCGGGCCAAAGCCGGTGCGCTTGATCGACTTCAAGAACTGCTTGGGGATGATCTGGTCGGTGTCGACGTTGGCACGGTCCAACGGTGCGACGAGGCCAGTGTGCTGGGTAAAGGCTTTCATGCTGCGCTCCCTTGGATCAACTCGCGGACATCGATGAAGTGGCCCGCTACAGCAGCAGCGGCGGCCATGGCCGGACTGACCAGGTGGGTACGGCCACCGGCGCCCTGACGGCCTTCGAAGTTGCGGTTGGAGGTGGACGCACAGTGCTCGCCGCTTTCAAGGCGGTCCGGGTTCATCGCCAGGCACATCGAGCAGCCTGGCTCACGCCATTCGAAACCGGCTTCGAGGAAGATCTTGTCCAGGCCTTCACGCTCGGCCTGGGCCTTGACCAGACCGGAACCTGGCACGACGATGGCTTGCTTGACGCTGGCGGCCACCTTGCGGCCCTTGGCGATTTCCGCCGCAGCGCGCAGGTCCTCGATTCGCGAGTTGGTGCACGAGCCGATGAACACACGGTCCAGCTTGATGTCGGTGATCGCCTGGTTGGCGGTCAGCCCCATGTACTTCAAGGCACGCTCGATCGAACCACGCTTGACCAGGTCGGTCTCGGCAGCTGGGTCTGGTACACGCTGGTCGACGGCCAGGACCATCTCGGGCGAAGTACCCCAGCTGACCTGTGGCTTGATCTGGCTGGCATCCAGCTCGACCACGGTGTCGAATACGGCATCGTCATCCGACACCAGGTCCTTCCACGACTCGACCGCTTGCTTCCACTGCTCGCCCTTCGGCGCGTACGGGCGCCCTTCGACGTAGGCAACGGTAGTGGCATCGGTCGCCACCAGGCCCACGCGGGCACCGGCTTCGATGGACATGTTGCAGATGGTCATGCGGCCTTCCATCGACAATTCGCGAATGGCACTGCCTGCGAATTCCATGGCGTGACCGTTTCCACCGGCGGTGCCGATCTTGCCGATCACGGCCAACACGATGTCCTTGGCGGTAACGCCGGCCGGCAATTGGCCTTCCACGCGCACCAGCATGTTCTTCATCTTCTTGGCGACCAGGCACTGGGTGGCGAGCACGTGCTCGACCTCGGAAGTGCCGATGCCATGGGCCAAGGCACCGAAGGCGCCGTGGGTGGAGGTGTGCGAGTCACCGCAGACCACAGTCATGCCCGGCAAGGTGGCGCCCTGCTCCGGGCTGATGACGTGGACGATGCCCTGGCGCTCGTCGTTCATCTTGAATTCGACGATGCCGTATTCGTCACAGTTCTCGTCGAGGGTCTGCACCTGCAGGCGCGACACCTGGTCGACGATCGCCTCGATACCGCCCTTGCGCTCTGGCGTGGTCGGCACGTTGTGGTCGGGCGTGGCGATGTTGGCGTCGATACGCCATGGCTTGCGGTTGGCCAGGCGCAGGCCTTCGAAGGCCTGGGGCGACGTCACTTCGTGGATGATGTGGCGGTCGATGTAGATCAAGGACGAGCCGTCATCACGGCGCTTGACCTCATGGGCTTCCCAGAGTTTGTCGTAGAGCGTTTTGCCAGCCATCAGACTGTTCCTCATCAGCGTCTTTCTATGCCAAAGACCCCTTGGCTTGTACGGACGATGCTAGGGGGTTAGATTGAATAACTCAAATTCATAATTTTTATGCTTTGGATAACCCAAAGGAATACAACATCATGGACCTGGCCAACCTCAGTGCCTTCATCGCCATTGCCGAAACCGGCAGCTTTTCCGGCGCAGCCGAACGCCTGTTCCTGACCCAGCCGGCCATCAGCAAACGCATCGCCGGCCTGGAGCAGCAACTGGACGTGCGCCTGTTCGACCGCCTGGGCCGCGAGGTGACCCTGACTGAAGCCGGGCGCGCACTGCTGCCGCGGGCGTACCAGATCCTCAACGTCCTGGATGATACCCGACGGGCGCTGACCAATCTGACCGGGGCCGTGAGCGGTCGCCTGACCCTGGCCACCAGCCACCACATCGGCCTGCACCGCCTGCCCCCGTTGTTACGGGTTTTCACCCGCCAGTACCCGGCAGTGGCACTGGATATTCAGTTCATGGATTCGGAACAGGCCTACGACGAGATTCTGCATGGCCGCGCCGAAATCGCCGTTATCACCCTGGCGCCCGAGCCGCACCATTTGGTCAAGGCCGTGCCGGTGTGGGACGACGCCCTGGACTTCGTCGCCGCCCCCGAGCACCCGCTGGCCAACAACCAGTCGGTCAGCCTGGCTGACATCGCCCGCCACCCGGCGGTATTTCCCGGCGGCAACACCTTTACCCACCATATTGTCCAGCGCCTGTTCGAAAGCCAGGGCTTGACGCCGAACATCGCCATGAGCACCAACTACCTGGAAACCATCAAGATGATGGTGTCGATCGGCCTGGCCTGGAGCGTGCTGCCACGCACCATGCTCGACGAACAGGTTGCACCCATCGCTTTACCCGGCATACAGCTGTCGCGCCAGCTAGGCTACATTCTGCACACGGAGCGTACGCTATCGAATGCGGCCAGGGCATTCATGGCCCTGCTCGACAGCCACTCAGGGCCCACCTGACCGGCTGTCAGCCAGCTATTCGTATTCCAAGGACACGTCATACGCCACAGGTCTGGTACCAATGCCCAAATCAGCAAACCGCTTTTTGCGCCTGCCGCGAATACCCGCAGCTGATCCCCAGGAGTCCGAGCAGGCCTGGCAGAACGCCCCGCAACTGCTGGCAGCGCTCAACGGTGCGCACCTGGGTGCCTGGCTATGGGATATCGAAAGCGGCAGGGTCAGTTGGTCGCGGGGTACCCAGGCCCTGTTCGGTTTCGATCCACAGCGGCCACTGCCCGCCGATATCGATTACCTCGACCTGCTGCCCGAGGAGGATCGCGCACGCACGCGCCAGATGTTCCAGGCAGTGTTCAACGGTGAGCCGGTGGAGCAGGCCATGCGCCACCGTATCCGCTGGCCGGACGGCAGCCTGCACTGGCTGGAGATCAACGGCAGCCTGACCCGCGACCCGCACGGCCGACCGCAGATGATCGGTGTGATCCGCGAGATCACCCGCCAGCGCGAGCGGGAAACGGCGCTGATCAATTCGGAAAAGCGCTTCGCCACGCTGTTTCACCTTAGCCCCAACGCCATTTTGCTGACCCGCCGCCACGATGGCATGATCTTCGAGGTCAACCAGCACTTCGAAGACATGTTCGGCTGGCCCGGCAGCCAGGTGATCGGCAAGACCAGCCTGGAACTGGGCCTGTGGGTCAACCCCGAACAGCGCCACCAGATAGTGGAGTCGACCCGCGCCAACGGCGGCCCGCTGATCATGGAGGTGCAATTCCGCGCAACCAGCGGCAAGGTGCATGATGGCATCCTGTGCACCCAGGGCATCGAGCTGGAAGGCGTGACCTTCCTGATCAGTACATTCGTCGACACCACCGAACGCAAGCGCGCCGAGCAGGCCCTGAAGGACAGCCAGGAGCGCCTGGACCTGGCCCTGGACTCGGCGCAACTTGGCACCTGGGACTGGCACATCCCAAGCGGCATGCTCTACGGCTCGGCCCGCGCCGCGCAGCTGCATGGCTTGCCGCCCATCCCCTTTCATGAATCGTTCGATGCGTTCTTCGAGGGCGTGCCGGAGCACGAGCGCAACTCGATGCGACAAGCCTACCGTAGCCTGCGCGAAGGGCCCGCCGGCAACTATCAGATCACCTACCGGGTGCAGCTGGAAAACGGCACTTCACGCTACATCGAAAGCCGCGCGCGGCTGTACCGCGACGACCAGGGCATCCCCCTGCGCATGGCGGGCACCTTGCTCGACATCACCGATCAGGTGGAGCGCGAACAGCGCCTGAGCGCCTCGGAAGAGAAGTTTGCCAGCCTGTTCCAGGTCAGCCCCGACCCGATCTGCGTCACCCGCCAGGACACTGGCCAGTTCATCGAGATCAATCCGGCGTTCACCCAGACCTTCGGCTGGAGCAGCGCGCAGGTGCTTGGCCGTACCGCCGAGGAAATCGGCCTGTGGGCCGAGTCCGTCGAGCGCGCGAAACGTATCGAGCAGGTGATCCGCGAACAGGCCTTGAGCAACGTCGCCGTGGTACTCAACCACCGCAATGGCGACCCGCTGACCTGTGTGATTTCCAGCCGCCTGATCACCGTCGACGACCAGCCCTGCAGCGTGACCACCCTGCGCGACATCACCCAGCAACAACGCGCCGAAGCCGCGCTGAAGTCCAGCGAGGAGAAGTTCGCCAAGGCCTTCCACTCCAGCCCCGACGCCATCACCATCACCGAACGCCACAGCGGCCGCTACCTGGAGGTCAACGACGGCTTCTGCCGCCTGACCGGCTACAGCACTGATGAAGTGATCGGCCACACGGTGTATGAGATCGGCATCTGGGCCGACGACAAGCAGCGCAGCGCGCTGCTGGCCGAGTTGCGCGAGCGCGGCCGGGTACACCACCGCGAGATGCTCGGGCGCAACAAGCGTGGCGATATCCTCACGGTCGAGGTTTCGGTGGAACCGATCACCCTCAACGAAGTGGATTGCCTGCTGCTGACCGCCCGCGACGTCAGCCAGCTGAAGAACGCCCAGGCGCAGATACGCCACCTGGCCTATCACGACCCGCTGACCAACCTGCCCAACCGCGCCTTGCTGATGGACCGCCTGAGCCAGCAGATCGCCCTGCTCAAGCGCCATAACCTGCGTGGCGCCCTGCTGTTCCTCGACCTCGACCACTTCAAGCACATCAACGACTCGCTGGGCCACCCGGTGGGCGACACGGTGCTGAAGATCATCACCGCCCGCCTTGAGGCCAGCGTGCGCCTGGAGGACACCGTGGCGCGTCTGGGGGGCGACGAATTCGTGGTGCTGCTTAGCGGCCTGGAAGGGAGCCGCGAACACGTGGAAGAGAAAGTGCGCGAGCTGGCCGACACCCTGCGCGAACTGCTGGCCGAGCCAATGTCACTGGATGGCCAGCGCCTGCAGGTAACGCCCAGCATCGGCGTGGCGCTGATCCCCGACCA
Source organism: Pseudomonas sp. GD03862 (assembly GCF_029840855.1). Classification (NCBI taxonomy): domain Bacteria; kingdom Pseudomonadati; phylum Pseudomonadota; class Gammaproteobacteria; order Pseudomonadales; family Pseudomonadaceae; genus Pseudomonas; species Pseudomonas sp. GD03862. The sequence continues at coordinate 54,459 of NZ_JAOCDI010000010.1, forward strand.
CGGCACCACACCGGCCGACCTGCTCAAGCGTGCCGATATCGCCCTGTACCGGGCCAAGGACTCCGGTCGCAACACCACCCAGCTGTTCCACACCACCATGCAGAAGGCCGCCAGCGAGCGCCTGCGCATGGAAAACGACCTGCGCCTGGCCCTGGCCCGTGGCGAGCTGGCACTGCACTTCCAGCCGCAGGTGGATGCCCGCGACAACCGCATCGTCGGTGCCGAAGTACTGTTGCGCTGGCACCACCCGCAACTGGGTCAGCAACCGCCCTCGCAGTTCATCCAGGTACTGGAAGAAAGTGGCCTGATCCTTGAAGTTGGCAGCTGGATTCTCGACGAAGCCTGCGACGCCTGCGCCCGCATGCTGACCGACGGGCTGATCGACGCTGATGATTTCAACCTGTGCGTGAACATAAGCCCGCGACAGTTCCGCCAGAACGACTTTGTCGGGCGGGTGCTGCGCAGCCTGGACGATTACCGCCTGCCGCGGCAGATGCTGACGCTGGAAATCACAGAAGGCATCGTCATCCAGAACCTGGAAGACACCATCAGCAAGATGTGCGAGCTGAAGCGCTACGGGGTGAGTTTTGCCATGGATGACTTCGGCACCGGCTATTCCTCGCTGACTTACCTGAAGCGCCTGCCGGTCGATGCGCTGAAAATCGACCAGAGCTTCGTGCGCGATGCACCGGTCGACCCCAACGACGCAGAAATTGTCCGCGCCATTGTCGCCATGGCGCGCAGCCTGGACCTGGCGGTGATTGCCGAAGGGGTAGAACTGACCGAACAGCTGGCGTTTCTCGAGCGGCTGGGGTGCCATCTGTACCAGGGTTATCTGCACAGCCGGCCATTACCGTTACCGGAGTTTCGGCAGATGTTGCTGGAGGCGCCGGCAGATTACTGATCGCATGACGGCCACGCACGCGTGAGAAGCACGAAAAAGGGCACCTCTGGAGGTGCCCTTTTTTCATTGCAGCTCGATCAGTTCAGCGCTGGTTTTTCGCCATTGATCGGAATGCGCTTGGCCTTGGCTTCTTCAGGCACGATGCGCAGCAGGTCGATGCTGAGCAGGCCATTGGCCAGGCCGGCGGCCTTCACTTCGATGTGATCTGCCAGGCGGAACGACAGCTTGAAAGCGCGTTGTGCGATACCCTGGTGCAGGTAGGTCACTTCAGCGGCGCTATTGTCGCGCTTGCCACCGGTCACGGTCAGGACACCTTTTTCGACCTGCAGGTCGAGGTCCTCTTCCTGGAAACCGGCTGCAGCAACCACGATGCGGTAGTGGTCATCGCCATGCTTTTCCACGTTATAGGGCGGGTAGCTGCTACCGGCCTCGTTACGTGCCGCGGATTCGAACAGGTCGTTGAAACGGTCGAAACCAACGGAATGACGGAACAGTGGAGCAAGAGAGAAAGCAGTAGTCATGGTCATAAACTCCTGAGATTCAGCAAGTAAGTCATTACGCGACCCGGCTTCGGCATCGCGTACTCAAAAGATATGGCCGAGGGAAATGCTTTCAAGGGGTAAATAGAAAAAATCTGATTTTTTTGCACGGGGTTTGATGGCCTCTTCGCGGGTGAACCCGTTCCTACACGGCGGCCTGTGTCCAACCACCGACCTGTGTCCACCCTCGATCAGGCGTCGGGGCGGATTTACCCGCGAATACGGTAGCGGCGACAACGGTGAACGGCGGGTGGTAATTGGCCAGCAGGGCCGGCCTCTTCGCGGGTAAACCCGCTCCTACCGGGGCCTGTGCCCAACCACCGATCTGTGTCCACCACCGATCCGGCGTAGGAGCGGGTTTACCCGCGAATACGGTAGCGGCGGCAACGGTGAACGGATGGTTGAAATTGGCCAGCAGGGCCGGCCCTTTCGCGGGTGAACCCGCTCCTACACGATGGCCTGTGCCCAACCACCGACCTGTGCCCACTCCCGATCCGGCGTAGGAGCGGGTTTACCCGCGAATATGGTAGCGGCGGCAACGGTGAACGGATGGTGGAAATTGGCCAGCAGGCCCGGCCCTTTCGCGTGTGAAGCCGCGCCGACAGGCGCAGTACCCGCGGAGAGGCCCGCTCAGGCGACGCAAGCCTCCAAGGCTTGAGCCTCTACCCCAAGCAACCGGCTGATCCGCGCGCAGTCATCTTCCCGGCGCAACTCGGCAAACAACACCACCGCTTCAGGGTAACTGCGAGTCAGCATCGCCAGCCACTGCTTCATCCGCCCCGGCGCATAACGCGGCGACAATTTGGCCTGGGCCTGGCGCCAGAACTCACGCAACAGGGGCAACAAGTCCTGCCAGCTCATCGGCTGATAGTCGCGCCCGTCCCGCGCCGCCGCAATCTGCAAGCCCAGGTCCGGGCGCGATACCAGCCCACGCCCGAGCATGATGTCTTCAGCGCCACTGACCTCGCGGCAACGCCGCCAGTCATCGACCGTCCAGATCTCACCATTGGCGAACACCGGCACCTTGACCACATCCTGTACCCGCGCCACCCACTCCCAGTGCGCTGGCGGCTTGTAGCCCTCAACCTTGGTCCGAGCGTGCACCACAAGGTGTGCCGAACCGCCTTCGGCCAAAGCCGTGGCGCACTCCAGTGCCCCGTCGGGGCTGTCGAAGCCCAGGCGCATCTTCGAGGTCACCGGGATATTCGCCGGCACCGCCCGCCGCACTTCACGCACAATGGCGTGCAGCAACTCCGGCTCTTTGAGCAGTACCGCACCACCACGCGACTTGTTCACCGTCTTTGCCGGGCAACCAAAGTTCAGGTCGATCACCGGCGCCCCAAGCTCACAAGCCAGTGCGGCGTTTTCCGCCAGGCATACCGGGTCAGAACCCAGCAATTGCACGCGCATGGGCACACCGGCAGCCGTGCGCGCGCCCTGGCGCAATTCAGGCGCCAGCTTGTCGAACGAGGACGCCGGCAGCAGGCGGTCGCACACGCGAATGAACTCGGTGACACACCAGTCGATACCGCCCACACGGGTCAATACGTCGCGCAGGATGTTGTCGACCAGCCCCTCCATGGGGGCCAGGGCAATTTGCATGTCGGGGTCTCAGCGGAAAAAGCCGGCAGTTTAACAAAAAATGCCGGCGACTCAGGCGCCGATCAGCGCCGGACCGTAACCTTCGACGAATTCCGCCGGCATGCGCCTGGGCTTGCCGCTGGACAGCTCGATGCAGGCGAAGGTGGTTTGCGCGCGCAGCAGCGTCACACCATCGCGCGGGCGCTTGAGCTGAAACCGCCGCGTCATGCGCAGGCGCTGGTCCCAGTCAATGATCCAGGTGGCCAGTTGCAGCTCGTCGTCTTCATAGGCGGCAGCCAGATAGTCGATTTCGTGGCGCACCACAGCCATCGCCCGGTCAAGGCGCCGGTACTCGGCCAGGTCCAGCCCCAGACGCTGGGAGTGGCGCCAGGCGCAGCGCTCAAGCCAGGTGACGTAGACGGCATTGTTGGCATGGCCAAGGCCGTCGATGTCCTCGCTGCCGACGCGCAGGTCGATGACGAAGGGTGTTGCCAGGTCCCAGCTCATTTTCGCTTCCTTGGCGCAAAAGGCGATTTAGCAGCGATCTGCGGGGCAATGTCCAGCCCCTGTGAGCCTGAGGCAGTCGTTATAGGGGCGGGCTTGCCCGCGAACCAGACACCGCGGCGGATGGCACCGGCGGCGATACCGATGTTCGCGGCTGAAGCCGCCCCGGCACTAGCCGCTTCAGCCCGAGCCAGCAATTCGAGCACGGCTTCACTCAGCCGCGGGTCGGCCAGCACTCGCTGGTGACCACCCTCTTCCAGCAGCATCAGCCGGCTGTCGAACCAGGACTTGTGGATGACATGTGCCTCATCTGCGGGCACGAGAGCATCATCGGCAGCATGCACCACCAGCCCCGGCAGCTCCAGCTGGTAACCCGTGACATCCAGCCGCGCAATCTGCATGCCCACATCGCGCTCGATCTGGCGAATGAACGCTGCCCGTGCCCGGGCTGGCAGCCCCAGGCGATGGGCAAAACCACGCAACACACCGAGCAACCGCGCCGGCGCTGCAATGCTGACAGCCGCCTCTGTACGCAGCCCCATCTGCAAAGCCAGCAGCACGCTCGCCCCACCCATGGAATGGCCAATGACTGCACGCAAGGGCGGCAACTCAGCCGCAGCCTCAAGCAGCGCCCGGGCAAACAGCACCACATTCGCTTGCTCGCCAGGCGAACGACCATGCCCAGGCCCTTCCAGCGACACCACCGTATGCCCCGCCTGAACCAAGGTCTCGATCAAGGCGGCAAACTGCGTCGGGCGCCCTTCCCAACCGTGCATCAGCAGCACGGTCGGCCCTTGACCCCAGCGCAAGGCAGACAGGCCGAAGCGCAGCGTAATGCGCTCGGCGCTGGCCAGCACAGGCAGCTCCCAATCCCGCGGCGGCAAGTTGCGCGGGGTCATGAAGGCTCGGCGCATCTTGCCCGCGACATGCTCGGGGGCCAGGCGGCCCAAGGTGCCATTGACACCGCGAATCCAGCTCAGGGTGGTCATCGCCATGCTCCAGGGTTAAAGCACCGCCGATTTGGCGGCGCGCAGAATACGGTCAGACAGGTCACTGGTCCCCAAGGCCCGGGCCAACGCCAGCCCTCCCACCATCAGGGCCAGGTCGGCCAGCGCTTTGTCGGCATCCTCAGGGCGGTCGACCATCGCGGCAGTCATCAACTCGATGTGCTCGGCCAGCACCTCGCGGAAGACCTCCGGCAGGCGCTGCATTTCGCCCAACGCGTTAGGCAGCGGGCAAGCATGTACTTCGCAGTCCCGGTGCTTGCGCGAGAGGTAGAAGGCCCCGGCCAGCGCTCGCCGCCCGGCGCCATCGAGATTGGGGTCGATCTGGGCGAGCAAGGCACGGCGCTCACCCAACAACTGGCGGAACGCTTCGAGCATCAGCTCGTCCTTGCTGTCGAAGTGCGCATAGAAGCCGCCGACGGTCAGGCCTGCCGCGCCCATCACCTGACTGACGCTGGGCTCGGCCGGGCCGTGCTGGATCAGCGCACTGCGCGCCGCCTCCAGAATGCGTTCGCGGGTTCTGCTCTTCTTGTCGCTCATCTGGCACGCACCAAACAAAATATGATGATCGAAATATTATTCTCATCATATTTTTTGGCAAGCAAAATGTGCGGCCGTTTGTCGGGGGAAAATTATTGAGACGGGAAAAAACAAAAGGCCCATTCAATAAGCGAATGAGCCTTTAAAGTCCCGCAAAACGCGGGTAAACGTGGCGTCCCCTAGGGGACTCGAACCCCTGTTACCGCCGTGAAAGGGCGGTGTCCTAGGCCACTAGACGAAGGGGACGTAACCTTCGCGAAGATCCACTTGCGTGAACCCTGGCAGAAATGGTGGAGCTAAGCGGGATCGAACCGCTGACCTCCTGCATGCCATGCAGGCGCTCTCCCAGCTGAGCTATAGCCCCGAAACAAAAGGCTCATCAATAATCGACGAGCCTTTTTAAGCCCTGCAAAACGCAGGAAAAGTGGCGTCCCCTAGGGGACTCGAACCCCTGTTACCGCCGTGAAAGGGCGGTGTCCTAGGCCACTAGACGAAGGGGACGTAACCTTCGTGCCGATCCGCTAACGCGAACCGCGGCAAAATTGGTGGAGCTAAGCGGGATCGAACCGCTGACCTCCTGCATGCCATGCAGGCGCTCTCCCAGCTGAGCTATAGCCCCGGATTTCTAGCCTCGCGGCCCAGCGACATAAAAACATCGCTTGTGTAAAACTGGCGTCCCCTAGGGGACTCGAACCCCTGTTACCGCCGTGAAAGGGCGGTGTCCTAGGCCACTAGACGAAGGGGACGAACCTTCTTACCTTCAAGACCCGGTTGCTGGACCCGGTCTTGCTTACCAGCCTTGGCTGCTAAGCGGAATTTGGTGGAGCTAAGCGGGATCGAACCGCTGACCTCCTGCATGCCATGCAGGCGCTCTCCCAGCTGAGCTATAGCCCCACAATGTCGCTTTGAACTGAATCGCTGGCTGGGTGCCTGGCGTTTCGTTTTCGTTCATCGCTGTGGACGGGGCGCATATTAAGTTCGGATTGCAGGGCTGTCAAACTAATTTTCAAAAATATTCAAAAATTTTTTCACAGATAACAATCACTTACCGCCCTACCCCGGTTTTTTGGGGCTTAGTTGGCCTGTGGGAGCGGGCGTGCCCGCGAATGCGGTATTGAATTTACCATTGCATTCGCGGGCACGCCCGCTCCCACAAGTTAGGTGCAAAGCTGAATCAGGCAATGGAAGCCAACAGCTTTTCCCACTCTTTGTTTTCTTTCTTCGACACCCCACCCAGCAGGTCCAGGGCCTGGCGCAGGCGGTAGCGGGTCAGGTCGGGACCGAGGATTTCCATGGCGTCCAGCACCGAAACCGAGCTGGCCTGGCCGGTGATGGCGGCGAACATCAGCGGCATGGCGTCACGCAGCTTCAGCTCCAGCGCTTCGACCACAGCCTGGATGCAACCGGTGATGCGCTCTTTTTCCCACTGACGCAGGCTTTCAAGCTTCCACAGGATCAGCTGGATCACCTGGCGCACCTGGTCGGCCGACAGTTTCTTGCTTTCGAACAGCTTGGCGTCCAGCTTGAGCGCGCCTTCGAAGAAGAACCCGCCCAACGGGGCAACCTGGCTGAAGGTTTCGACCCTGCCTTGCACGTGCGGGGCAATCTTCATCATGTAGTCGCTGTTGAACGCCCACTTCTGCAGGCGTGCGGCAAACTCCTCTACCGGCAGCTCGCGCAGCCACTGGCCGTTGAGCCAGGACAGCTTCTCGATGTCGAAGATCGGGCCGCCCAGCGAGATACGTGACAGGTCGAAGTGCTCGACCATTTCGGCCAGCGAGAACTTCTCGCGCTCGTCAGGCATCGACCAGCCCATGCGGCCAAGGTAGTTGAGCATCGCTTCAGGCATGAAGCCCATGCGCTCGTAGAAGGTGACCGAGGTCGGGTTCTTGCGCTTGGACAGTTTGGATTTGTCCGGGTTGCGCAGCAGCGGCATGTAGCACAGCTTGGGCTGCTCCCAGCCGAAGTACTCGTACAGCTTGATCAGTTTGGGCGCCGATGGCAGCCACTCTTCCCCACGCAGCACGTGGGTGATGCCCATCAGGTGGTCGTCGACCACGTTGGCCAGGAAGTACGTCGGCAGGCCGTCGTTCTTCATCAGCACCTGCATGTCCATGCGGTCCCACGGGATCTCGACATCGCCGCGCAGCATGTCCGGCACCACGCAGATCCCTTCGCTCGGCACCTTCATGCGGATCACGTGCGGCTCGCCAGCGTCCAGGCGGCGCTGCACTTCTTCGGCGCTCATCAGCAACGCACGGCCATCGTAGCGCGGGGTTTCGCCGCGGGCCTGCTGTTCGGCACGCATCTGTTCCAGCTCTTCGGCGGTGCAGAAGCAGTAGAAGGCGTGGCCGGCGTCTACCAGTTCCTTGGCGTATTTGGCGTAGATTTCGCCACGCTCGCTCTGCCGGTAAGGGCCATGTGGGCCGCCGACATCCGGGCCTTCGTTCCATTCGATGCCAAGCCAGCGCAGAGCGTCGAAGATCTGTTGCTCCGACTCGCGCGTGGAGCGCAGCTGATCGGTGTCTTCGATGCGCAGGATGAACTCACCGCCGTGCTGCTTGGCAAAGCAGTAGTTGAACAGGGCGATGTAGGCAGTGCCGACATGGGGGTCGCCGGTAGGCGATGGCGCAATACGCGTGCGTACGGTGGTCATGGAGAGTCTCGAACGAAAGATGAAACAAAGGCGGGATGTTAGCAGGAGGCGGGCACCGGGCTCCAGCAATGGCGCGAACGTCACTTGTCGACGGGCCCTGTGCCGCTGTTAAATTTGTTTACATTTCTGGAACGATAGTCCCCATGCCTGCCCAACTCAAACGCCGCCTGACGCTCTTCTTCGCCCTGGTGGCCATCATCGCCCTCGCCTTCCTGGGCCACTGGTACTTCAAGGGCCGCTTCTACGAGAGCACCGACAACGCTTATGTGCAGGGTGAGATCACCCGTATCTCCAGCCAGCTTGGCGCCCGTATCGAAACGGTGCCGGTCGAGGACAACCAGCACGTCAGCAAGGGCGACCTGCTGGTGCGCCTGGAAGCCGCCGACTTCGAGCTGGCGGTCGAACGCGCCCGTGCCGCCTTGGCTACCCGCGAAGCCGAGTACGCACAAGCGCAAAGCCGCCTCACCCAGCAAGGCAGCCTGATTGCCGCCGGCCAGGCCCAATTGGCGGCCACCCAGGCCACGTTCGACCGTTCGCGGCTGGACCTGAGCCGCGCCGAGAAGCTGCGCAAACCGGGTTTTGTCTCTGAAGAGCGGGTCACTACCCTGTCGGCGGACAGCCATGTCGCCGGCTCCCAGGTCGACAAGGCCCGCGCCGACCTGCAAAGCCAGCGCCAGCAGGTCACCGCCCTGAACGCCGAGCTCAAGCGCCTCGATGCGCAAATCGCCAATGCCCGCACCGACCTGGCCCAGGCCGAACTGAACCTGACCCGCTGCGAAATCCATGCACCGATCAGCGGCACCATCGGCCAGCGCAATGCGCGCAATGGCCAGGTGGTGCAGGCCGGCGCCTACCTGCTGTCGATCGTGCCGGATGAAGACATCTGGGTGCAGGCCAACTTCAAGGAAACCCAGATCGGGCGCATGCACCCCGGCCAGCGCGCGGAGCTGTTGTTCGACAGCTACCCCGACACACCGATCGAAGGCCGGGTGGACAGCCTGTTCGCCGCGTCCGGTGCGCAGTTCAGCCTGCTGCCACCGGACAACGCCACCGGCAACTTCACCAAAGTTGTGCAGCGTATCCCGATAAAACTCACGTTCCACGCCGACAACCCATTGCATGGGCGTATTCGCCCCGGCATGTCGGTGACCGCCACCGTCGACCTGCGCAGCGAAGACGAAGGCCACAATGGCCGGTGACCAGCTGCTGCGCCCTACGGCGGAGCCAACCCGACGCGACTGGATCGCGGTGATGAGCGTGATGCTCGGCGCCTTCATGGCAGTGCTGGATATCCAGATCACCAACTCCTCGCTGAAGGACATCCAGGGCGCTCTGTCGGCGACCCTGGAAGAAGGCTCATGGATTTCAACCTCCTACCTGGTGGCAGAAATCATCATGATCCCGCTGACGGCCTGGCTGGTGCAGCTGTTGTCGGCGCGGCGCCTGGCGGTGTGGGTATCCGGCGGTTTCCTGCTGTCGTCGCTGCTGTGCTCGATGGCCTGGAACCTGGAGAGCATGATCCTGTTCCGTGCCTTGCAGGGTTTCACCGGCGGCGCGCTGATCCCGCTGGCCTTCACCCTGACCCTGATCAAGCTGCCCGAGCACCACCGTGCCAAAGGCATGGCGATGTTCGCCATGACCGCCACTTTTGCCCCCTCCATCGGCCCCACCCTGGGCGGCTGGCTAACCGAGAACTGGGGCTGGGAATACATCTTCTACATCAATATCCCACCGGGCCTGCTAATGATCGCCGGCTTGTTATACGGGCTTGAGAAGAAGGAGGCGCACTGGGAGCTGCTGAAAAGTACCGATTACGCCGGCATCGTCACGCTCGGCCTTGGGTTGGGCTGCCTGCAGGTGTTTCTCGAGGAAGGCCATCGCAAGGACTGGCTGGAGTCGCACCTGATCGTCGGCCTGGGCAGCGTTGCCCTGGTCAGCCTGATCACCTTCGTCATCCTGCAGTTTTCCAAGCCACACCCGCTGATCAACCTGCGTATCCTCGGCAACCGCAACTTTGGCCTGTCGAGCATCGCCAGCCTGGGCATGGGCGTGGGCCTGTACGGCTCGATCTATCTGCTACCGCTGTACCTTGCGCAGGTACAGGGTTACAACGCCTTGCAGATTGGCGAGGTGATCATGTGGATGGGTATTCCGCAGTTGTTCCTGATCCCGCTGGTGCCGCAACTGATGAAGGTGATATCGCCCAAGGTACTATGCGCGCTGGGGTTTTGCCTGTTCGGCGCTGCCAGTTTCGGTTCGGGGGTGCTCAACCCGGACTTTGCCGGGCCGCAGTTCAACCATATCCAGATCATCCGCGCCCTGGGCCAGCCGATGATCATGGTGACCATCTCGCTGATTGCCACCGCGTATATCCAACAACAGGATGCCGGGTCCGCGTCGAGCCTGTTCAATATTCTGCGTAACCTGGGCGGGGCCATCGGTATTGCCTTGCTGGCCACCCTGCTGGATGCGCGCACCAAGGTGTACTTCGACTACCTGCGCGAATCGGTGGTGCCGAGCAACCCACAGGTGGCTGAGCGGCTGGCGCAATTGGCGGAGCGCTTGGGCAATGACAATGCAGCGCTGGGCAAACTTAGCGAAATTACCCACCAGCAGGCGCTGATCATGGCTTACAACGATGCCTTCCACTTTGTCGGGATCGGGTTGGCGGTGAGCATGGTGGCGGTGCTGCTGACCCGCAAGTTGCCGGAAGGGTTGAAGGCTGGGGAAGCCCATTGAGGCTATTACAGATTAGATGCGGTCCCTGTGGGAGCGGGCATGCCCGCGAACACCGGCGCAGCCGGTGCCAGCCACCGCGTTGAATTCTTCGCGGGCACGCCCGCTCCCACAGGGCCCGCGCCCGGCTTCAGCTGCTGATCAACCGCTCCCGCAGTTGCGCAATCTCGTCACGCAACTGCGCCGCCGCCTCGAACTCCAGGTCGCGGGCGAACTGCATCATTTTCTCTTCCAGCTGCTTGATGCGCTTGGTGATCTCGCCCGGCGTACGTAATTCGGCCTCGTAACGGGCGCTCTCCTCTGCCGCCTTGGCCATGCCCTTGCGCTTCTTGCTGCGCGCACCGGGCACGGTGGCGCCTTCCATGATGTCGGCGATGTCCTTGACCACGCCCTTGGGCACGATGCCGTTGGCTTCGTTGAAGGCGATCTGCTTCTCGCGGCGGCGCTCGGTTTCATCGATGGCCCGCTGCATGGAGCCGGTGACGTTATCGGCATACAGGATGGCTCGGCCATTGAGGTTACGTGCAGCGCGGCCAATGGTCTGGATCAGGGAACGCTCGGAACGCAGAAAACCTTCCTTGTCTGCATCGAGGATGGCCACCAGCGACACCTCGGGCATGTCCAGGCCCTCGCGCAGCAGGTTGATGCCCACCAGTACGTCGAAGGTGCCCAGGCGCAGGTCGCGGATAATCTCTACCCGCTCCACCGTATCAATGTCCGAGTGCAGGTAGCGTACCCGTACGTCGTGGTCGGCCAGGTAATCGCTGAGGTCCTCGGCCATGCGCTTGGTCAGCGTTGTCGCCAGCACACGCTCGCCTGCCGCGACACGCTTGCGGATCTCGGACAGCAGGTCGTCGACCTGGGTCAGCGCAGGGCGTACCTCTACCTGCGGGTCGACCAGCCCGGTCGGGCGCACCACCTGCTCCACCACGCGCCCGGCATGCTCAGCCTCGTAGGGGCCCGGAGTGGCCGAAACAAAAATGGTCTGCGGGCTGACATCCTCCCATTCGTCGAAACGCATCGGCCGATTGTCCAGCGCCGAGGGCATGCGGAAGCCGTACTCGACCAGGGTTTCCTTGCGTGAACGGTCGCCCTTGTACATGGCACCGACCTGCGGAACGCTGACGTGGGATTCGTCGATCACCAGCAGCGCATCGGGCGGCAGGTAATCGTACAGGGTGGGCGGCGGCGCCCCGGCCGGGCGCCCGGACAGGTAACGCGAGTAGTTTTCGATGCCATTGCAATAGCCCAGCTCGAGGATCATCTCCAGATCGAAGCGAGTGCGTTGCTCCAGACGCTGCGCTTCGACCAGCTTGTTGGCCTTGTGCAGGTATTCCAGACGCTCCTTCAGTTCTTCCTTGATGCCCTCCACCGCTTCCAGCAGGGTTTCCCGCGGGGTCACGTAGTGGCTCTTGGGGTAGAACGTGAAACGTGGCAGCTTGCGGAAAACCTCGCCGGTCAACGGATCGAAGGCGGCGATGTTCTCCACTTCATCATCGAACAGCTCGATGCGGATGGCTTCCAGATCCGATTCGGCCGGGAAGATGTCGATCACATCGCCGCGTACCCGGAAGGTGGCGCGGGCAAAGTCCATTTCGTTGCGGGTGTACTGCAGGTCGGCCAGGCGGCGCAGCAGCGCGCGCTGGTCGAGCTTGTCGCCACGGTCCACGTGCAAGACCATTTTCAGGTAGGTCTCGGGGCTGCCCAGGCCGTAGATGCACGACACAGTGGTCACGATGATGGCGTCACGCCGCTCCAGCAGCGCCTTGGTCGCCGACAGGCGCATCTGCTCGATGTGGTCGTTGATCGAGGCGTCCTTCTCGATGAAGGTGTCCGACGACGGCACATAGGCTTCCGGCTGGTAGTAGTCGTAATAGGAAACGAAGTACTCCACCGCGTTGTTGGGGAAGAATGCCTTGAACTCCCCGTACAACTGGGCGGCCAGAGTCTTGTTGGGCGCCAGCACCAGCGTCGGGCGCTGCACCTGCTGGATGACGTTGGCAATGCTGAAGGTCTTGCCCGAACCGGTCACCCCAAGCAACGTCTGGTGCGACAGCCCCGCCTCTATGCCTTCGACCAACTGGCGGATAGCCTCGGGCTGGTCGCCAGCCGGCTGGAAACGTGTGACGAGCTGGAACTCGGACATGAAGGACCTCGCGGTGCAGCAGCTGTAAATTTAGCCAGTAGTCTATACCCAAATGCGCCCGTTCGGGGGCGCTTTCAAGGCACAGGTGTGGGCGCATGCAACGGTGGACACGGCATTTAGACCAATGGTCGAAAAATATTTGCGCAAATAGCCCCAAAAGCTGCGCCAGAGTGTCGCGGTGACCGGTCGGTATCACTATACTGACTCCCCGTTTGTGCACCGCTTCAGTGCATTCGGCTGGAGCGTGTACGCCCTATCACACTCCAATCAGAGCCAAGGTAACAATGAGCCTGTTTTCCGCTGTCGAGCTGGCACCCCGCGACCCTATTCTGGGCCTCAACGAAGCATTCAACGCCGACCCACGTACCGACAAGGTCAACCTGGGCGTAGGCGTGTATTGCAATGAGGAAGGCCGCATTCCGCTGCTGCGCGCCGTGATCGAAGCCGAAACCCAGCGTGCCGCCCAGCACGCTTCGCGCGGCTACCTGCCGATCGACGGCATCGCCACCTACGACCAGGCTGTGCAGAAGCTGCTGTTCGGCGCCGAGTCGCCACTGCTGGCCGCCGGCCGCGTGGTCACCGTGCAGGCCGTCGGTGGTACCGGCGCGCTGAAGATCGGTGCCGACTTCCTCAAGCGCCTCTCGCCCAACGCCGTGGTTGCCATCAGCGACCCTAGCTGGGAAAACCACCGTGCGCTGTTCGAATCGGCCGGCTTCCCGGTGCAGACCTACCGCTACTACGATGCGCCGACCAACGACGTCAACCGCGCGGGCATGCTCGAAGACCTCAACGCCCTGCCATCCGGTTCGATCGTGGTGCTGCACGCCTGCTGCCACAACCCGACCGGTGTCGACCTGAACCTGGACGACTGGAAGAACGTCCTGGAAGTGGTCAAGGCCAAGGGCCACGTGCCGTTCCTCGACATGGCCTACCAGGGCTTTGGTGACGGTATCGCCGAAGACGCCTTCGCCGTGCGCCTGTTCGCCGAGTCGGGCCTGGAGTTCTTCGTTTCCAGCTCGTTCTCCAAATCGTTCTCGCTGTACGGCGAGCGCGTCGGCGCACTGTCGATCGTCACCGCCTCCAAGGACGAGAGCACCCGCGTGCTGTCGCAGGTCAAGCGCGTGATCCGCACCACCTACTCCAACCCGCCAACCCACGGCGCAACCATTGTTGCCACCGTGCTGAACAGCGCAGAACTGCGCCAGATGTGGGAAACCGAACTGGCCGAAATGCGCGAGCGCATCCACGGCATGCGCAAGCAGATGGTATCGCTGCTGGCCGAATACGGTGCCAACCGCGACTTCAGCTTCGTTGGCCGCCAGGTCGGCATGTTCTCCTACTCGGGCCTGACCGTTGAACAGGTCACCCGCCTGAAGAACGACTTCGGCATCTATGCCCTGGACACCGGCCGTATCGCGGTGGCCGCGCTGAACCAGAGCAACATCCACGTGGTGACCAAAGCGATCGTGGAGGTGCTGTAACTCATTGTTTTGCCTGGGGGTGGGTTGACTTCTCCCGGGCAATCAGTAAGATACGCGCAGATTCCGCGATAGCTCAGTCGGTAGAGCAAATGACTGTTAATCATTGGGTCCCTGGTTCGAGTCCAGGTCGCGGAGCCAGACATTGAAGAAGCCCCCGGATGCGCAAGCAACCGGGGGCTTTTTCGTTGCGCTGGAATTATTGGTCAGCAACGGTGAACGGCGGGCCGAGATTGGCCAGCAGGCCCGGCCCTTTCGCGGGTAAACCCGCTCCTACGACGGCCTGTGTTCAACCACCGATGTGTGTCCACCACCGATCCGGTGTAGGAGCGGGTTTACCCGCGAAGAGGCCGGCATCTCCAACAGAGGCCTCAATCACTGCGCCCGATCGGGTAAAACGCCCCCCGGCTCCACACCCCAAGCCATTCCTCCCCGTCGATCACATGCGGCACCGCCAGCTCCACCAGTTGGTAAAACACATTGCGATGTATCAGCGCCTCCAGGTTGCTGCGCATCAGCACATACGGTGATGGCTCCTGCGTCAGCGGGTCGATCACCACCCGCAGGGGGTTATCCGGCCCCGCCTCGACCTGGTCCTCGACATTGCTGGTAAAACGCAGCACCTGCTGCTCGCCTTCGCCCTGCACTTCCAGCAACACGGCCACGAACGGCGCATCGTCAACACGAATGCCGACCTTCTCTACCGGGGTAATCAGGAAGTAGTCATCGCCGTCGCGGCGAATGATGGTAGAGAACAGCCGCACCATCGGCTTGCGCCCGATCGGCGTGCCCAGGTAGTACCAGGTGCCATCGCGGGCAATGCGCATGTCGATGTCACCACAGAATTCCGGGTTCCACAGGTGCACCGGCGGCAGCCCCTTGGCCTTGGGGATCTGCGCCAGAAGGTCATTGGCCTTGCCGGAGTCGCTCATCACGCTTGCCTCATTCACTCATGCCCAGAAGGCTACGAGCGTACTCGCGCATCGGCGCACCAAGCAAATCCTCCGGGGTGTTGTCGTGGAACGTCAACAAACCGCCACGGCTCTTGATGCGTGCGGTGTCGATCAGGTAGCGGGTACTGGTTTCGATCAGCATCATCTGCACCACGCCAGTGTCCCAGCCCAAGCGGTCGACGGCCTGCTCGTCATACCACTCGTCACCATTGCCGATGCGATCGTCGGTACGAGCGAAGCGCGTGTACAACACGTAGTCCGCACCCACCGCGCGCGCCTGGGCGATGGCCTCTTCGAGGCCCAGCGGGCCTTGGGCGCGCCGTACCATCGGGAAGTATTCGACGAAGCTCTTGAAGGCCTGCTGGGCCACTGCATTCTGCCGAGGCACCGGCCCCTCGCCCGGCGGCACGAATGCACCCTGGCCAATGAAAATGAACGAATCAGGCTGCAGGCGGATCGACAAGGTGCGACGGGTTTCGCTGTGGTCCAGCAGACCGGCATCGCTCATGTGATAGCGGACGCCTTCGCCCATATCGCTGACATTCATGCAGCCGCCCAGCGCCATCAGCGCCAGCAGCAAGACCAGGCTACGCATCTTTCCTCCAGTGGCCGGCGACGAAAAACCGGCGAATAGCCGGCGGATGCAGCTTTTGCGCCAGCTTCAGCCACCGATCACTTTCATGACTGTCACGCCACCGGAAAAGGCCACGTCCTGCTTGTCAGCCAAAGCCTTTACCAACAACCGCTGCAAGGCCGGCAGCGCCTGATGACGCGGTTTTTCCAGCAGGTCGCCGACGAAGTGCCGGTTACCTGACGACAGGCAGCCATGCAGCCACCCCGTAGAAGACAGGCGCAGCCGCGAGCAGGTACGGCAAAACGGCACGCTTTCGTTGGCAATGACGCCGAAGTGGCCCCTGCCGGGGATGTGGTAACGCATGGCAGTGGCGTCCAGCGGCGCATTCACCTGGGCGTAGGTATGCTGGCCGCCGATCAGCGCAAGCAGCTGGTCGAGGCCTACAAACTGCTGGAGGAAGGCGTTGCGATCGTGAGAGAGGTGGCCCATGCGCATCAGTTCGATGAAGCGCAGCTCGAAGCCGCGCGCGAGGCAGTAATCCAGCAGGGGCAGTACCTGATCAAGGTTTTTCCCGCGCATCGGCACCATGTTGACCTTGATTCGCATACCCAGGGCGCTGGCCTGCTCCATTCCATCCAGCACAGTGCCCAGGTCGCCGCCACGGGCAATCTGGCGGAAAGCCAGCGGGTCGAGGGTGTCGAGGGAAACGTTCAGCCGACGAATCCCAGCCGCCTGCAGTTGCGGCAACTTGCGCGCCAGCAACTGGCCGTTGGTGGTCAGCGAGACGTCATCAAGGTCGAGTTTGGCCACGGCAGCCAGAAAGGCATCCAGGCGCGGGCTGACCAGTGGCTCACCGCCAGTAATCCGCAGGCGCTCGATGCCGGCGGCTTCGATCAGGTAGGCCACGCCACGGGCCAAGGCATCCGCCGACAGCTCGTCCTGCGCCGCCACCAGCCGCTTTCCGTCAGGTACGCAGTAGGTACAGGCGTAGTTGCAGGCAGCCGTCAGGCTGACGCGCAGGTTGCGAAAGCGCCTGCCTTGACGATCGACAATCATGAATGACTCCGGCATGGATGAAGGGGCCGGCAAAACCTGACTCATAAATCAGGTTTTTGCAAGCCCCAATGCGCAATGCCGAATTTCCAAACGATAGCCAAACGCTTCGGGCTGCACTGCCGCGCAGCGGACCCACGACGCCGTTTCGCTAAATGCTCAGTTCGAGGGTTCCGGGTCGCGCTTGCGCTTGTTGCCCATACGCACGCCAATGTCCATCAGGAACTGGAAGAAGCCTTCCTGGTCTTCCAGCACGTTGCTCCAGAACGGCGAGTGGTACAGCGCCACAGCGCCGTGCACCAGCGCCCAGGCAGCGCAGTAGTGGAAATACGGCGGCACGTCTTCGAGCTTGCCTTCGCTGATACGGCCCTTGATCAGCTGGGTCAGGCGGTCGAAATTGGAGGCACGGATGCTGTGCAGCTGCTCGACCATTTCCGGCACCTGATTGCCCTTGACCACCTTTTCTTCAAGGCGGTCGAACAGCCGGTAGCGTTGCGGGTCGCGCATGCGGAACTCGAAGTAGGCGCGCGACAGCGCTTCCTTGTCACGGTCGACGTCGGCCGAGTGCAACAGCTCGTTCAGGTCACGCTCGTAATCGAGCATCAGGCGCAGGTAGATCTCCGCCTTGGACTTGAAGTGCTTGTAGATCGTGCCTTTGCCGATGCCCACGGCGTCGGCGATCATCTCGACGGTGACGCTGTCTTCACCTTGCTCGAGAAACAGCTTGAGCGCGGTATCGAGGATTTCCTGTTCGCGACGGCGAAACTCACGGACCTTACGAGGTTCTTTCTGCATGGGAAGGACTGGATGACAATCGAAGCGGTTTATTATGCCTAACTTGCGGGAAATTGCACGGATCATCCACGCATGTCTGTGTTTCACGATGCATACGGCCATGCGCTGCGGGAGGAACGAAACGTTGGCGTATTCCAAATCTGTTTAAAAAACGTCCAATATGCACTGGCACTGCGCCAAACCTGACCAATACTTGAAGTGTTGGCGCGGCGCATCCCCCCCAGTGGCGCGCCGATAAAGGTGCTCAGGGACCGCGTACCTTTGTTTTACTCCTAATGGTCTTAACCCGGATTCCTCCCCCAGAACCCGGGTTTTTTTTGTGTTTTTGTGGGGAGGATGGTGTGACGGCTGTCAGGTGCGTGACGCAAGATTGTCAGCGCCTGTGAGATCGAGCGTCGCCCGCGCGGCGCTTCGCGGGTAAACCCGCTCCTACGCTTGTTTCGGGCCAATTAGGCCTGGGGGATTTGCGCGCGAACGCCTTGGCGCACGCCTCGATATCGCGTCGTACAAACAAGGCGGTCGCGCGCGCCTGGCACAGAAGAGCGCCGCCCGCGCGGCGCTTCGCGGGTAAACCCGCTCCTACATTTGTTTCGGGCCAATTAGGCCTATGGGATTTGCGTGCGAACGCCTTGGCGCACGCCTCGATATCGCGTCGTACAAACAAGGCGGCCGCGCGCGCCTGGCACAGGACGGACTGGCCCGAAACAAATGTAGGAGCGGGTTTACCCGCGAAGCGCCGCGCGGGCGGCGCTCGATCTCACAGGCGCTGCAAGGGTTGTGGCAGGCACCTTGCGCCCCTCACACAATCTCTAACCCCGGTGAATCAATCCACCCGCGCCAACGGGAACAGCCGCTTGAAGTTGGCGGTAGTCTGCTCCGCCAACTGCTCATAACTGGCCCCACGCAACGAAGCCACATACTCCGCCACCTCCCGCACATACTGCGGCAGGTTCGGCTTGCCCCGGTGCGGAATCGGCGCCAGGTACGGCGAATCGGTCTCCACCAGCAAGCGATCGACCGGCACCTGCCGCGCCACTTCACGCAAGGCATCGGCATTGCGGAAGGTCACGATGCCCGACAGCGAGATGTAATAACCCAGGTCCAGCGCGGCCTTGGCCATGTCCCAGTCCTCGGTAAAGCAGTGCAGCACGCCAGCCTGCGGCAGGTTGGCCTCACGCAGCAGCGCCAGGGTATCGGCACGCGCCGCCCGGGTATGCACGATCACCGGTTTGCCGGTCTGCCTGGAGGCCTCCAGGTGCAAGCGGAACGAAGCCTGCTGCAGCTCGGCAGCCTCCGGCTCGTAGTGGTAATCCAGCCCGGTTTCACCAATCGCCACCACATGCGGGTGGGCCAGTTCGCGCAACAACCATTCCAACGCCGGGGTTTCGCCAGGGGCCAGGTCCAGTGGGTGCACGCCCACCGAGCAGTCGACGTCAGCGTACTGCTCGCTCAGCGCCTTCACTGCACCCGCATTCTCGGCACTGACGCCAATGCACAGGAAATGCCCGACCCCACGCTCACGCGCCGCCTGCAGGGCAGCGTCGAGGGAGCCCTGGTGAGCAGTGAGGTCAAGACGGTCGAGGTGGCAATGGGAATCTACGAGCATGGGATAACGGCACACATGAAAAATGGAAAATCAGCGGGCACCCGGCAGTTGCAGCCAGTGAGCCAGCAGCGATTCAAGCAACAAGGCGCGGTTGAGGTTGGCCTTGCCCAGTACCTTCTGGCGCTGTTCGAGGATCCATGCCTGCACCTCCAGCACCTTGGCCTGGCGGCTCTTCTGCGCCAGGTATTGCACGACCTTGCGCATATCGGCCAAGCCTAACCCTTCCTCGTCCTGGGTCAACTGATAGCGCAGGATCAGGTGCGACCAATCGCAGAACCAGTCGAACAGCAGCAACAACGGCACACCGCTCCAGGCATCGGCCAGCTGGCTCGGCGATTGCTGCTGCTTGAGCAGCTTCTTCACCCCATCGGCCACCAGCGCGCGTTGCTCGCGCACACCCTGCGCCTGCAGGCTGACCGCCATCAATGGCGAACCTGCCGCCAGCGTCAGCAGCTCATCGCGCTCGACCTCGTCGCAGTCGGGTAACGCGCCAGTCAGCCATGCCTGGCTCTGGGCCAGACTGGGCTGCGGACAGGCCA
This sequence comes from Pseudomonas sp. GD03862, assembly GCF_029840855.1. Classification (NCBI taxonomy): domain Bacteria; kingdom Pseudomonadati; phylum Pseudomonadota; class Gammaproteobacteria; order Pseudomonadales; family Pseudomonadaceae; genus Pseudomonas; species Pseudomonas sp. GD03862. The sequence continues at coordinate 74,067 of NZ_JAOCDI010000010.1, forward strand.
CCTGCTGGCAGCGGCTCTTGATCGTCGGCAACAGACGGCTGGGCTGGTGCGTCACCAGCAACAACACGGTATCACCGGAAGGTTCTTCAAGGCTTTTGAGCAGGGCGTTGGAGGCGTTGACATTCATCGCCTCCACCGGCTCGATCAACACCACCTTGCGCCCGCCCAACTGCGCGGTCTGCACCACAAAGGCCACCAGCTCGCGTACCTGGTCGACCTTGATCGGCTTGTCAGCCTCCTCCGGCTCGAGGACGAAGTTGTCCGGGTGGCTGCCGGCCTTGAGCAACAGGCACGACTTACACGCCCCACAAGCGTCCAGGCCCTGCGGCTGCTGGCACAACAGGCGCGCCATCAGACGCTCGGCCATGGCCCGCTTGCCAATACCCTGCGGCCCATGCAGCAGGTAAGCGTGGGCGTGGCGGCTGCGACCGGCCAGTTGCTGCCACAGCGCCTGCTGCCAAGGGTAGGCCTCAGCCACGGCAACGCTCCAGAATGCCTGGCAGCAGTACGTCGATGTCACGCTGCACCGCCTCCAGGGATTGTGCCGCATCAAGCAGGCTGTAGCGCTGTGGCGCGCCTTGGGCGCGCTGCAGGTACGCCTGGCGCACCGCTTCGAAGAACGCCTGCCCTTCCTGCTCGAATCGGTCAAGGCGGCCACGGGCGGCGGCGCGGGCAAGGCCCACTTCCACCGGCAGGTCGAAGACCAGGGTCAGGTCCGGGCGCAGGTCGCCCTGGACGAATTGTTCCAGAACCGCGATACGCTCGACCGACAGACCACGCCCGCCACCCTGATAGGCATAGGTGGCGTCCGTGAAACGATCACACAGTACAACAGCCCCGCGGGCCAGCGCCGGGCGGATGACCTGCGCCAGGTGCTGGGCGCGAGCGGCGAACACCAGCAGCAGCTCAGTGTCGGCCGCCATGCCTTCGTCGCTGGGCGTCAGCAACAGTTCACGCACCTTTTCCGCCAGCGGCGTACCGCCTGGCTCACGGGTCAGCACCACGTCCAGGCCGTGCTCGCGCAGGCGCGCGGCCAGGTAGTCGCGATTGGTGCTCTTGCCCGCGCCTTCGGGGCCTTCCAAAGTAATAAACAAGCCGCTCACAGGCAGTCCTTAATGTTGTTCGTCAGGCGTCGGCCGCTCGGCCGCTTGCGCACCGCCGGCAGGGGCATCCTGCGCGGGCGCTTCATCGGGGGCTGGCTGCGCAGTTGGCTCATCCGCTGCTGACGGGTCCGCTGCTGGGGGCTCAGGGCGCTGCGCATCGTCGGCGCCCGATGCCTGTTCGGCATCATCGGCACCTGGCTTGGCCTCTTGCTGCGGCGCGGGGCTGGAGCGGTAGTCCGACCGGCGCTTGAGCTGGAACTCGCGCACTGCCGAATTGTGGTCGTCGAGGTCGTCGGAAAACACATGGCTGCCATCGCCGCGGGCGACGAAGTAAAGACTGGTGCCATTGGATGGGTTCAGCGCCGCGTGAATCGCCTCGCGGCCGACCATGGCGATCGGGGTCGGCGGCAGGCCGGTCATGGTGTAGGTGTTATAGGGCGTCGGCTCGCGCAGGTCGGCGCGGGTGATCTTGCCGTTGTAGCGTTCACCCATGCCATAGATAACCGTCGGGTCGGTCTGCAGCATCATACCCAGGCGCATGCGCCGCACGAACACGCCGGCGATCTGCCCGCGCTCCTGCGGAATGCCGGTTTCCTTTTCGACCAGGGAGGCCATGATCAGCGCCTGGTAAGGGTCACGATACGGCAGGTCGGTGGAGCGCTCGGCCCACTCCTTGGCCAGCACTTCGTCCAGACGCATGTAGGCCTGCTGCAGCAACTCGACATCGGTCATACCCCGCACGAAGCGGTAGGTGTCGGGGAAGAAGCGGCCTTCGGGGAATACACCGGTATGGCCGAGCTTGTCCATGACCTCGGCATCCGACAAGCCGTCCAGGGTATGCTTGATCTTTTCATGCTTGGCCACGGCCGCACGCACCTGGCGGAAGGTCCAGCCTTCGACCAGGGTGAGGTTGTACTGCACCACGTCGGCACGGCGCCAGGCGTCGAACAACTGCTCGACGGTCATGCCAGGGGTAAGACGGTACTCGCCAGTGTGCAGCGGTGTGCCGGCCATGTTGAAGCGCCAGTACAAACGCAACCAGACAGCATCGTCAAGCAACCCTTCTCTTTGCATGCTGTAGAACATGCGGTTGGGGTTAGTGCCATTGGGCACATCCAGCAGGCGCTCCTGCGTGACGTGCAGGGGCTGCTCCAGGACCGAGTTGACCTTCCAGGCCGACCAGCCAAACGCCAGGCCGGCAAGGATCAAGCCCATTTCCAGCAACAGCAGGAATTTACGTCTCACGAATTCAGGTTTCCAGTAACGTACGGGCAACGGCCTGCAGTTTACGAGTGAGCGGGCCCGGCGACCAGTTTAGCGCGGCTACGCCACACACGGGCCAAATGCCGTAAACGCTATTGCAAACAAATACTTCATCCGCTTGCTCAAGCGCCTCGAACGACAGGTCGCAGACGTGTGCCGCAATACCCAGCAGCGGGGCCTGTTCCAGCAGTGCGGCACGCATCACGCCCGCCACGCCACAACGGCTAAGGTCGGCGGTAAGCAGCACGCCATCACGCACCAGAAACAGATTGCTGTATACCCCTTCGATCACCCTGCCCTGCGCGTCACGCATCAGGCCTTCGGCATGGACGCTGTCCTGCCATTCGGCACGGGCCAGCACCTGCTCCAGGCGGTTAAGGTGTTTGAGGCCAGCCAGCAGTGGTTGTTCCCCAAGCCGGGTCTGGCAGGGGAACAACCGCACACCATGCTCAGCATGCTCGACAGGATAACGGGGTAATGGGCTGCCTTGCAGGATACGCCGCGGCGCTGCATCGACAGCTGGCGCATAGCCACGCTGGCTATCGCCACGGGTAAGGATAAGTTTGACGACACCCTCACCCAGCTGGCTGGCGTAACGCAGCAACTCGTCGCGCACCAGCGCCAGGTCGGTGTTGATCGCCAAGCGCTGGCAGCCCAGCGCCAGGCGTGCAAGGTGGCCGTCCAGCAAGCTGGGCCGGGCACCTCGCACGGCGATGGTTTCGAACAGGCCATCGCCGTAGGCCAGGCCGCGGTTCTGCAGGTTGAGTGCAGTCGCCGGCTGGCCGTCGATCCAGCTGTGCATCAGTCGGCAAACCGGCGGAATACCAGCGAGCCGTTGGTGCCGCCAAAGCCGAACGAGTTGGACAGCACCACGTCGATCGGCATGCTGCGCGCCTGGTGGGGAACGAAGTCGAGGTCACACCCTTCGTCCGGCTCGTCCAGGTTGATGGTCGGTGGGGCCATCTGGCTATTGATTGCCAGCACGCTGAAGATCGCTTCCACCGCGCCCGCGGCGCCCAGCAAGTGGCCCGTCATCGACTTGGTCGAGCTGACCGCCAGCTTGTAGGCATGCTCGCCGAACACGCGCTTGATCGCCGCCACTTCGGCCACATCGCCCGCCGGGGTAGAAGTGCCGTGGGCGTTGATGTAGCTGACGTCTTCCGGCTGGATACCGGCATCGCGCAAAGCGTTGGCCATGCAGCGGGCAGCGCCCTCGCCAGAGTCGGGTGGCGAGGTCATGTGGTAGGCGTCGCCGCTCATGCCAAAGCCAACCAGCTCGGCATAGATAGTCGCACCGCGGGCCTTGGCGTGCTCCAGCTCCTCGAGCACCAGGGCTCCGGCACCGTCGGACAATACAAAGCCGTCACGACCCTTGTCCCACGGGCGGCTGGCCCGGCTGGGTTCATCGTTGCGGGTAGACAGTGCGCGCGAAGCGCCAAAACCGCCCATGCCCAGACCACAAGCGGCCATCTCGGCGCCACCTGCGATCATCACGTCAGCCTCACCGTAGGCGATATTGCGCGCGGCCATGCCGATGCAATGGGTGCCAGTGGTGCACGCAGTGGCGATGGCATAGTTCGGCCCTTGCAGACCCAGGTGGATCGACAGGAAACCGGAGATCATGTTGATGATCGAACCCGGCACGAAGAACGGCGAAATGCGGCGCGGCCCTGAATCGTGCAGGGTGCGGCTGGTTTCTTCGATGTTGGTCAGACCACCGATACCCGAGCCCATGGCCACGCCAATACGCTCGCGGTTGGCATCGGTGACCTCCAGGCCGGCATTACGCACGGCCTGGAAACCAGCCGCCAGGCCGTACTGGATGAACAGGTCGAGCTTGCGGGCCTCTTTGGCCGACAGGTACTGCTCAACCTCGAAGCCTTTCACCGAGCCGCCAAAACGGGTGGAGTAGGCAGACAGGTCCGTGTGTTCGATCGGACCGATGCCACTGCGGCCAGCCAGAATGCCCTGCCAGGTGCTCGGTACATCGGTACCCAGTGGCGACAGCATACCCATACCGGTGACCACGACGCGTCTACGCGACACAGTACTCTCCTTTTCTAATAACAGAGTCTCTTGCCATTGCATTCAAGTGCTGGAATGAAATGGCAACAAGCTCTTGGTGCGCGGTGAACGAAGCCGCCTGATAAATGCGAGGCGCTCGCAAAGAAAAAACCGCACGCCGGCGAAGGCAGTGCGGTTTTCCCCGACAAGAAACGTCGACTGTCGCGTCTTAGGCCTGGTGGGCTTTGACGTAGTCGATGGCAGCTTGAACGGTAGTGATCTTCTCGGCTTCTTCGTCAGGGATTTCGGTCTCGAATTCCTCTTCCAGAGCCATCACCAGTTCAACGGTGTCAAGCGAATCGGCACCCAGGTCATCGACGAAGGACTTAGTCTCAGTCACTTCTTCTTCCTTGACGCCCAGTTGCTCGGCGACGATTTTCTTGACGCGTTCTTCGATGGTGCTCATACCTAGTTTTCACTCCTAATGGATATATGTCAGGCAGCTGGCCGGTGGCTAATTTTATAGAAAGACGTTCGCTTTTCAAGCTAAACGCACCTTCAGGCTAGTCACCACACCCGCTGCCTGGAATCTGGTTGCAGCTTTATAACGGATTTTAGGCTCGCAGTATGACTCTTTTTTTACGAAACCCGTCACATTGAGTTGCAGTATTACATGTACATCCCGCCGTTGACCGGCACGGTAGCGCCGGTCACGTAGGCGGCGCCGTCGGACGCCAGGAACGAAACCACCTTGGCAATTTCGTCAGCCTGGCCCAGGCGGCCCAGCGGAATCTGGGTCTGCAGGGCTTCGCGCTGAGCTTCTGGCAGCTCGCGGGTCATGTCGGTATCAATGAAGCCCGGGGTCACCGAGTTGACGGTGATGCCACGCGAACCCACTTCACGCGCCAGGGCGCGACTGAAGCCTTCCAGACCGGCCTTGGCCGCCGCGTAGTTGGCCTGACCTGCGTTACCCATGGCACCGACGACCGAGCCGATGCTGATGATACGACCCCAACGTGCCTTGGTCATGCCACGCAGCACGCCCTTGGACAGACGGTAGAGGCTGTTGAGGTTGGTGTCGATGACATCGAACCACTCGTCGTCTTTCATGCGCAGCATGAGGTTGTCGCGGGTGATACCGGCGTTGTTGACCAGGATGGCCGGCGCACCGAACTGCTCGCCAATGGCGGCCAGCACGGCTTCAACCGATTCGGCGCTGGTCACGTTCAGCTCCATGCCGGTGCCGGTGATGCCGTGTTCTTTCAGGGTGGCAGCGATGCGCTCGGCGCCGGACGCCGAAGTGGCGGTACCGATCACGGTCGCGCCCTGGCGGCCCAGCTCGAGGGCGATGGCCTGGCCAATGCCACGGCTGGCGCCGGTAACCAGTGCAACTTTACCTTGCAGGCTCATGCAAGCTTCTCCAAATCAGGCCAGTGCCGCGCGGGTGGCAGCAACGGCGTCAGGGGTGTTGAGGTTGTAGGTGGTCACGCCGTCGGCGCAACGCTTGTTAAGGCCAGCCAGGACCTTGCCCGGGCCACACTCGACCAGGTTGACCGCACCGTTGGCGGCCAGGGTCTGCACGCACTCGACCCAGCGTACCGGCTGGTACAGCTGTGCCAGCAGGTCGTGCTTGAGAGCATCGAGGTCGGCAGCGACGGCGGCAGTGACGTTCTGCACCACCGGAATCTGCGGGGCCTTCCATTCGATGGCATTGACCGATTCGGCAAAGCGCTCGGCGGCTGGCTTCATCAGGGCGCAGTGCGACGGGACGCTCACCGCCAGTGGCAGGGCGCGCTTGGCACCTTTGGCCTTGCACAGCTCCATGGCGCGGTCTACCGCCGCCTTGTTACCGGCGATGACCACCTGACCAGGCGAGTTGAAGTTCACGGCGCTGACCACTTCATCTTCAGCAGCTTCGGCGCAGAGTTGCACGACCACAGCATCGTCCAGGCCGAGAATGGCAGCCATGGCGCCGTGACCGGCCGGTACGGCTTCCTGCATCAGCTGACCGCGGCGCTCGACCAGGCGAACGGCATCTTTCAGGCTGATGCTGCCAGCGGCGACCAGGGCGCTGTATTCACCCAGGCTGTGCCCGGAAACGAAGGCAGGCTTGGCACCACCCTCTTCCAGCCACAGGCGCCACAGTGCGATGGACGCAGTAAGGATTGCCGGCTGGGTCTTGTCGGTCTGGTTGAGTTGCTCTTCCGGGCCGTCCTGGACCAGCTTCCACAGGTCGTAGCCGAGCGCTTCGGACGCTTCCTTGAAGGTTTCGATGATCACTGGCTTCTCGGCGCCGAGCTCGGCGAGCATGCCCAGCGACTGGGAACCTTGACCGGGAAAGACGAATGCGAGGGATGCAGACATTGAACAAGCCCTTATGATCTTGTCGTCGGATAGTGTGCGCCAGGCCCGAGGCCAGGCGCGGAATCTGAAAACTTGGATGGAAACATAGACCAAGCGGTCACATTTAAGCACTTCATCGGCGAAATGCCTAAGGCAACAGATCTTCAAGGCGGCCGTGCAGCCGCTGCGGCAGGTTTTCCTGAATTTCGATCAGCGCCCGCTGGATGGCACTCTGAAACCCCTGCACGCCCGCCGAGCCATGACTCTTGATGACGATACCCTGCAGCCCCAGGAAGCTCGCCCCATTGTGCCGCGCCGGCGCCAGGTCGGCCTGCAGACGCTTGAGCAGCGGCATGGCAACGGCCCCGGCAACGCGGGCAAAAGCACCGCCCTTGAACAGTTTTTCGATGCGCGCACCAATCATCGTCGCCAGGCCCTCGCTGGACTTGAGCAGTATGTTGCCGACAAAACCGTCGCACACCACCACGTCTGCCTCACCCCGGTACAGGCCATCCCCTTCGACGAAACCGACATAGTTGAGGCCGCGGGCGTTCTGCAACAGCGTGGCAGCCAGCTTGACCTGCTGGTTACCCTTGATGTCCTCGGTACCGATATTCAACAGCGCCACGCGTGGCCGATGCACACCCAGGGCCTGAGCGGCCACCGAGCCCATTACCGCGAACTGGTAGAGGTTTTCGGCACTGCAGTCGACATTCGCGCCCAGATCGAGCAGTTGGCAGTAACCCGCCTGGGTCGGGATCGCCGCCACCATGGCCGGCCGGTCGATACCCGGCAGGGTCTTGAGCACGAAGCGCGACAACGCCATCAGCGCCCCGGTATTGCCGGCACTGACACAGGCCTGGGCTTTTCCGTCGCGCACCAGTTCGAGGGCGATGCGCATCGACGAATCCGGCTTGCCGCGCAACGCCTGGGATGGCCGCTCGTCCATGCCGACTACCTCACTGGCGGCGACAATCTGCAGGCGCGCGCGATCCGCAGCTGGCAGGCCACTGACGAGATCTTCAAGGAGGGAGGGTTGACCGACGAGGGTCAGATGAAGCGAGGGGGTAGCCGAAAGGCAGGCAATGCTAGCCTGGACAATGCTGCGGGGACCGAAGTCCCCGCCCATTGCGTCGATCGCGATGACCTGAGCGGACAAGGATTACTCGTCAGCGCCCTTGTCGACCACTTTACGACCACGGTATACGCCTTCTGGCGAAACGTGGTGACGCAGGTGAACTTCACCGGTGGTTTTCTCTACCGACAGCGCGTTTTCCGACAGGGCGTCGTGCGAACGGCGCATGTCACGGGCAGAGCGGGATTTTTTGTTCTGCTGAACAGCCATAATTGATTAACTCCTAAACGTTTGGGTCACGCTTTAACTGCGCCAAAACACTGAACGGGTTGGACCGCGATACCTCGTCCTTGCTCGATTCGGGCTCGTCTGCGCCCGCCGGCTGCTGGCATTCTTCCGGATGATGAGCAGGCACGATTGGCAAGGCGAGCAAAAGCTCCTCCTCGACCAATGCCTGCAGATCCAAAGGATCTTCGCCCAGTTCCAGCACGTCATAGCCTTTCGGCAACGACTGGGTATTCGCACCCTCCTTCACCACGGCGTATGTACATTCGCTGTGGATCGGTAGGGTGACCAGCTCAAGACAACGCTGGCAAACCATCTTGACTTCGACGTCCAGCTCGCTGTGGATAACCACCACGTGCTGTTCATCTCGTTCAAAATCGAACTTCGCCTGCACCGTACCGACATTGTCGGAAAGCGGGTCGCAGAGTCTTTCCAAATCAGCGAGTTGCAGCGAACCGTTAAGGGTTACGCCACGATCGGCTAATTTGCGCGGGTCAACGTGAGGTGGAATCGGGTCATTCAACATAGGCGCAGCATTCTAGGGATGCCCCCCGCCCCTGTCAAAGGAAATTAGGCGGCATCGTGCGTGATAGAATTGGTTCAACCGAACCCGGAGTCTACCATGCTTCCTTTGTTACTGGCTTCCAGCTCTGCCTATCGCCGCGAACTGCTCGCACGCCTGCACCTGCCCTTCACCTGGGCAAGCCCCGATATAGACGAGCAACGCCTGGATGGCGAACCGCCCGTAGAGCTGGTGCGCCGGCTGGCCAGGCAAAAGGCCGAGGCATTGGCAGGCAGCCACCCCAGACACCTGATCATAGGCTCGGACCAGGTTGCGGTATTGGGCGAGCAGGTGCTGGGCAAGCCGCATACGTTCGAGCGCGCTTGCGAGCAACTGCTGGAGTGTAGCGGGCAGCAGGTGAGCTTTCTTACCGGGCTGGCACTGCTGAACAGCGCCACCGGGCAATGCCAGGTGGATTGCGTGCCTTTTACCGTGACACTGCGTGAACTGAGCAGGGAGCAGGTCGAGCGTTACGTGGCAGCAGAACAGCCGCTGGATTGCGCAGGGAGTTTCAAGGCGGAGGGGCTGGGGGTGAGCTTGTTCCAGAGCACGCACGGGTGCGACGCGACCAGCCTGATCGGGCTGCCGCTGATTCGGCTGGTGGATATGCTGACCAAGGAAGGGGTGATGGTTCCGTAACCTGGCTGGGGATTTGGGCGCCCGGCAGATCGAGCGCCGCCCGGGAGGGTGAACGATCGGGGATATTGGACGGCGGGTCCGGCCTATTCGCGGGTAAACCCGCTCCTACAACGGGCGTGGCGACACCACCTCATGCCTGCGAATGCGATGGTGCTGCGACGGTGAATGGCCAGGGATATTGGCCGGCAGGCCTGGCCTATTCGCGGGTAAACCCGCGCCTACAACGCACCGCTGGGCACCCTGATCGATGAGCGAGCCTGCGCGCAATGCGCCGCGCAGGCGGCGCTTGATCTGCCAGACACCACAAAAACTGCGACGAACTCAACGCAACTGCGGCCCCTGGAACCCCATCCACATCGCCAGGTGCTCAGCCACGCTGGCACCCACGCGCTTGGAGAAGCGATCGAAAGGCGACTCCTGAACGGTGAAGTCAACCAACTCCTTCTCGCCCACGATCTCACGCGCCACATAGCTGGCACTGCCCAAGCCATCCACCAGCCCCAGCACCTTGGCCTGCTCACCCGACCAGATCAGGCCGCTGAACAACTCCGGGTGCTCCTTATCCTTCAGGCGCTCACCCCGCCCCTGCTTGACCATGGCGATGAACTGCCGGTGCGTGGTATCCAGCACACCCTGCCAGAACCGGGTCTCTTCTGGTTTTTCCGGCGAAAACGGATCAAGGAACGCCTTGTGCTCACCCGATGTATAGGCACGGCGCTCGACCCCTAGCTTCTCCATGGTGCCAACAAAGCCATAACCCGCCGCCGTCACCCCAATGGACCCCACCAGGCTGGCCTTGTCGGCATAGATCTCGTCCGCCGCACTGGCGATGTAATAGGCACCGGAAGCACCAAGGTCAGCGATCACCGCATACAGCTTGATGGCGGGATATTCGGCACGCAGGCGACGGATTTCGTCATACACGTAACCCGCTTGCACCGGGCTGCCACCCGGGCTATTGATGCGCATCACCACAGCCTTGGTCTTGTCGTCCTTGAACGCTTCGCGCAGGCTCTTGACGATGTTATCGGCGCTGGCAGCCTCCTGATCGGCAATCACCCCGCGCACCTCGACTAGCGCGGTATGGCTGGCACTGCGCGAAGCGGCCTTGTCCATGTCCATCAGCGGCGAGAACAACGCCAGAATGCCGAACAGGTAGACGAAGGTCAGCAGCTTGAAGAAGATCCCCCAGCGCCGCGACCGTCGCTGCTCCTGCACGCTGGCCAGCAAGGTCTTTTCCAGCAGCTTCCAGCTGTTGCGCTCTTCGCGCTCCCCGGGCTCGGCCTCAGGGGCTTTCCATTCGTCTGCCATGCTTACCTACCTTGGAAGTGGAATTGCGGAACCACCCAGCCACTCGCGCAACTGGGAAAAGTGATCGATGCATACCTGCGGGCCAAACTCGGCCAGCGCCTGCAGCGACATGGCACCATAGCCAACCGCCACCGAATGCATGCCGGCATTGCTGGCCATCTGCAGGTCGAATGCCGAATCTCCGACCATCAGCGCACGCGACGGTTCGACGCCACAATGCCCGAGGATTTCCTCAAGCATCAGCGGGTGTGGCTTGCCACGGGTCTCGTCAGCCGCGCGGGTGATGTCGAAGAACCGCTCCCAGCCATTGGCCTTGAGCACCCGATCCAGCCCGCGACGGGCCTTGCCGGTGGCCACCGCCAGGCGGTAACCCTCGGCGCGAAAGGCATCCAGCGACTCGACCACGCCATCGAACAACGGCGAAGGTTGCTGATCCAGCGCAACGTAGACATCAGCATAGTGCTGGCGGAAGCTGGCAACCTCTGCAGGCGCCAGGTGCGGGTACAGGGTGTGGATCGCCTCGTCCAAGGCCAGACCGATGATACCCTTGACCGCAGCGTCGCTGCTCTGCGCCTCGCCGGCACGCTCTGCGGCGACATTCATGGCCTCGACGATACGCCCAATGGAATCGGCCAGGGTGCCATCCCAGTCGAAGATCAGTAGCTCATAGCCTTTTTTCATGGATCAGGACGCACTCAGACGTTCAACGGTTTTCGCCCAGACCTCATCCACAGGCGCCTCGAGCTTCAATTCACCACCGTCCGGCAGCGGTACAGTCAACGCATAGGCATGCAGAAACAGGCGCTTGCCGCCCAACTCGCGAATTTCCCGGCTGAAGTCTTCGTCGCCGTATTTGCTGTCGCCAGCGATCATGTGCCCGGCATGCAGGGTGTGCACGCGGATCTGATGGGTACGACCGGTTATCGGGCGCGCCTCGACGATGGTGGCAAAGTCACCAAAACGGCGCAGGACGCGAAACAGGGTCAGCGCCTCCTTGCCTTCATCGTTCACTTCGACCATGCGCTCGCCGGAACGCAGGTTGCTCTTGAGCAACGGCGCGTTGACCTGCTTTTTCGAGGTTGGCCAATGGCCGCGCACCAGCGCCATATAGCGCTTGTCGACACCATCACCGCGCAGGGCGGCATGCAGGTGACGCAGCATGCTGCGCTTCTTGGCGATCATCAACAGGCCAGACGTGTCGCGATCCAGGCGGTGCACCAGCTCCAGCTCCTTGGCGTCCGGGCGCAACTGGCGCAGCGCCTCGATCACCCCGAAGCTCAGGCCACTGCCGCCGTGCACGGCAATGCCGGCCGGCTTGTTCATCACGATAAGCGCTTTGTCCTCGTAGACAATGGCGGCTTCCAGACGCTGCAGTAGGCCTTGGGCCACCGGTGCCGGTTCGTCTCGTTCCGGCAAGCGGACGGGCGGGACCCGCACGATGTCGCCGGCCTGGATCTTGTACTCCGGCTTGACGCGGCCCTTGTTGACCCTCACCTCACCCTTGCGCAGGATGCGGTAGACCAGTGTCTTGGGCACGCCCTTGAGGGCCGTGATGAGGAAATTATCGATGCGTTGGCCGGCAAGCTCCGGCGCGACTTCGATCAGCTGAACGCCGGAAGTCGGAGGGGTATTGGTCGTCATTGCGAGATCATAACAATTTTTTATGGAATTGAAGCACTTAATCATTGCTGCTATAGTCGCGAACGCCGCCAAAAGCGGCAGGCCAGCGGCACCAGGCTCTTTGCCGGTCCCTGACCTTCGCAATTCTCCAGGACGCGAGGCCGTCCTACGGGGTTTTCGCCAGTTTACCGAAATGCCTGGAATCGCCACCAGCGCCGTGTAGAGAAGACCGAAAAAAAACGACAAGTGCGGTGTTTCACCTGCTTACCCGATTCTTTTCGCTGCACCTCTGCCCGCGAGTCGCTTCCACGCATCGCCCGGCGAATGCTTCGGAAATACCTGCCTTGGACATGAATGGCGCCAGCGCAGAACCAGCGCTGGCGAAAAATGCAACCCGTTGCGGATTCAGCGCGCGGCAGCACCCGAATTATCAGGGATACGTGCAGGGTGGAGATGCACAGCCCTCGGACCGTGTAGCACCGCGTCCGGCCACCAGCCCACTGACGGCTGGTGAGCGGATAAGGTCCTGAACAGATGCCCTCCGGGCGTCCACGGCTGACGGTTGATTCCTCCTCCTGACTGAGTGCACAAGGCCCGCTTGGTTGATTCGGATACCTATTCGAAGCCACCGGGGCCTTGTTGGCACCGCAGCAAACAGGACGCGTCGTCGCGACAACGGCAGGCTGGGCAACCGGCTGGTGCCGAACGTCGCTCGACACGGGGGTGGCCCGGCCACCCTTTGCGCACCTTGGCACCGACCATGAGACGTCGTGTGTGCCGAACGCCGTTTCCGGCAGCCCGGAAACCGACGGTACAACATGAAAAGAATGCTGATTAACGCGACTCAACCCGAAGAGTTGCGTGTAGCCCTGGTGGACGGCCAACGTCTCTACGACCTGGACATCGAGTCCGGCGCGCGCGAGCAGAAAAAGGCCAACATCTACAAAGGCAAGATCACCCGCATCGAACCCAGCCTCGAAGCTGCCTTCGTCGACTTCGGTTCCGAACGTCACGGCTTCCTGCCGCTGAAAGAAATCTCCCGCGAGTACTTCAAGAAGGCCCCTGAAGGCCGGGTCAACATCAAGGAAGTGCTCAGCGAAGGCCAGGAAGTCATCGTTCAGGTCGAGAAGGAAGAGCGCGGCAACAAAGGCGCCGCCCTCACCACCTTTATCAGCCTGGCCGGCCGCTACCTGGTGCTGATGCCCAACAACCCGCGTGCCGGTGGCATCTCGCGCCGCATCGAAGGCGAAGAGCGCAACGAACTGCGCGAAGCCCTGAACGGCCTGACCGTACCGGGCGATATGGGCCTGATCGTGCGCACTGCCGGCCTTGGCCGCAGCAGCGAAGAAATGCAGTGGGACCTGGATTACCTGCTGCAGCTGTGGACCGCCATCAAGGAAGCGTCCCTGGACCGCGCCGCGCCATTCCTGATCTACCAGGAAAGCAACGTCATCATCCGCGCCATCCGCGACTACCTGCGTCAGGACATCGGCGAAGTGCTGATCGACAGCATCGACGCCCAGGAAGAAGCGCTGACCTTCATCCGCCAGGTGATGCCGCAGTACGCCAGCAAGGTCAAGCTGTACGAAGACAGCGTGCCGCTGTTCAACCGCTTCCAGATCGAAAGCCAGATCGAGACCGCCTTCCAGCGCGTGGTCGACCTGCCGTCCGGCGGTTCGATCGTGATCGACCCGACCGAAGCCCTGGTGTCCATCGATATCAACTCGGCGCGCGCCACCAAAGGCAGCGACATCGAAGAAACCGCCCTGCAGACCAACCTGGAAGCGGCCGAGGAAATCGCCCGCCAGCTGCGCCTGCGTGACATCGGCGGCCTGATCGTCATCGACTTCATCGACATGACCCCGGCGAAGAACCAGCGCGCCGTTGAAGAGCGCGTGCGTGAATGCCTGGAAGCCGACCGCGCCCGCGTCCAGGTAGGCCGCATCTCGCGCTTCGGCCTGCTGGAAATGTCCCGTCAGCGCCTGCGCCCATCGCTGGGCGAAAGCAGCGGCATCGTCTGCCCACGCTGCTCCGGCACCGGCATCATCCGTGACGTCGAATCGCTGTCGCTGGCCATCCTGCGCCTGATCGAAGAAGAAGCCCTGAAGGACCGCACCGCCGAAGTACGTGCTCAAGTGCCGATCCCGGTAGCCGCGTTCCTGCTGAACGAAAAGCGTAACTCGATCACCAAGATCGAGCTGCGCACCCGTGCGCGCATCATCATCCTGCCGAACGACCACCTGGAGACCCCGCACTTCGAAGTCCAGCGCCTGCGCGACGACAACCCTGAAGTGCTGAACAACCAGTCCAGCTACGAAATCGCCGCCGCCGAAGCCGAAGAAGCGCCGCAACCGACCGCCACCCGCACCCTAGTACGCCAGGAAGCCGCAGTGAAAACGGCCCCGGCCCGCGCCAACGCACCGGTACCGGCCGCCGCTGAAGAGCCCCAGGCTGCCGCGCCGGTCGCCCCTGCCCCGAGCGCTCCGGAGCCAAGCCTGTTCAAAGGCCTGGTGAAGTCGCTGGTGAGCCTGTTCGCCGGCAAGGACGAGCCTGCCGCCGCGCCAGTGGCTCCCGCCGCCGAAAAACCGGCTGCCGAGCGCAGCCCGCGCAACGAAGAACGCCGCAACGGCCGCCAGCAAAGCCGCAACCGCAACGGCCGCCGCGACGAAGAACGCAAGCCGCGTGAAGAGCGTGCCGAGCGCGCACCGCGTGAAGAGCGTGCACCGCGCGAGGAACGCGCCCCACGCGAAGAGCGTGCGCCGCGTGAGGAACGTGCCCCACGTGAAGAGCGTGCACCGCGTGAAGAACGTGCGCCGCGCCAGCCACGCGAAGACCGCCGTGGCAACCGCGGCGAAGAGCGCGTTCGCGAACTGCGCGAGCCGCTGGACGCTACCCCGCCAGCCGAACGCGAAGAGCGCCAGCCACGTGAAGAACGTGTAGCCCGCGAAGAGCGTGCTCCACGTGAAGAACGCGCACCGCGTGAAGAGCGTGCTCCACGTGAAGAACGGGCACCGCGTGAAGAACGCACCCCTCGCGAAGAACGTGCTCCACGTGAAGAACGCGCCCCTCGCGAAGAACGTGCTCCACGTGAAGAACGCGCACCGCGCGAAGAGCGTGCTCCACGCGAAGAACGCGCCCCGCGCCCACCACGCGAAGAGCGCCAACCACGCGCTGCCGAAGAAGCAACCGAACAGGCAGCCGAGCTGGCCGAAGAGCAACTGCCAGGCGAAGAGCTGCTGCAAGACGAGCAGGAAGGCACCGATGGCGAGCGCCCGCGCCGCCGCTCCCGTGGCCAGCGTCGTCGCAGCAACCGTCGTGAGCGTCAGCGCAATGCCAATGGCGAGCTGATCGACGGCAGTGAAGAAGAAGGCAGTGAAGAGCAGCCACAACAGCACCAGGCCACCGAGCTGGGTGCCGAACTGGCTGCTGGCCTTGCCGTGACGGCTGCTGTCGCCACCAGCAACATCAGCTCGGACGCAGAAGCCCAGGCTAACCAGCAGGCCGAGCGTGCTACCGCCGAAGTCGCTGCCGTTGCAGAAACCGACAACAGCGAAGCCGCCCAAGCGGTCGAGCAGGTCGAAGCGGCCACCAAAGCTGAAGAAGCGTCCGTGGCCCCAGCGGTCGAGCAGCCGGTCACCGAGCCAGTGGCCGCAGCCGAGGCAACTGCCGAGCCTGTGGTTGAAATGGCCCCGCAGCCTGTCGCTGAAGATGCACCTGCTGTTGAGCCGGTCGTGGTTGCAGAAACCGTGGTCACTGAAACCCCGGCAGAAGCCCCAGCGGTAGAAGTCGGTGAAATCGAACAGGCCCCGGCCGTGGTCGAAGTCGCTCCGGTTGCCGTGCAGCCTGCCCCGGTTGTCGAAGCCCAGCCAGAAGTAGTGGCCGAGCCTGCACCGGCACCTGCAGTGGTCGAACCTGCCACTGTCATGCTGGCCAACGGCCGCGCACCGAACGACCCACGTGAAGTGCGTCGCCGTAAGCGCGAGGCCGAGGCTGCTGCCAAAGCCGCACAGGAAGCTGCTGCAGCTTCCCAGGAACCAGCCTTGGAAACCGCCGATGAGCACAAACCTCATCACGGCTGATAGCCAAAGCTGAATGAAAAAGCCCCGCCAGTGCGAACTGGCGGGGCTTTTTTTGGTTTGCCTGACGGGCCTCTTCGCGGGTAAACCCGCTCCTACACGGCGACCTGTGTCCAACCCCCGATGTGTGTCCACCACCGATCAGGTGTAGGAGCGGGTTTACCTGCGAATACGGTGGCGGCGTCAACAGTGAACGGCGGGTGGAGATTGGCCAGCAGGACCGGCCCTTTCGCGGGTAAACCCGCTCCTACACGACGGCCTGTGCCCAACCACCGACCTGTGTCCACCACCAATCCGGTGTAGGAGCGGGTTTACCCGCGAATACGGTGGCAGCGTCAACAGTGAACGGCGGGTGGAAATTGGCCACCAGGCCCGGCCTCTTCGCGGGTAAACCCGCTCCTACGGGAGGTTCACAGCCGGCAAATCAGTAAAGATTAGGCTCCATCTCCAGCTCAACCCCAAACCGCTCGAAGATATCCGCCTGAATCTTGCGCGCCAGCGCATGCATCTGCGCCCCGCTCGCCTGGCCATAGTTGACCAGCACCAGCGACTGCAAGCGATGCACGCCAGCATCACCCTCACGATGGCCCTTCCAGCCCGCCTGCTCGATCAACCAGCCCGCCGCCAGTTTCACCTGGCCATCAGCCTGTGGGTATGCCACGACACCGGGATACTGCGCACGAATACGCTCGACCAGATCAGCCGTTACCACCGGGTTCTTGAAGAAGCTCCCGGCATTGCCCAGCTCTGCCGGATCTGGCAGCTTCTCGCGGCGAATGCTGCAGATTGCATCACTGATCGCTTGCGCGGTCAGCTCGATCACACCCCGCTCAGACAGGCGTTGGCGCACCGGGCCGTAATCCAGATGAGCGTGCAGGGTGCGGGTCAGGGCAAAGCGCACCCGCAGGATCAACCAGCGGCCGGGGTTGCGCTTGAAAAGGCTGTCGCGATAGGCGAAAGCGCATTCTGCCAAACCGAAGTCACGCAGCTCGCCCGTCTCACGGTCCAGGGCTGTCAGCCCGGCGAATACGTCCTTGATCTCCACCCCGTATGCGCCCACGTTCTGCATCGGCGCAGCACCGACGGTGCCGGGGATCAGGCTGAGGTTCTCCAACCCGCAATAGCCCTGCGCCAGCGTCCACTGCACAAACGCGTGCCACGGCTCACCGGCCTCGGCCTCGACCACGATACGCTCGCCATCGTCACTGAGCACACGCCGACCGCGGCTGGCCATGTGCAGCACCAGTGCATCGATATCGCGGGTCAGCAGCAGGTTGCTGCCACCCCCGATCACCAGTACCGGCAAGCCCCTTTGCTGTGCCTGGCCCAGCGCCTGACGCACCTGCTGGTCGTCCTGCACCTGGCTGAAATAGCGCGCCTTCACGTCGATGCCGAAGGTATTGTAAGGCTTGAGCGATACCCGCTCCTGCCACTGCACGGTCATAGACGCCCCTTGATTTCCAGTACCAGCGCCTGGCAAGCCGCTTCCACCAGATCCAGCACCTGCTCGAAGCCGTCGGCTCCACCGTAGTACGGGTCTGGCACTTCATCCAGGGCTGCACCGTAGCGGCGCAGGAACAGGTCGAGTTCGCCCACTGCCGTGGACGGGCGCAGGGTGCGCAGATCGCGCAGGTTGTGCTCATCCATGGCCAACACCAGGTCGTATTCGGCGAAGTGCGATGCCTTGACCTGTTGGGCGCGTTGCTGCGACAGATCGTAACCGCGCGCCAGCGCCGCCTTGCAGGTGCGGCTGTCTGGCGCCTTGCCGACATGCCAATCGCCGGTGCCGGCAGAAGCCACCTGCACCTTGTCGGCGAGCCCGGCGGCCTGCAATTGATGGCGCAGCACGCCTTCGGCGGTGGGCGAGCGGCAGATGTTGCCCAGGCACACGAACAGGACGCGCATCAGGCCTCCAGCAAGCGCCGTACGCGCTCCAGATCCTCAGGGGTGTCGACACCCACGGCAGGCGCCTCGATGGCGTCCTCGATGTGAATGCGTACGCCGTGCCACAGGGCACGCAGCTGCTCCAGCGCTTCAGCCTGCTCGAGCCAGCATGGGCCCCAGCTGACAAAGTCGTGCAGGAAGCCGACACGGTAGGCGTACATGCCAATATGGCGGCGATATGGCACCCCTTCCGGCAGCACGTCGCGGGCCTTGGCGAAGGTATCGCGGGCCCAGGGCAGCGGCGCCCGGCTGAACGTCAGAGCCAGGCCGTTCTTGTCACTCACTACCTTGACCGCGTTAGGGTTGAACACGGTTTCCGGCTCATGGATCGGCTCGGCCAGGGTGGCGATACCCGCTTCCGGATGCGCAGCCAGGTTGGCCGCCACCTGGTCGATGATCACCGGCGGGATCAGCGGCTCGTCGCCCTGCACGTTGACCACGATGGCGTCAGCCGGCAAACCGAGGTACGCGGCCACTTCGGCCAGGCGGTCAGTGCCCGATTCATGATCGGCACGGGTCATCAGCACTTCGGCGCCGAAGGCCTGGCAGGCTTCAAGGATGCTGGTGTCGTCGGTGGCGATGACCACACGGCTGGCACCGCTCTTGCGGGCCTGCTCCCACACATGTTGCACCATCGGCTTGCCGGCAATCAGCAGCAGCGGTTTGCCTGGCAGGCGGGTGGAGCGCAGCCGGGCGGGGATTACTACCGTAAATTCCAGGCTCATTTGTCAAGACGCTCGTCGTCGGTCAGGGTGCGTGCCTCGCTTTCCAGCATGACCGGGATACCGTCGCGAATCGGGTAGGCCAGGCCAGCGCCTTTGCTGATCAGCTCGGTCTTGTCGGCGCTCAGCTTGAGCGGGCCCTTGGTGATCGGGCAGGCCAGGATATCGAGCAGTTTGGTGTCCATTGGAGGCTTCCTTTAGGCCAGGTGGCCGGAAATTGAAAACGGGCTCAGGGTTTGCGCAACAAGCGTTGCAGCTGGTTGTCGAACCAGGCGCTGAAAGCCGGCGTAGGCTGCGCTTCGACGGCCAGGTACCACCAGTCGTCAGCGGCAAAGGCCCGGCATTTCACCGCGTCCTTCTCGGTCATGACCAGCGGCAGTGGCGGGCTGAAAGCCAGGCTCCGGGCACTGAACTGCGCATGGTCGGCGAAGGGATGCGGCACCGGCTGCCAGTTTAGCCCCAGCAGGGTGTTGAAGAAACGTTGCGGGTTGCCGATACCGGCCACCGCATGCAGGCGCTGGCCGGCGGGGAAATGGTCGAGCGCACGGCGCTCGCCACTGCGCACGTTGACCAGGGCGGACGGCTGCAGGCAGAAACCGAAACCATCGGTGCGGTCTTCGCTGGCGCCGTTGAACAGCACCGCGTCAGCCTCACGCAAGCGATCGGCCGGCTCACGCAACGGCCCCGCCGGCAGGCAGCGGCCATTGCCCAGGCCGCGGGCAGCGTCGATCAGCACCAGTTCCAGGTCACGGGCCAGGCGGTAATGCTGCATACCGTCGTCGCACAGGATCAGGTCGAGGGGTTCGCTGGCCAGCAATGCCTGCACGGCACGGGCGCGATCCGGGTCGATCATCAGTGGCACGCCGGTGCGTTGCACGATCAGCAGCGGCTCGTCGCCCGCCTGATCGGCCGCCTGATCGGCCTGCACCCGCCAGGGCAGCTGTGGCGGCTTGGCACCATAACCGCGGCTGACCACACCCACCTTCAGCCCCTGCTGGCGACAGTGTTCGATCAGCCAGAGGATCATCGGCGTCTTGCCGGTGCCACCGACGGTGATGTTGCCCACCACAATGACCGGTACCGGCGCCCGGTAGCTGGCACTGTCACCCCTTAGAAAACGTGCCCGCTTGCGCGTGACCACGCGGCGATACAAGGCCTCCAGCGGACGCAGCAGCGCCAGCGCCGGATGCCCGGCGTACCAGGCAGCGAGCAAGCGGTCGGCGAACGCCATCAAGGCGTGCCCTGGGCCGCCTCGACGGTGGTCATGCGCAACTGGCTGAAACCGAGCTTGCCGGCAGCATCCATTGCGGTGACCACAGCCTGGTGCGGGGTCTTGCCGTCGGCGCTGATGGCCAGCGGCAACTTGTTGTCGCCGCCCGACTCGCGCTCTATGGCCTCGCTCAGGGTGGCCAGGTCGCTTTTGGGCAGCAGGTGGTTGTTCACCGAATACACGCCTTCGGCGCTGATGGTGATTTCCACCAGCTTGCCCGGGTCGGCCGGCGCCGGCTCGGCGCTGGTAGCTTCGGGCAGCTCGACGCGAAGTTGCGTTTCGCGGGTGAAGGTGGTGGTAACCACGAAGAACAGCAGCAGGACGAACACCACGTCAATCAGCGACGCCAGGTTGATGTCGACGTTCTCCCGCTGGCGATTGCGCCGGAACTTCACGCCTTGCCTCCGGCCACTTCCACTTCACGGTCACCCTGGATCACTTCCACCAGCTTGATCGCCTCCTGCTCCATGCCGATCACCAGTTCATCGATGCGGCGCAGCAGGAAACGGTGGAAGAACACTGCCGGGATACCGACCATCAGGCCAGCCGCAGTGGTGACCAGGGCCTTGGAGATACCACTGGCCAGCACGGCGGCGTTGGCGGTCATCTGCGAGCCCATGAAGGCGCTGAAAATGTCGATCATGCCCAGCACGGTGCCCAGCAGGCCCAGCAGAGGCGCCATGGCGGCGATGGTGCCGAGGGTGCTGATGTAGCGCTCCAGTTCATGGATGACGCGCGAGGCGGCTTCCTCGATGCACTCTTTCATGATCTCCCGACCGTGACGCGAATTGGCCAGGCCCGCCGCGAGGATTTCACCCAGTGGCGAATCGGCACGCAGGGCCTTGAGCTTGTCACTGGTCAGTTGCTTGTCCTTGATCCACATCCATACCTGGCCCAGCAGGTGCGGCGGGGTGACGCGACTGGCGCGCAAGGTCCACAGGCGTTCGACGACGATAGCCATGGCAGCGATGGAGCTCAGAATGATCGGCAGCATCATCCAACCACCGGACTTGACCAATTCCCACACAATAAACGCCCCTTCGGAAAAAGGCCGCCACTCTACCATAGGCGCGCCGAGGGCTCATCTGCCGGAGGTCAGGGAATTGGGGTCTGGGCTGGCAGATGCCTGTCTCTGCCTCACTCCCCTCGAACCCGCCAGAACCGCCGCTGCCCCCTAACCCCCTCGACTACCCCATGCCGCCCCAGCACCAACCGCAATGCCCCCTCCACCGCCGTATCATGCATCACCACCCCATGCCGCCCATACCGTTCGACCACCTGCACGTGCGGGTGCCCGAAGCTGTTGTTGCGCCCCCGCGAAATCAATACCCCGCGCGGTGCGGTAGCCCGGACGAACGCCTCGGTGGACGAGCTGCGGCTGCCATGATGCGGCGCCTGCAGCCAGTCGATACGCGGCACTTCAGTGTCCGCCAGCCAGGCCCTTTCGGCAGCAGCTTCCATATCCCCCGCCAGCAGCAAGCGCTCGCCCTGCGCTTCCACCAACAAGACACAGGAACGGTCATTACTACTCTGCCCGTCCACCCAGCGCCACAGCGAAAAGCGCACGCCATCCCAATCCCATTGCTCGCCACTGGCACAAGGCTGCAACGGAATATCAACCAGTGCTTCCCCACCGATTATCCGCTTGATCGGCAAACCACGCGCAATGGCTCCGGCCCCGCCCGCATGATCGGCGTGCGCATGGCTGATCACCATCACGTCAAGGCCGCCCACCCCCAACTTGCGCAAGGTTGGCAGCACCACGCGTTCCCCCAGGTCGCTTTCCCCCCTGGCCGGCCCGGCATCGTAGAGCAGGCTGTGATGCCGCGTACGCAATAGCACCGCCAACCCCTGGCCAACATCCAGCTGCCAGACCTCGACCTGGCCGAACGGCACCGGCTCCCGGGGCACCCACAGCGCCAGCAGCATCACCCCTCCCAACCCGCGCAGCGGCACACCACGGGGCAGCAAAACCAACAGCGTACCCAGACATACCAGCAGCCAGGCCCACAACGGCAGGGCCGGCGGCATCCATGCCGGGCGCTGCTGCGCCACCAGCGCCAGCCCGCGGAACAGCACATCCAGCAGGCCACCTGCCAGCCAGAGCAACGCCTCGCCAACGCCCGTCAGCGGCAACATCAGCGTGCCCAGCAACGCCAACGGCAAGACCGCCAGGCTGACCCACGGCACCGCCACAAGGTTGGCCAGCGGCGCACTGAGGCTCACCGGCAAGCCGGTGGCCAGCAACACCGGCAGCAAGCCGACAGCGATCACCCATTGCGCTCGTGTCCAGGCCTGCCAGGGCCGCCAACCACCCAACCGAGCACTGAAGCAGTAGATGAGCGTGGCCACGGCGGCGAACGACAGCCAGAACCCAGGCAGCAACGCCGCCAGTGGCTCGAAGACAAGCACGGCGACCAGTGCAAGAAGCAACGGAAAAAACGCGCCAAGGTGGCGAAAGCGCAGACGCCAGAGCAACACCACGGCCAGCATCAGGCAGGCCCGCTGCACTGGCACCCCACCGCCAGCCAGCCACCCGTAGGCCAGCGCTGCGGCCATGGCCAGGCCGCAGGCCCAGGGCAACCACGGTAGCCTTGCCGGCCATAGCCCCCAACGCGCCAGCCCGGCGACCAGGCCATAGAGCAAACCGGCGACCAGGCCGATGTGCTGGCCGGAAATCACCAGCAGGTGCACCGTGCCGGTGGCCTGCAACGTCTGCCAGTCCTCCCGGGCCAGGCCCGCACCATCGCCAAGCACCAGGGCCACCAGCGCTGCCTGTCGGCCATTGGCTTCGACCATCAGCAAGCGCTGACGCAGTGCATCGCGCCAACCACCGGCGACTGGCGCCAGCAACTGCCCCGCCTTGACCGTACCCGTAGCGCCCACCCGTCGCGCCAGCAACTGCGCTTCACGGTCGGGCCCATGCGGGTTCAGCAGCCCGTCCGGGCGCTGCAAGGTCACGGCCAGCCGCCACTGCTCGCCCGCCCGCAGCGGCGGGCCGTCGAACCAGCTCAGTTGCAGGCGCTGAGGCAGTTCGGCCCGCCGCGAGCGTGGCGCTTCCAGCTCGAAACGCACACCGTGTGCAGTACGGGCCGGCAAACCCGCCACCCGCCCCTCCAGCCACAAGGTGCGCCCCTCCAGGCCGGCAGCCAGACGATCATCAAGGGCCTGCTGAGCAGACCCGCACGCCCAACACAAGCCCAGCAGAAACCAACCCAGCGGCCAGACGCGGGTAAACAGGCTGCCGACAGCGCAGGCTGCCAGGGTTATCAACCATCCGACCGATGGCAATGCGGGCAGAAAGCCCAGGCACAACAGCCCGAGCGCGAGCGCAAACATCCCTGTGCGCATGAGGTAGAGCTCCAGAAGGCGAATCACCTCCTGAGGCATAGCCCAATTGCCGGCAACGCTTGCTCAACAATTGTCACAAACTCTAAACGAGTCGGAGCAGGATTAAGGGCATACTGCCAGGGTCAACGCTCCGGGAGCCTACATGCCGCGCCGACTTTTCAAACGCTACATGCCGGACCCGACCAGCATTCGGGAACACAAATCCTTACGCTTTTTCGGCAAGTTGCTGCACGATCCCAACCTCTGGCACCTGAACCGCCATTCGGTGGCCAGAGCCATGGGTGTGGGCCTGTTCGCGGCGCTTATTCCCATCCCGATGCAGATGCTGCTGGCGGCGGCCCTGGCGATCCCGGTGCGCGGCAACCTGCCGGTCGCCGTCAGCCTGGTGTGGCTGACCAACCCGTTGACCATGCCGCCGGTGTTCTTCGTCACCTACATGACCGGTGCCTGGCTGATGCAGGTACCGCCGCGCACCCTGCCCGACGAGCTGACCTTCCAGTGGATCACCGACCAGCTGTCGACGCTGTGGCAACCCTTCCTGCTCGGCTCGGTGGTGTGCGGCGTGGTGCTGGGCATCCTTGCCTACTTCTCCACCATGTTCTACTGGCGCTGGTGGGTGGGCCGGCAGTGGCGTCGTCGCCAATGCCGGTGCAGGGCTTCAGGCACGCATGCCGCGGCCGCTGACCAGCAAGCGAACGCAAACAACGTAGAGCACCGCAGTGGCCACCAGCATGAAGGTGATCGCCGTGCCAATGCTGATATCCGACACCCCTAGAATGCCGTAGCGGAACGAGTTGACCATGTGCAGCACCGGGTTGGCCAACGACACGGTCTGCCAGAACGGCGGCAGCAGGTTGATCGAGTAGAACACGCCGCCCAGGTAGGTCAGCGGCGTCAGCACGAAGGTCGGGATGATCGAGATGTCGTCGAAGTTGCGCGCGAACACTGCGTTGACGAAGCCAAGCAGCGAAAAGATGGTGGCCGTCAGCAGCACCACCACCACGGTCACGCCCAGGTGGTGCACCTGCAGGTCGGTGAAGAACATCGACAGGATGGTCACGATCACACCCACCGCCAAACCACGCAGCACCCCACCCAGCACATAGCCGACGAGAATGGTGTGCGGCGACACCGGCGACACCATCAGTTCTTCGATCGAGCGCTGGAACTTGCTGCCGAAAAAGCTCGATACCACGTTGCCGTAGGAGTTGGTGATCACCGACATCATGATCAGCCCCGGCACGATGTACTGCATGTAGGTGAAGCCACCCATGTCGCCGATCTGCCGGCCAATCAGGTTACCGAAGATGACGAAGTACAGGACCATGGTGATCGCTGGTGGCAGCAACGTCTGCGGCCAGATGCGCAGGAAGCGCCGCACTTCGCGGTAGACGATGGTGTTCAGGGCGACCCAGTTGGTGCGCAGTTCCACACTCATACGGCCACCTTCGACAGGTTTTTTTCCACCAGGGACACGAACAGCTCCTCGAGTCGGTTGGTCTTGTTGCGCAGGCTCTGTACCTCGATGTTCTGCAGCGCCAGCTGGCCGAACAGCGCGGTGATGCCGATGTCCTTCTCCACCTGCACTTCCAGGGTATGCGGGGTCAGCAACCGGCACGGGTAGCCCTGCAGTACCGGCGCCGCGGCCAGGTCCTGCTTGAGGTCGAGCACGAAGGTTTCGACATGCAGCTTGCCCAGCAACTGGCGCATGCTGGTGTTCTCGACGATGGTGCCATGGTCGATGATGCCGATGTTACGGCACAGCTGCTCAGCCTCTTCCAGGTAGTGGGTGGTGAGGATGATGGTGATGCCCTTCTGGTTCAGCTCGGTGAGGAAGCTCCACATCGAGCGGCGCAGCTCGATATCCACCCCGGCGGTGGGTTCGTCCAGGATCAGCAGGCGCGGTTCGTGGATCAATGCACGGGCAATCATCAGGCGCCGCTTCATGCCGCCGGACAACGAACGCGACTGCACATCACGTTTGTCCCACAGGCCCAGCTGGGTCAGGTACTGCTCGGCGCGCTCCTTGGCCAGCTTGGGCGGGATGCCGTAGTACCCGGCCTGGGTGACGACGATGTCGAAGGTCTTTTCGAACTGGTTGAAGTTGAACTCTTGCGGCACCACGCCCAGGCAACGCTTGAGCGCGGAGGGCTCGCGGTCCAAGTCGTGGCCGAACACGTTCACTGTGCCGCTGGTCTTGTTCACCAGGGTCGAGAGAATGCCGATTGTGGTGGATTTGCCGGCGCCGTTGGGGCCGAGCAAGGCGAAGAAGTCGCCTTCGGCAACATCGAGGTCGATGCCTTTGAGGGCCTGAAAGCCATTGCCGTAGGTCTTGGTCAGCTGTCGGATGGACAGGGCGGAACTCATAGCGGGTCACTTACCGAAGAAAAAGGTGCAGGACACGCCAGGTAAAGTCACTGGCGCAGTGAGTGCAGCCATGGTGCAAGGCCAGGCTGCACAAGTACAGTCACATCTATTGATAATGACTATCGAAGCGGGTTCAAGTGAGCGCGGTCATCACGGCGGCCTGGTAGGCCGGGCGTTGCTTCAGGCGTTCATACCAGGCTTGAAGGTGGTACATGTCCGGGCGCTCGATGGGCAGTTCGAACCAGGCATAGATGAAGCTACCCAGTGGGATGTCGCCCATGCCGATCTGGTCACCGGACAGGTATGGCTGACTGGCCAGGGTTTCGTCGGCAATGGCCAGCAATTGCGCGCACTGCTTGTGCGCGGCGTTGATCGCCACCCAGTCGCGCTGGTCTTCCGGCGTGCGCAGCAGGCCCCAGAACAGGGGCCGGAATGGGGTAGCGAAGGACGATGTGGTCCAGTCCATCCATTTGTCGGCCAGGGCGCGCTGGCGTGGGTCTGCCAGATACCAGCCCTGCTCCGTACCGTACTCCGCGCACAGGTAGCGGACGATGGTGTTGGATTCCCACAAGGTCAGGTCGCCGTCTTCGAGCATCGGCACCAGGCCGTTGGGGTTGCGGGCGCGGTAGTGCGGCTCGTTGACCACGCCGAAGGCGCCGCCGGCGTCGATGGATTCGAAGTCCAGGCCCAACTCGTGGGCGATCCACAGCGCCTTGCGCACATTGCTCGAATTCTTGCGGCCCCAGATCTTCAGCATGGCAACATCCTTTTGAGTGCGGAGGTGGCACAGTCTACTCCAGACCTTCGCCGCCTGTACGGGCCTCTTCGCGGGCAAGCCGCCCCTACATCGCTCTGTAATGTTGCCACATACCGTCGTAGGAGCGGGTTCACCCGCGAAAGGGCCGGACCTGCCAGCCAATATCCCAGATCATTCACCGTCGCAGCACCATCGCATTCGCGGGCAAGCCCGCTCCCACATCGATCGGGGGGCTCGCCACACCGTCGTAGGAGCGGGTTCACCCGCGAAGAGGCCGGTACAAGCGAACAAATGAACTGAAACTCCCCCCGCCACACCCTGTCACTGTTCTGAACATGCCGTTCACAGCATTGCGTCTAAGCTGTCTGGAATGGCTCAAGCCCTTGGTTCCAAGGAGGACCGATTATGTTGCTGTTGTGGTTGGTGGTGCTGGTGATCGGCGCGGCGTACCTCACGCACCGGCGCCTGGCGCCCTTGCAGATTCTCGGCATCGTGGCGGCCTATGTGCTGTTGATGGGCATTTTCAGCAGTGCCCCCGGCTGGCTGCTGGCGCTGATCTGGGTGGTGCTGGCCCTGAAGATCGCCCTGGTTGCGCTCCCGCAGTGGCGACGCAAAGTCTTTACCGCCCCGGTATTCCGCTGGTTCCAGCGCACTCTGCCACCCATGTCGCAGACCGAGCGCGAAGCCATCGACGCCGGCACCGTGTGGTGGGACGGCGAACTGTTCAGTGGCCGCCCCGACTGGCGGACTTTGCTGGCCTACCCGGCACCAAAGCTGACTGAAGAAGAGCAAGCCTTCATCGATGGCCCTACCGAAGCGCTGTGCGCCATGGTCAGCGACTGGCAGATCGGCCAGGACCTGGACCTGCCGCCCGAAGCCTGGGCACATATCAAGCAGCATGGCTTTTTCGCCTTGATCATCCCCAAGGAATACGGCGGCAAGGGCTTCTCCGCCTACGCCCACTCCCAGGTGGCGATGAAGCTGGCCACCCGCAGCGGCGACCTGGCCTCCACGGTAATGGTGCCCAACTCCCTGGGCCCGGCCGAACTGCTGCTGCACTACGGCACCGACGAACAACGCAATCACTACCTGCCGCGCCTGGCCCGAGGCGAGGAAATCCCCTGCTTCGCTCTCACCGGCCCACTGGCCGGCTCCGACGCTGGCGCCATGCCCGACACCGGCATCATCTGCAAAGGCCAGTGGCAAGGCGAAGAAGTGATCGGCCTGCGCCTGAACTGGGAAAAGCGCTACATCACCCTCGGTCCAGTCGCCACCCTGCTGGGCCTGGCATTCAAGGCCTACGACCCGGACCACCTGCTGGGCGATGAGGAAGCACTGGGCATCAGCCTGGCACTGATCCCCACCGATACCCCCGGGGTGGAAATCGGTAAACGCCACCTGCCACTGGGCGCCGCGTTCATGAATGGCCCCAACAGCGGCAAGGACGTGTTCGTCCCGCTGGATTTCCTCATTGGCGGCCAAGCCATGCTCGGCAAAGGCTGGATGATGCTGATGAACTGCCTGTCGGTAGGTCGCTCCATCTCACTGCCTGCCGTGGGTACAGGGGCTGCCAAGTACACCAGCCTGGTGACCGGCCAGTACGCCAATATCCGCGAGCAGTTCAACGTGCCACTGGCTGCCTTCGAAGGCATCCAGGAATCGCTGGCACGCATTGGCGGCAACGCCTGGCTGATGGACAGTGCCCGCCTGCTGACCGCCAAGGCCGTGGACCTGGGCGAGAAACCCTCGGTGCTGTCGGCGATCCTCAAGTACCACCTCACCGAGCGTGGCCGAGAATGTATCCAGCACGCCATGGACGTGCACGGTGGCAAGGGCATCATCATGGGCCCGAACAACTACCTGGGCCGCAACTGGCAAGGGGCGCCGATCTTCATCACGGTCGAAGGCGCCAACATCCTTTCGCGCAACCTGATGATCTTCGGCCAGGGCGCCATACGCTGCCATCCGTTCGTGCTCAAGGAAATGGCGTTGGCCGGGCGTGAGGACCACGATCAGGCACTCCAGGAATTCGATGACCTGCTGATGAAACACATCCTGTTCGCCGCCGGCAATGCGGCCAGCACTTTGGTGTTCAACCTGGGGCTGGGGCTTTTCGAGAAAGTACCGGGGGACACGCTGAGCCAAGGCTACTTCCGGGCCCTCAACCGCCAGGCCGCCGCCTTTGCCCTGCTGGCCGACCTGTCGATGATGCTGCTGGGCGGGGCGCTCAAGCGCCGGGAGCGCCTGAGTGCGCGGCTGGGCGATGTACTCAGCTACCTGTACCTGTCCAGTGCCGCACTCAAGCGCTACCACGATCTCGGTTCGCCCGAGCACATGCAGCCCCTGCTGCGCTGGGCCATGGAAGAAAGCCTGGGCCAGGCGGAGCACGCCCTGGACCGGTTGCTCGACAACTTCCCCAACCGCTTCGTCGGCTGCGCGCTACGGGTGCTGGTGTTCCCCTTCGGCCGCCGTCACACCGGGCCGAGCGATGAACTGGACGCCGAGGTGGCAGCGCTGATCGGGCGCAGCAAAGGCGACCCTGCGCTGGAAGAGCTGCTTGCCGGTTGCTTCAGGCCGCAAGCCGACGGCGACCCGGTGGCAGCCCTGCAACGGGCCTGCGACCTGCTGGAGGCGTCGACGCCGCTACACAACGCGCTGCATCAGGCAATCAAGGAAGGCAAGGTACGACCGGCGCCCGGGCAGTCGGTGATCGATGCGGCAGTCGACAGTGGTGTACTTCAGCCTGATCAGGCGCAACGCCTGCATGCAGCCGAGCAAGCGCGCCGTGCGGTGATCGACGTGGATGCCTTCGACAAGGCACAGCTGCTGCCGGAGCAAGGCAAGATACGCTGAAACAGGGGCCGTTTTGCGGCCCCTTCCCCAACCGGCGTATACTCCGCGCCCCGTTTCAACCACCTCGAGGACCACCCCAATGGCTAACCCCCACCTGGAATATCACCTGCAACTGCTGAACCACCTGCGCACCATATTGGTGGCCCTGGGTGAAGCCGAGCAGGTGCCGGAGGAAAGCCACGCCCTGTTCCTCGAACGCTTCGACGAACTGCTGACCCTGCTGCCGCAAAACCCACTGGAAAGCCAATACCTGGGCCAGGACCTGATATGCCAGGTGATTCAGCGCTACCCGCAAATCGCCCACTTGGTGCCACGGGACCTGCTGTGGTTCTTCGGCGGCGACTGCCTGCACTACATGCCCGATGAAGAACTGTCCGTTTACCAGCAACTGGAGGAGCGCCGCTACGAGGCAGAGCAGAATGACGAACCCTTCGACTGGCATGCTGAAAAACAGCTATTGAGCCCAACCGGCCCAGCCTCCCGTCACTGATCTTTCCATGCACCCGGCGCTCTAGCCGGGTGCTTGTCGACATTTCAACACGCTGGTCGCACTCCGCCCTACATCCGCTTCGCCCCCCCGCCCGTACGCTGTCGCTCGTTTCAAGGATGCCCTGGCAACCCTGAGACGCTGCGTGCCTTTCACGCAGCCAGCCAACCTATCAACGTACGGATTGAACCATGAACAAGATCTTCATGACGCTAGCCTTGGGCCTGGCAAGTACCACGGCTTTTGCCGATGAAAGGGGCCAAATCCTTTTCAAAGGGCATATCAACGGCGGCGGTACTTGCCCGATCGAGATTGTCATACCGGGCTCGGGCGCAATTGGCGCCGTTGAGCTTGGAAACTACGCGGTCAAATACTTCGACACCAACACCGTCACCCCCGACATCCCATTCGCGTTACGCGTTGATGCAGATGTAGGCAGCTGCAATATTCCAAATC
Organism: Pseudomonas sp. GD03862; assembly: GCF_029840855.1. Taxonomy (NCBI): domain Bacteria; kingdom Pseudomonadati; phylum Pseudomonadota; class Gammaproteobacteria; order Pseudomonadales; family Pseudomonadaceae; genus Pseudomonas; species Pseudomonas sp. GD03862. The sequence continues at coordinate 104,555 of NZ_JAOCDI010000010.1, forward strand.
CTTACAAAAGCCAAGTCACATTCAACTCTCACCACGGCGATGCAGGCCCGGGAAATGCTCACTATGCCATTCGCAGCGGCGGTGGATTAGCGCAGGGCCTGGCGTTGACCATCAAGGATGATACGTTCACAAATATCGCTCCGCGAACGCCATCCAAGGACTACGACATTGCATCCACAGGCGTAACGGACCTCAAGTTCTACGCTTCGTACTTGAAGACCGGCACAGTGACCGATGGTGATGCCAACGCAGATGTGAACTTCAGTATCACGCTGCCTTGATGCCCTGCCAGGTGCCTTCGCGCACCTGGATCCCACTGTCACTCAAAATCGGTCATTTTCCATGCTCCCCGTCACCCGCACTTCGACGATGCTGGGCGGTTGCCTGCTGCTTCTGGCCAGCTTGCTGAACAGCGCCCAGGCCGCCCTTACCATCAGCAGCACGCGCATCATCTACGAAAGCAGTCAGCGCAGCGCTTCGGTGGTAGTTGCCAACCCCAGCCAACGCCCCTTCGCCGCCCAGACCTGGGTCAATACCCAGGCCGATGACACCACCACGGCCGTACCGCTCATGACCGCCCCGGCCTTGTTCAGGCTGGCTGCAGGCAAGGACCAGTCGGTTCAGATCAGCGGCCTGCCAAACGACCTGCCCCAGGACCGCGAATCGTTGTTCTTTTTCAACCTGCAAGAAATTCCCCAGGCCATCGACGGTAAACAGAACACCCTGAACATTGCCCTGCGCACGCGGATTAAATTGTTCTACCGCCCGACGCAGGTTCAAGGTAATCCGGTGCACAGGCTCAAGGAGCTACGCCTGGTCAGAACCCTGCGCGACGGCCGCCCACACCTGACTTTGCACAACCCCACGCCCTATCACTACACCTTCAACCGGCTGGACCTGGTCAAGGGCAAGCAACAGGAAGCCCTGCCGGGTGTAGACATGGTGCCCCCCATGTCCGAGCTCAGCTACCTGCTGCCACCCAGTCTGGAAGGCCCTGGCTTGCAGGCCATCGTAGCGGTGATCAATGACTACGGCGGCATCAGCAAACCGCTGACGCTTCCGGTGCACGACACCCCCTGACCTCCGGCTACTCCTGAAGGAACCACAATGATCCTGCAACCCCACGGGTGCAGGCGTATTCGCCTGCGCCACGTTTGCCCAATGGTTCTCTGCCTGGCGTCCGGCAAGGTGCTGGCAACACCCACACCACCGGTAGGCGCCGAGTTCGAGGCAAGCTTTCTGTACCTGTCCCCTGGGCAGCCCAGGACGAACGCCGCTCAGGCCCTGCACGCGCTGTCCGAACAGCAAGAGTTGCCGCCCGGGCGCTATCCCGTGCAAGTGCTGGTCAACCTGAGCCCCGCCGGCGTGCATGAACTTGTGTTCGAGCCGCCAGCTGGGGATGGGCAATTGCAGCCGTGCCTGCCCCCCGGCCTGATGGCCGAACTGGGGCTGCGACTGGATGCCATTTCTGACCCCACCACACTTGAAAACGCCTGCCTCGACCTGCCCAGGCTGGTGCCGGGCGCACGCGTCGACTTCGATGCCAGCCTATTGCAACTGGCTATTTCCATACCGCAAATCGCACTGCAGCGCGATATGGCAGGCCAGGTAGACCCGGCGCGCTGGGAAGATGGCATACCGGCCGCCTTCGTCAGTTACCAGGCGGCCACGCAGCAAAGCCAAAGCCGCGGACGCGGCAGCCAGAACAGCCAGGATTTGTTCCTGAACAGCGGCATCAACCTTGCCGGCTGGCGTTTGCGCAGCAACCAGTCCTGGCGCCGCGACGAGCAGGGCCGGCAAACCTGGGACCGTTCCTACACCTACGCCCAGCACGACCTGCCAGGCAGTTGGGGCAACATCACGCTGGGCGAAACCTTCACCAGCAGCGACATATTCCGCAGCGTGCCAGTCACCGGCGTGCGGCTTGCCTCCGATTTCGACATGCTGCCTGACGCGGTGCGCAGTTATGCCCCCACCCTGCGCGGCGTGGCGCAATCGCGCGCCAAACTCGAAGTGTGGCAGAACGGCTACCCGATCTACTCAACGTATGTCAGCCCTGGCCCGTACGCTATCGACGACCTGAACGTGGGCGCCACGGGCGAGCTGGAGGTGGTACTGACCGAAGCCGATGGCCAGGTGCGGCGGTTCATCCAGCCCTATGCCAGCATTACCAACCTGCTTCGTCCCGGGGTCTGGCGCTACAGCACCACGCTGGGCCGCTACAACCCGGCCCAAAGCCATGATGACCCGCTGCTGTGGCAAGGAACAATGGCATTGGGCATGGTCTGGAATGCCACCCTGTATGGCGGCTTGATGGCCAGCCAAGGCTACACCGCCGGCGCCATCGGCATCGCCCGGGACCTGGGGGCAATCGGGGCGCTTTCCTTCGATATCACCCATGCACGCAGCGATATCGCCCCCATGGAACATCGTTCCCTGCAAGGCATGAGCTATGGTGCCAGATACAGCAAAGCCTTCAACAACGGCACACACTTGCGCTTTGCCGGGTACCGCTATTCCACCCAAGGCTATCGAGACTTCGACGAGTGGGTCAGCCAGCGCAGCAGCGACCGATTGTTCCTGGGCAGCCGGCGTAGCCGAATAGAGGGCTCGATCAACCAGCGTGTGGGCGAGCGCAGCACACTCAGCCTTACGCTTTCGCAGCAGGATTACTGGCAACGCAGCGATAGCCAGCGTCAGTTCCAGCTCAATTTCAACACCTCGCACAACGGCGTCAGCTACAACCTCTACGGGTCGCAATCACTGACGCAAAACAGTTCGGGCAGTGACCGTCAGTTCGGCCTGAGCATATCGCTGCCGCTGGAGTTCGGCCGCAGCAGCAGTTTAAGCCTCGACTTGCAAAACTCTGCCCACGGTACTTCACAGCGGGCAGCGTTGAACGGCCAAGTGGACCGCGTAAGCTACAATGCCACAGTCGCATCCAGCGAACAGCGGCAACAAAGCGCCGGCCTGTCCGTGGCCTACCAGGCACCTCAGGCAACCCTCGGCGCCGGCCTGTCAGTATCGGATGACTACAGCAGCCTGTCGCTGAACATGAGTGGCGCGGCATTGCTGCACGCTGATGGTTTGGAATTCGGGCCCTACCTGGGCGAAACCATTGGTCTGTTGCATGTCCCCGATACCGCTGACGTGGGGTTACAGAGCCACGGCGCCGTGCGCACCAACACCAAAGGCTATGCCCTGGTTCCCCATTTGCGTCCCTACCGGCTGAACCAGCTCGTGCTCGACACCGACCGGCTGAACCCGGAGGTCGAGATCAGCAATGGCATCGCCAATGCCATACCTCGCCGCGGCGCAGTCATCAAAACCCAGTTCCAGGCCCGTCGCGCCAACCGTGTGGTGCTGACCCTTGCCACCAAAGACCAGCAGCCTTTGCCCTTTGGCAGCCAGCTCCACGACGCCAATGAAAACGTGTTGGGCATGGTCGGCCCGGCAGGCCGCGTGATGGTGTCTGTTGCCGACGGCCTGCAGCGCCTCGAAGCCCGCTGGGGCGAAGCGTCCGAAAACCGCTGCAGCTTCGCGCTGGACCCGCAGACCATTGCTCAACAGCAAGGCTATCGCGTGCTATCGCTGACATGTGAATGACTTCACCCGCGCCCTTCTCGCCATGCAACTCGTGCCCAGAACGGCCGCTCAACACCAGGAACCGCGAATGAAACGCCTCATGCCTTGGGCGCTGCCCATAGCGCTGCTCAGCAGCTATCAAGCCCACGCCGCCGACCGCTGCAATTGGAACACTGGCAGCCAGCCAATGACCATAACCCGCATACTCAGCGGCGTGATGCATGTCCCTGCGAACGCCGAGCCAGGCAGCGCCATCGGCACACCCAACCTGTCCTCGTATACCCAGTCCATGCCACGATCGGAACTGCTCTGCTTCAACGATGGCGACGTACTCTGGCGTTTCGACATGAACGCCAGGGATGTATTTCCCGACCCGCTCCCCCCCGTTGAAGGTGAGCCCTCCGATGGCTATATCCTGAAAACCAACATCGACGGGGTCGGCGCGCGCATCCGGCTACGTGCACCTTTCAACGGCGCAGTCCCCACTTTCTTCATGCCAGAGGGTGGCCCACACAACCCTTTCATCCCGATGCGGTCGACCATGCAGGCCAACAACCAGCTTGGGGGCTTCAAGCTCAGCGGTATCACGAGCGAGGTCACCCTGGTCAAAACGGGGGATATTGCCCCCGGCCAGCATACGGTCGACACCGAATTGTTCACCGGGCATTTCGATGCCACAGGCTTGGGCCTGGTACTGCGCTATCGGTTACAGGCCCAGGTGTTGCAAACCCAATGCGCCCTCATCGGCGACCCGATAAGCGACACCCCCGTAGAGCTGCAGACATGGGACAAATCGCATTTCGTCGGCAAAGGCACCACAACAGCGACCGTGCCGTTTTCAATTACCCTGAGCAACTGCAAGACAGACCCGGGGGGACTGACCATGGCAACCATCGAACTCGACCCCACCAAGGGGTCGACCCCCGTACCGGGGCTGGACGGCGTATTCACGCTCACCACTGACTCCACGGCGGAAGGGGTTGGCATTCAGGTGCTGAAAGATGATGGCACCGCCCTACCGCTGCAACGGGAAGAGCACCTCCAGCCGATCCAGGAAAACACCACCGTGCTGAATTTTGGCGCACGCTTCTACCAGACTGACGAGGCCAGCGCAGTCGTTGCCGGCGACGCGTTCGGCGCTTTGAACTTCACCCTTCGCTACCGTTGAACCGAGCGGACAAAACGGCGCCCAAGTCCATTAAGGACTTGGGCGCCGGATTGATCCAGGTGCAGGCAGTATCAAGCCTCACTCTCGGTCGAACTCAGAATATTCTGCGGGTCATAACCGTACAGGCACTCCCCTTTTTCAGGGTCTGTCACCTTGATCAGACGGTTGAGCGCATCATATTCCAGAATACGACCAGCTTCGTCTTGTGTCAGGTTGCCATTTTCATCGTAATGAAGCTCTGTATAGGTGGGCTCAAGATCGTCGACTCTGTTTTCAATGCCTGAAAGCTGAGCAGGATCCGCAGGGTTTTTGAAATGGTAGATCGCCAGATTACGCCCACCGCCGTCATATTGCGTCACCACCTGACGAATGTTATCCACCGCGTCAAAGCCAAACACCTGGCGGGCTATCTTCTTGCCATGAGGGTCAATTGGGCACAGGTCGCCCTCGCAGTTATAATCGACCAGCCGACCGCGCAAATCATACCTGTACGTTTCTTTCCGCAATACGGTGGGCGGTGTCGCAGGGCCTTCTGCAAGAACGCGCTCAATGATGCGGTCAAATTCGTCATATTCCTGGGTCAGTACTTGCTCGGGCCCTTGGCTGAAGGTGAACGTTCGCGAACGCTCGCGCTCCAGATCATCATATTCCAACGTCGTTTTAAGCGTATTGACCGGTTCGCTTGATGCATCGGTGGTTGCATAGCTCGCTGTACGCCCTAGCTCGTCGTATGCGAATTGGCTCGACAGGTCTCCCAGCGTGGTGGTATCAAGTCGACCCACATTATCGTATTCATTGATCTGGGTCTGGTTCAGCACATCCCGGTACGATTCCATTCGCCCCCTGTAGCTGTAGCCATACTCCATGTCGTAATTACCACGCGTTTCAACGCGTACTTCACCCGTGCTGTAGTACGTGCGCGAAATCGATTGCCCTTGGGCCTCGACACAGCTTTCCAGGCGTGCGTTCTGCTTGTCGAATACATAATTGGCTTCTTTGCCCCCCAGTCTTCGTAGCACAGGTTCTTCTGTGAGGTAGGGACGATAATCGTATTCGATAACACCCAATGGCGTGCTTACCTTGTTGGGTTTGAGCTCACCCGTCTTGTATTCATATTCCTGTAAACGGCCACCGGTTTTCGACCAATCCATCAGGTCCAGGCCGTTGAAGTGTTGCTCACCCAGCAGCTCAAGGTCATTCACCCGAATGGTGATGGGTAAATCCTTGTCGGTGTGTGCCGCAAAGGTTCTGTAAACAACCTCATCCTTACGTAGTTCATGAGCCAGCAGGCGATCGAAACCATCGTAGGTGAATTTTTCTCTCTGCTTTTGCTCCGCGTTACCCAGCCCTGACTCTTCCTGATGTTTGCGACCCAATCCATCGTATTGGGTCAGCGTTTCGCTCTTGAGTACGGTTTCCTGTTCATCAGTCGGCTTCTCCTTCACCCAGCGTCGAACCTGCACAGGCAACTCAAAACGGTTCAGCTGGGTTTCAGTGACCCCGGTCCTGGCGCCGTTTTCCAGTTCGTTCCCCTCATCGTCCAGCACCTTCTGCCGCCACTCGCGTTTGATCGGGCCGGTTTCTCCATCGCCGATCGGGTTGGTTTGCGCGAACTCGCCTACGCCATCAGGGCCGATGACACATAATTGCTCACCCCAGGCATCGTACTTGTAGCGGCTTTTCAAAGGCAGGTCACGGCCCTTGAGCCAGTCAATTTCAGTCTCTTCCAGCAACCTGCCCCATGCGTCGAACCGGGCCGTGTAGATGGGTTTGGTTTCCCCTTTGGGCAGACCATTGTCCGGGTCTTCCCGTTCTTCCCTGATCGTGCGATGAGCACCATCGAAATAGGCCACAGTCATCACACCCTTCACATCGTATTGTGTCTGGGTGGCCTGAACGCCCTCGTCGTTGCTCAGTTGATATTCGTAGCGTTTAAACGCCTCTTCTTCCTTGCCCGGGCTGACGATCTCCCGCTCGACGCGCAGCAGTGCGTCCCATACGGTCATGATTTCCGTATTGGTTTCATCACGGCTGAGCACCGTTTCTCCCGATGCCAGGGAGCGCTGCACTCTGATTTCCTTGCTGGTGCCGTCGTAGCCAGTCAGTAGCTGCTTGTCCTGCAGCACTTTCATGGTGCCCTTGACCAAGGGGCCCCGCCCCTTGGCAGCATCCCAGCTGAGTGTTTCGAAGGTGTAAGTGTGCGCCATCAGGGTGTCGAGCGTGTCCGGTTCGTTCGGTTCACCCTTTTTCGGGTTCGGGTAGCGCGTTTGCTGGCTATTGAGGCGACCATGTTGCAATGGTTTGTCAGCCTCACTGCCCGTTTCATCCTCAGCTTGCTCAAAAGCATGGTGTGTAGCTTTTGTTTCATTGCCACTGGTATAGGTTTCCACCTGCACTTCCAGCCAGTTCTGTTGCTGGGTTTGCGATTGGGCACTGGTCAGCGTTGGCAACTGCTGATAGGTGTAATGCGTAGTGCGTACCGGAGCACTGCCGGGATAGCCGGCTGCCGGCTTCTGGATTTTTTCTTTCAGGTAGGTAACGAAGCCTTCCGCATGGCCTGGGAAGCCCGGCTCTTCTGCCTCATACCAAGTGTAAGTCTCTTCAATACCAGTGACGGTCCTATGCGTCTTCAGGTTGCCGTGATCGTCGTAGGTGCTGGCTTCCGCCAGCCTGAACCTGGCGGACGGGTCGTCCTTCAACCACCAGGACGTATCGATGCTATGGACCAACTGACAATACTTCGGCTGGTCCTTGAACAGGGCGCCAGGCTTGAGGTTATACCCCGTCTGGACTTCCTTGATCTGGTTGCCGATAACTTCGGTTTCGTCGGCATTCAGCGCCTCGCCTACATAGGTCGTTTCCCTGGTAAGCAGGTGGAACTTGTTGAACTCGCGGACGGTGCTGCGTACGGGCTTTTCATCAACCCAGAGTGTCTCTGTGGTGGCATAGTCATAATCGATAACCTGGCGGAACAGATTGTCCAGGCCATCGTTTACCCAGGTCAGCGGTGCATTGCCACCCAGGAAGTTGTGACCGTTGCTGGAATAGGTGTAACGCGTGTCGATCGAGGGTTGCTTATTGCCTGGGTGCTCCACATGCCGTGTAACCCTTGGCAGCGGTGCCAGACCCGAACCGATCGGGAACAGGTGACCGCCATCATCATAGCGGAGTTCATCCTTACCGTCCGAAGGGGTGTAGACCGTGCTGATGCAATCGATATCTCTGATGCGGCTATACGTAAAGCGCCACCTCGGCGGTTTTTCGGTGTGCAGACCGGCGCGGTCCACCGGGTTGTCGATGGGCAGTTCGATGCGGTCCACCCGGTTGTCGGTCCCCAGCACCAAGGTATAGGTGGCGATACCCGTGTCTGTCGGCATCGTCAACTGCACATTGTCATTGCGAACGACTTCCAACAAGGTGACATCGCGCATGTCGGTAATCTTGGTCAACATCGGGAAGCCGTTATGAGTGCCGTATTCCAGGTTCAGCCAATGGCCCTGGCGACTGAAGATGCGGGTCGGCACTGCCCTGACGTTCGGGCTCGAACCTTTTAGCTCGAGCACTTCCACCACGCCGGAGCGGTGCACCACCCGCCAGCGGTCTTCAGCATCCTCATAAAGGTGGAACGTGTCGATTTTTCTCTCCGACATCGTCAACTGGTTGGTAGTGCCGGCACGGCCATCGGCTTTGAACGTTTCGCCATTGGCCAGGGAAATGATCCGGCGGTTCTGGGCAGGGTCGAATTCGGTGGTGCGCAGGTTCCAGCCTGTACCAAAACCACTGTCGGCAAGACTGAGCGGGCTATAGCGCAACGTCACGTCAAACTCGGGCCCCGACTGGTCGTTGCCCGAAATGCTGCGAAGCTTGGCGGTGAAAGTGTACAAGCCTGTGCGTGAATCGACGCCGCCCGTCAAGTGGCTCATGAAATTGAAGGCGTTGGAATGCACCGAACGTTCATCGGACATCATCGTTCTCCTTGGAGTAGCTCGGGATTAGAGGTCGATTTTGACGCAAGAAAGTCTACCGCCCACTTGGGAACCCTCTTTATATTTCTTTAGATCAAGAAGAATACCGCCCGTAATAATAGATTTCGCTGGGGCCGGCCCTAAATCTGCAATCTTTCGCCATGTTGTCGTTGTCGGCTGTATATATGTTCTAATTGTGAACCACCAATTTTTATCACCGGGGCAGTTAGCCTCGGAGTACATTGTGATCAATGTACCCGACGGGGCGTTCTCGATTCGATACCAATACATATCGTCGTTTTTACAACCTTCATCCGGAAAATCATATTCATGAGGTCCATCCGGTTTGATTTCGATTGAGCAGGTATTTCCAGAATCAACCTCATCCTTACCACCGGCTAAATACAGTTGTGCCGTGCCTTTCGTCTCAGAAGGCTTGTCAAGTGCATAAACACCTGCGGCCACTGAAAGCAAAGCCGAGAGCATAACAACACGCCACGCAGACTCGCAGAGTTTCATCATTTCGCTCCTTTCGATATATTGAACAGGCCGCCCGCGCAACAGGTGGCCCATCCGCTTAAACTGGGGTGAACAAAGTATGTTCGATGTAGTTTCGATGACCTAGCGTAGTGGCGCCTCTGTAGGCGAAGCGCCGATAATGGGCATTACCCTGTCGATCCCGTAGCAAAACCACTATGGATCTCGAAAGTTGATCACGCGTAGCGTTCTCTCCCCCGACGTAGAGGAAATCCATCACCCGATGATTAGTGATTACCAAAGTGCCCTGTTCAAAAGCATCGTCAAATACTGTGCTTTTCAGTTCCTCTCGGCCGGACATGAACTTTGACAAGTTCTCATCAAAGTCGATCGGGACGCTATTAGGCACCCCCGACCTCCATTTATCGGCGTCCTTGGCTTCGCTGTCCCGGAAGATAGAACCGGTAAAACTGAACATTACCTCGTTTTTGTTTTGGGACTCCCAACGAATCATGGAAGTGCTGATATGGGGGTCTGATTCGTTACGCGCCAGAAACTCGATGGTTTCGAAGCGGCTGTTAATCAACTTGAGTATCCAGTAATCCTGCGTAACCAAATTATAATCGAACGCCGGGTCACCGGGTTCGTTCGGGAGACCCGTACTGCCTTCTACGCGCACGCGCGTCCAAGAATAGTGTTGTTCCCCGAAGTCAGGAGGTGATTTGGGCGTTACTTCAATCGTGGCCCCCACGCTGCCGCTGTTATCATCGGATTTATAGGTCCCCCCCGTGTCGGCCATGAACATGCTATAGAAGGTGGTCGCCTGCCCCGCCCTCGCCTTGGTATGGAGGTAGAGATCCTGCCGGGTTGTCGCTTCTTCGTTTCTGGCAGGAAGCGCCTCGGCCAATTGCGAATACACCAAATCAAAACGGTTAGCTACGCGACGGGTACCCCAATCTCTCTTGTCGGCTGCATCCAAGCCTCCACTGGGGTTATTGTGATCAGGCAGCGAATCCACTTCCTGTTTATCTTGCTTGATGGTCAAGCCGATGGTGGCGCGTTCGTCTTCAGTCAATTTGTAGTATTGGCCATCCACAGGCTCGGTTTCGATAACTACCTGCAGCCGTAAAGACTGGAACCCGTTCCTCAGCAGTTCGCCCTTGGCACCTTGCTCGGTCCCTCCCGGTACGGTGATGGTATAGCTCGTCAACCTGACCCAGGAGCCTTCTTCCACCAATTGCGCTTCGCCAAATTCGAGCAAGCTGTAGCCTGACGCCAGCACCACGCCATTCTCCACCAACTCGCAGGTCACGACACTGGCGCCCTGTTCTTCACCTGAAGGGGCGATATAGTTACCTTCGCCATCCAGGGTACCCGGGCCGATCAGTTTCCAGCGCCGACGTGCGTCTGGCAGTAATTCCGGGTCTCGCTCTATCAGCGGCACGACTTCACCTGGCTTCAGGCCGGTTGCACGTACAGGGTCGATGACCATCGATTGCAAACCATTGAGCATGACCAGTGTCGACATACGCTGCTGGCTGCCTGTGGCTTGCACTTGCTGGACAGTCAGCTGGCGCCGGCTGGCGGCCTTTTCGGCGGTATAGGAATTTCGGTGGCCGTTGGTCTGCGCAAGCTGACCGCGCGGCTCTCCGAGCAGCGACCACTCGATATTGCCCCCCGGCATGGCCGCGCTCAGTGCAATCGGCGTGCGCGCTGCAAACACACCCACCCGCGGCGCGATCTGCACCTGCTCGAACTGCACGATCAGTTGGGTGGTCACGCGATGCGTTTTCTTACCATCGTCAGAATCAAGCTCGGCTGTAATCAAGATTGTCAGGCTGTGATGGCCAATATCCTCAAGCCCAACAGCCTGGTAAAAACCATCAGGGCCGATTTCACCATCGCCCACCGCCAAATGGCTCTGGCGGCTGCGGGCATACCATTGGCTGGCTTGCACCTCCTCCCCAGCCTGATCGCGCAGGGTAAACTTGACTGATCCGCCCGCAGGCACGGTAGTGGTGGGCGAGTCGATGGTATATAACGGGGGTACAGCGACAATATTGCCAAATACTGCGAGGTCGTGCGGGGTATGCCGTTCGCGCTCCTCGAACTTGTGCAACGTCCCGAACAAAATCGATGCCAGAACATCCAGGTTGTCGTCACGCACATGGCCTAGCAGGGCTTTGTCCACAACGATGGTCGCCGAATAAAGCTCGCGTCCGTCTTCGTCCAGGTCATCGGGAATCAGGTAGGGAAAAGACTCTGGTACCTGGCCTGGCTCCGTATTTGCCCGCAACTGAATGAAGGTAAGTACCGCACCGTCGCCATAATTGTCCGCCCCCAAGACGTTGGCGCCTGGTGCCGGCTGGGTCAGGATAGTGAAGCTGACGGGCGACAACGCCGAGTAGCCTGAGAAGTCGATCATGCCTAGTTCGAACTGGCCTTGGTGCGCGGGTAACCGTTTGAACCAATCCTGCATGGCGGCAGTGATCAGGCCATTGAGGTGCTCGTCTTCCCCCCCCAGGTTGCAGCTGAAACTGGACGCCTCCGCCAGGTCTAGCGTGACCCTCCCGCGCCGGTCGATCTCGCCGGTCACCAGCTTGAGGTCGACGTTCATCACCAGCGAATACCCCATGGACGCATCGATGATGAAGCGCGTCTGCAGGTTCTCTGCCAATGGCGATTGACGCCTGTAGACCCCGGCCAGGATAGGGAAGGTCAGCTGTGCTGTGGAGTTCTTTAGCGACGCGTTGGCGAATGAAAGCAGCGGCGGGCCAAATTCGATCTTGCGCAACACGCTTCGTGTGCGGATATGGTCTTCATGGTCGACATCTGCATTGAACAGCGGAACGAAACTCAACGCACTAAAACGCTGTTTGTATTGCTCGAGCAGCACGTCGTTAAGGCGCGCGCGGCTGAACGCCGCAACGGCACCCCAACCTTCTGTGATGTTGTGCTTGTCCATCCGCTGCAACACATAGGAAATGGGGTTTGACATGTCATTCTCCTGTCAGTGAACGCGAGTGGGTCATACCGAGCGCGTCTTCGATGCCAGCATCTGTTGGCACAAGCCAGTAAAGCGGCTGGGCTGCGAGGGCATGACCAGGTGCCCTTCAAAGAGCCCGTACCCCTCTGATTCATGGGAGGCAATCACCACAATGCCGGGGGATTGCGGCCCACTCTGCGCGGGCACGTACAGGCCGGTGTCAGGGTCGATTTGCCCCGTCCCCACTGCCAGGCGCCACTGTGCGGCCACCGGGTCTTTGTTCGAACCTACATAAGCCTCAAATTGCATGCTGCCATCGCGCTGGGGTGCAGTGGCCAACGTCACCCTGAGCATGGGCTGCCGCAGGGTGACCAGCGCATGTACGGCCTGCTTGCCGGCGGGCTCTTCGAGCTCCACCTCAAACGATTCCACCCAATAGGTTTGTTCTTCGTTCGAATCGGCTGCCTTGGCCGTGTAGCGGCAACGACGCCCCTGGTCTTCTTCCACCTTCTCGCCGCTGTACTTAGGGTCAGGATTGACCATCGTCCATTTCAGCGGTTTGGTGTCGAGGGACGCTTCGTCCAGCACCCCTGCATTCAAAAGGCGCTGTGTGCCGGCTTGCATCACGGTGATGAAGGGGTTGACCGTCAGTGGCTGGCGCAGCACCGTAACGACGGCAACGCTTCTCTGGCCAGCCGCGTTGGAGGCGATCACCAGCACTTGCCCCGAGCGCCTCTGCAAGGTGTGCGCAGGAGGTGCCCGGAATTTGCCATCGACGAAGCTGCCAGGGTCGGAAGGCCCGCCAGGGAGGGTTTCCAATGTCCAGGTCAGCGCCTCGTTTTGCGGGTTATCCACTATGAATTCATGAAAGCCGCCCGCGAGCACATTCACATCGTCATCGCGAATGCGAAACGCAGCATCGTGGCTCAGCGAACCCGAAGCCAACAGCGCACCGGGAAACGCCAGGTCGGCAGGGTTGAACTTTATGGTATGGCCACCCCCGATTGTCAGCGCTTCCATCCACTGCTCCGGGGCTGCAGGGTTGAGTTTTTTCGCAATCGCCAGCAGGATTGCCCGCTTCACCGCGTAAGCCGCAAAGTCCCCTGCCTGCAAGCGCAGTTCCTCGTATTCATCACCCTCGGGAAGGCCGCGCCGGGCATGGGCTTCCTGTGCTTCCGGCCAGGGGGAGAAAAACTGCCCCTCCAGCAAGCCCTGATCGCTTTCAATGTTGGGTAGCAAATAGAAACGGTGTCGCAGTGACAGGGCAAAATCCGCCTTGAACTCCGAAGGTACCTCTTCACCCTTGGCTAGGCAGCTGAAGTCAATCGTAGTCTCGCCATGCCACTGCAAGGTGATCAGGTCCAGCTCGAAAGTGGCTGCAACCCCACCTGCCGCCCCTATTTGGAAGGGCTTGGCGGCAAAGATATATCCTTGGGACTCATAATTCGTAGGCGGTATCTGCAAGGTGCCCGCTTCAGCAACCACCTCGACAAGCCGCCCGTCTTCACTGCGGTGGCTGAAACGCCCCCCGTCCAACAGCTGGGTGAAACCAGCGAGGAAGGCATTACGGTGTAGCACACGTGAACTGAGCAACTGCACCGCATCTTCTGGCCCAGGCGGGTCTGGCAGCAGACGTGGGAAATCGCCATTGATATTGGGCAAGTCCCCCGCACTGCCATATTGCGAAGAAGCAAACACGACCAAGGTGTCACCCTTGTCCTGGGCATCCGCCTGTGTGGCAAGCTGGGCAACCCTCAATTCAAGCTCCGGTTGCCCCTGCAACCCCTTGACCAGCGGGTACTCAAGTTTTTCGGCCTCTACTGGCAATTGCTGACGCAACCAGTCACCCGCCAACAGTTGTTCGCTGTCGTACTCACTCACTGCAAGGCGCATGTCTTCGCCTTTGGACACATCCAGCACCAATGCGCCATTCTTGAAATCTGCGCTGGCTTGTTGTTTAAGCTCAAGGCCTTGTAGCGCATCATGCTCGGATAGGCTGAGCACTTTATTGCCGCTTTCGGTCATGACCAGGGTTCCACCATGCAAGTTGGCCACCATTTCCAACCTGGTGCTCTCGTAACTCGCGCGCTTAATGCCCACTTGTGGCCCTGACAACTGGTACCCTGCAAAGTGGTAAACGATATCGCTCATGTCAATTTCAAGCTGGCCAGATAAACCTGCAATTTCGTGTCCCTGGCTTAGATGGGTGGCATGGGTTTGCCGAAGCGCGGTATTGCCTGCGGTCAGGCACACGCCCGTAATACTGTCCCATTTCATTAGGTCCGGGTTATCGACCAACCAATCACCCAGCAATGACGGTTTGTTCATGCTCATGACGAGTCTTCCTTTATACTTTGGGCAGTTGGAAAGCACCTACGCCGCGCACAGCCTCCTCCAGCCTCGCCGGGGGCAAAGTTTGCACCACATACTGGTGGGAAACTCCGTAATAAACCGTATCATGCGTTGCTGTTATCACGGCAAATGGATCACTGCTGGACGCATCATGGGTATAGATACCGGTAATGGGGTCGATGACACCCGAGCCGTACACTACTTTCCATTGGGCTTGATCCGGAGTTAATTCAACGTTACCCACCTTGGCTTTCAATTGCACAGTTCCAGCCGCAACATCCACTTCACGCGTAATTTTCATTGGCAGCCCCGCATTGCCTTCGGTGATTACCAATGCGACGCGCGCGGTCTCCCCATCAGTGGAATCACTCAGCGTAATTTTATCGAGCGCGAAAGAGGCAGACTCGTCAGGGTAGTCATCCAGGGGGGGCATCACTGCAGGGGGGGTATAAACTGCAGTCTTACCGTCGGCGGTCAACTGGCCGTATTGAGGCGGCTCCCACTTCAGGTTCGTGACATCACCCAGGTAGCCGGCTCGCAAGTTGACCGTGGGGGGCGTGCTGTTGACCTGTGTCACATAGAGGAGCGGACTGATGTGCAAACCCGACCTCAAGACAGTCATCAGTGCCGAACTGCTGAAGTCGGTGTCTATGTGTCGCGCATTGACACGCAGCCGTACAAAGTCGCCATCGAAGTCCGAGGCAGCCGGCGGTGTGTACAAGCCGGTATGTTCATCGATCGAACCGATCTGCCCGTTGGAAACAGAATCCAGTACAGGCTCGCACGTCCAGCGAATCAGGCCGGGGTGTGCCGGGACCGTGTTGAACTGCAAGGGCGCACTTCCCGCCACCAGGGTATGTTGCATGGGGTCTATGGCGAACGCGGTTACGGTCGGATTGACAGCGCCAAAGAAGACGAGATCACTAGGAGCGTAAAGAGTCTGGCTGATAAGAGCATTGCCAAAATTAAGCTTGATGGTGTTATCGACCAATTCACGGAGGGGACTGGTGAATTCAAAATTTGTCTCAAACGCTTCACGCAGGAGCACCTCAACACTTGGGGTTTCGACACCTTCAACCGCGCTGAATAAAGCGTGCAGAAAAGTGTGAATTTGAACAACCATGAAGAAAAGATAGAACATCATGATGTTCAAAATAATCCAGTAATCCGGATCAATTGGCGGCACCTCGGGAAACTTAATATCCCCAATCACAGGTGCCGGCGCATGAATCTCCTCCACATTCAAGCCAACAAACTTCAAGGCAATACCGTAACTATCAAGCTCGTATGAACAAGTGAACTTATAGCTGAAATCATCCTGGGTACGCCGGTAAAACTCAGAAGTATCCACCCAGGGTTTAGCCAACGCCCTGCCAATCATCCCTGTATCATCATCAAGAGATATTGGCTCAATGACCATTAGACCTGTAACGTGCCACTCGAACTCTACCTTATCATCATTGATCGAAACTTTAAAAACCTTATCAAGCTTAATTACAATCTCATCCATGAAGACCTTAAAGGTCACGTCCAGCCTTCGCCCGATCATATCTGGGTCTGTGCGGAATTTATGCTCTAGCGTCTGCGCTGCAATTCTCATTTCTCCACTTTTTGCTACAGCCCCTACTAACCTACCCTCATCGTCATGGACAACGTCAAACTCGACGTCACCCACGATCGTTTTCAGGGACTCGACCAACTGTGCCAACATGATTCGCGAGGGTTCAACCAACACCGTCGCGTCATAGGACATGTCATTGGGAAGGAGGTAGCGAAAATCATTGCCAGGGATGTGTCCTTCTTCATCCCCTTCAAAGCGCACCATGGCCAGTACCGCGCCTTCGTCATCGTCTGCGTCCCGCATGCGTGCCTGCGTGCGCAAGGCAAACGATTTGGCGCGCAGTAACGGATCACCGCCTGCTTCTATCTGGCCAAGCGTAAACACACGTTCTGGGGCCTCCAGCCCGTCAAACTTTTGCTTGAACCACTCACCCACCAGCCGTTGCTCAGTGGGGTCGTCTGACACGTTGATGCTGAAGTCGGAGCTTTCTTTCAAATCAAGTCGCACGCGCCCCTCTTCACCCACCACACCGGGCACATTGGCCAGTAGCAGTTTCAGGTTAAGTTCCGGCCCCAGCAGCGGACTGGTTTCGCGTATTTCCCGAACTTCCCACTCCCCGGCTGCATTACGCAGACCCAACTGTGTTCCCGACATGACCTGTGTGGTCAAGCGCGCGGTGGAATCGTTGGCGTGCCCACCCAGGAAGCCCAATCGCGGCCAATCCAGGGTAAACTGGTTCAGTGCAAAACGCCGGTCCGGGCCATTCTCGATACTCCCGGTCAAGGGCTTGAGGTAAGAGTCTGTTTTGAACCGACGAATGTAAGCCTGCAGCAGCAGACGATTCAGCTTCTCTCTGTCCATGAAAGAAATCAGCCCCCAGTTCAGGCTGCGTTTCTCCTCTAACAGCCACGCATACAATTGTTCAAAGTTATATTCAGCCATGGTTCTATCCTCATAAAACCTAAGATCGTTGATACTTATCAATCACGAATCATCGCAACCAAAACTTGCCGTATAACCGAACTCAAGGCACTACCTTAAACTGGGCAGTCTGGCCTTGAACAAAGCTTGTACCTTCATCGAAACTGACTTTTACGTACACATGAAAATGGGTATTCTCCTCGAGCTTCAACAGATACTCCTTGCTCAGACTCATTCGCAACCAACCCTCATTCCATTCATCCACAGAGACCGGCTTGTCATCGCGTATCACTTCATCTGGCAAGGAGGGCTCGCCCGGCTTTGACTTCCCCGTAACATAAACGCGTACAATCTGGCCCTGCGCGAAGAAATGCCAGCTATTACTGTTCAAAGTAAAAGTCACACTATCGATGACCTGCGACACTGGAATGTCCGAGGTCGCAAAGTCCGGGCACTGAACCGCTTGAAAAGCATCGGATGTCAGTGGTTGAATTTTCAAGCCATAGGCAGGTGAGCGCTGCTCGCCATCATCAGCATCTTTAACGGTATAAAACACTTTGACCCGCTTGCCAAAATTGGCAGGTACCACAGCACGGGGAATCTGGAACTCCCAGGGATTACCTATGGTCGGTGTATCGGTTTGGTACTTACCTGTAGTACCAAACCCCTCCCAGTACATGGTTATCTTGCCATCATTGGTCTCCGACTCCTGCGGCACCCGGATTTTTGTCCCCAACGTCAAAAGACTCGGGCTGATGTAAGCGAATGAAACCATCTCTGGATCAACTTCCTCGCCCGGATCAGGTTCTTGCTGTGTAGCATCCGGGTTGAACGGTGGTTTAAGAACCAACGGCTTCTTCAAGATAAGATCCAAGGGTGTGGAGTCGGCCGCCCCGCCCACCCTGGCCCATTGCCAAGTCAGCTTTACCGCCTCACCGATGTGTTCTTGCAACCATTGCGCCGGCACAAGAAAACGCAAGCGCTTGCTGTCCAGAATTGAACGGTCTATACGCAGCATGTGTCGGCTAACCTTCTTGCTCACAGCCGTAAGCAGCAGTTCATCACCGTGTCGAATGCCGTAATCATCCACTTCAACCGGTAAGCCGTCCCCATACTTGGCCGGGTCAAGCCAGTCGTCACTGTGCCCCGGTATTACCGGGGAGGGCAAACTTGGCGACTGCCCCGCGTTTTGCTTGATGGTGAAGCGCTGGACCGGAGACTGGCTTTTTCCACCGTCTTTATAGTTGACGGTATAGCTCAGCTCGCACCACCCACCGGCTATTAAAAACTTGATTTCGTCAATTACCCAAAGCAATGGCTCATCAGAACCCTCACCCAACTCTTTGGTGTATTCTTCGGAATTACCTAATTCGTCGCGCCATGAAAGCACAACGTTATCACCCGCTGTCATGAAGGGATAATGGGTGGTCACAACACGGCCATCCCCCTTCAAGCGTGCGAGGTCAATTACAAGACCGTCACTGTCCATGAAGTGCGGGGGCGGCAACATCAGAGCAGGCTCAACTTGCTTGTTGATATAGAAAAACAGCCGGCTGGATGACTCTTCCAGGGCAGGGCCTGGCATGACGTTACCCCGAATATCGGTTCGCGCGTATGAATAGAACGCATAGCCCTTGTTCAGGCCTTGCAGCAGGCCATTATCTATTTCAATCAAGAAACTGCCATCAGGCTCCAGATCAGTCACAGGTAGCGGGTTTGGGTCACGGTCATGAACTTCCCCCAGTGCGCCACACCCGAAAAAGCGCGGAGCGACGAAATGCCCCAGGTCTATTCCTGGGTACTTGATGTACGTTTTCAGCGCTTCAGCCCCTAAGTCTTCAAGGCTCAGCGAATCACCCTTCAATAACGGAATCTCGGGGCGCGGCAGCGCCGCAGTTGAAGCCAATAAGCCCTCTGATTGCTCGCCATGCCGCTTGCGAAGTTTCATTCACTAATCCCCACCGTATTAATTGCTTTGATCAGCACTGGTTTTAACTGCTGATCTCGATGGGGATTTTTTACACCTTGGCCTGACTTGCCGAAACTAGCACTTTTAACAGGTGGCAACGGTTATGCCGTTTGCTAGTGTCCGTGCTTATGCATCCCGTACCTCTCACCCGGAGCGCTCTTCATCATGGCCACCGAATCCAGTATCAATTCCAATGCCTTCAATTTTTTCAATCACATGCAGAGCGGTGTTGACTCGCGAACGGGCCTTTATTCCTTTCAAATCGCCCTGTCCGCGTTTTACGGCAGTGACTTGTTGGCGCCTGAAATCGAACTGAACCTACGCTACAGCCAACTGAACACGCAGGATCGCGGCTTTGGCAGGGGCTGGAGCCTGCCCACCACCGAGTTCGACCCTGCCCAGAAACGCAGGATCATTTCCCTGGCCAATGGCGAAACGTTCAAAGCCGACGGCCGTGTTGGCACTACCAACCAGTTGACGATGTCGGAGAAAAAGATCGACACGTTCCACCTTTATGAGGACGCTGAAGACCGCTGGCGGGTGGTGCACCGCTCCGGCATGGTGGAAGTGCTCGAGCGAAAAGGTTCAAGCACGAATGGCAGGGCGGTGCCGACCCGCATCTTCAGCCGCCAGGGGCATTGGCTGAACCTGGAATACGGCACCCATAACGGCTTCCCGATGTTGACCAAGATCACCGACATGCGCGGCGTCACGCTGCTGGAGGCCGTTCGCAACAGAGATGTGCAGTTGAGGATGCCAACTGACACGGGAAACGCCACCTATACCATGGTGTTGGGCACCGACAACCGGGTAACCCGCATCGAATTGCCCACCGACAACCAGGCGAGCTGGCGTTTTTCCTATATCCGCGTCAGGAATGTCGATTGCATCAGCACGGTGTACACCCCTGCGGGCGGTTTCGAAGAACTGAAATACGATGATTACGGCCACGAGTTCCCGATCGGTTCGGGCCTGGACCCGCTGCCTCGAGTAACCCGGCATGTGCAGCACCCAGGCAATAAGCAACCCCCGATCGACACGCGTTACACCTATTCCAGCAACGGTCACAACTTCCTGGGTGGCAATGCACCACTGGAGTGGATAGACGATGGCCTGGACAACCTGTTCCGCAAGGATATCGACTATGACTATGCCACCACAGAGACACTCTGGGTGGATGAAAGGCCCGTACGCAGCACCGTCCGAGAGTTCAACAAGTTTCACCTGAACACCCGTGAAGCTGTGTATCGAGGCACCAAGCTGAACGCCGACAACACTGAAGTCATCGGCAATTTCATTGAAGAGAAAATTACGACGTATAACCTGAAGCCCGGGCGCTTCGAGGAGCAAGTGAACGCCTGTCAGTACCCGATCAAGATCGAAACCCGTTGGCGGCTGCGCGATAGCGGCCGTCAACGCGTGGAAACCATCAGGGCCGAGTACGACGATTACGGAAATGTGTTGATGCAGCAAGCAGCAACCGGCGTTGTCGAGACAAACCGTTGGTACCGGAATGGGGATGCGGGTTACCCAGGCAATGCTGAAAACTTTGTGTGCGACCTACACACGAAAACCGTGACACCGGCGGCTGGGCACGGTGGAAACGCCCCAACACTGGTCACGACGCATACGTACAATCAAATCAAAGTACTGGCCAGCAGCAGCGAAGCGACCGGGCAGGAAAGCTGGTGTGCCCTTCATAGCGAAACACTGAGCCTCAACGATCGCACACTGAAAGTCACGGCCTATGACTATCACGAGCAGGAAAATGAAGAAGTGCAACAGGCAGAGCCATTGCAACATGGTCGCCTGCAAAAACGCACCACGGGCTTCCCGAACCCCGCCTTTGGCGAGCCGGGCCAGCCTGAAATGCTGGAAAGCACTGTTGACTATGCCTACCAGTTCGAGACGCTCGATTGGGACAAGATGCGCGACGAGCGTTTGCATGATTTGGCTCCAATTACCGTGCTGAAAACGGTGCATGACACCGTGGGGCATGACCAGGCCAGCATGCAGACCAGCGAAGGGCACTCACTGTTCTCGGGCGAACTGGTGCTGAGCACCGACGAGGACAGGGTAGAGAGACGCATCGTCACCGACAAACTGCACCGCAAGATCTTTGAAGTCGTGGCAGGGGGTGGCGCCAGCGAAGCCGTGCGCAGTAATGAGTATGCGCTTTGTGCCGAAGAGGGTGAGCAGGCGAGCCAGCGCTATACCTCACCTACATCCGTGATCACTGAAACGCGGTTCGATGGTTTGGGCCGCGTGCACCAGGTGCTGGCGAGCCATATAGACCCGACAAGGCCCAACGCTTTGTTCCAGGTCCAGGAACTGGTGCACGACGCCTGGGGACGCGAAATTGAAGACAGGCAGTACGACTGGCTGGAGGGCAAACCCTTCCCTGCCGACGTGCCGTTCCTGGCCCAGCGATACCTGTACGACAACTGGGAAGGGCGCAGTGTGGTGATCCGCCACGACAACGTTCAGGAACACACGCTTTTCGACCCCACCGTGGAAGATCAAAACAGGAACGTGTGCAAGACCACATGGTTGCAGGTGGCGCAGCAAACGGAGAAAAGCGAGAAGGTCAGGACCTGGAGCAATGCGTTCGAGAAGGAGGTACGGATAGAACGCCTGAGCCCTGACGATATGATCGAGGCGGAACAGGTGATGCACTACGACGGCCTTGGCCGATGCGTGAGCAAAATTGATGAACGCCAGTATGAGACAACATTCGAATACGACCCGTTCGGCCGCTTGAGTGCCAGCACGCGGCCAACCGAAACGCGTATCGAGCATCGTTATGCCCACCACACGGACGCCGAATGGTCGACCAGTATCACCGCCTTTTCCAACCGCGAGTCCGACCCTCCCTTCGAGGTGGGCAGCCAGTGCTATAACGGGGTAGGCAAGGTGACTTCGCGCACCATTGGCAAGCGCACCGAGGAGTTGCGGTACAAACCCGGCCAATCGAAACCAGCGGCCATGATCACCGGCGCACGCGATACCATCAGCTACGAGTACGACCTGGCGCTCTCCCCTTTTCCTACCCAAATGCGCGTGAATGCTGACGAAAAAGGCGACGAGTACATTTATGACCCGATCACAGCCAGGATGAAGGAGTCGCGCGGTGCCAACGGCAAACGGGTCTATCACTACAATGCGCATGATCAGTTGACCGGCGAAACCCTCGAAACGGCAGGCGATGTGCCGCGCACGGCCGAGTATGTCAGCACCTTCCACAACCGCCTGACATCGAGCAAAGATGCCGGGGGCATGACTGCCGTCCATGAATACGACGAGAAAGGGCTCATCACGGCAACACGCCAAGGCAACCTGCTGGCATCCTTCGGCTACAACGGCCTGGGCAGACTGATATCCCTAACCAGCACCGACACAGTTAGCAACAGCACACTGACCACATCTCTTGAGTACGACGACCACGGGCGTGAAATCAAGCGCACCCAGCAGCTAGACACAAGGCCTTTGCCTACGTTGACTCAGGTGTGGGGCAAGGACAATTTGCTCGAAAGCCGCGTATTGCGCGACGGGCCCGGGCCTGATGATGTTGTGCTCGAGGAAGCATTCCGCTACGACCGGCTGGGGCGACTGAGCACGGTCGAATACAGCGGCCGCGAGATCCCCAAAGACGAGGCAGGCCGCACGCCCCGCCAACAGGCATTCGATTACGACAGCATTGACAATATTCGTGTTTGCATCACCCGCTTTGATGACGGCACCAGTGAGATTGCGACGTATGAATACAACAAAGACGACCGTTTCCTGCTGAAATCGTTGACGCTCTCCACGAGCGGCAGTACGCCAGAAACCTTCACATTCTCCCATGATGCCAATGGTAACCTGACGGTCGACCAGCATGGCCGCGTGCTGGAGTACGACGAAGAAAGCCAGTTGTTGCAAATCAGAGGCCAAAGCCAATATCAATACGACGGTGAAGGGCAACTACTGACCAGCCAGGCAGCCAGTGGCTCGCCAAGGCAACTGTGGTTCGACGAGAACCGGCTGAGTCTGGCCATCCAGGACGGCAACTACACACGATTTAGCTTCCATGCCGATATACCACTGGCCCAGCAAAGCGATGCCCCCGCCAGAACGTTGTTGCTGCAAACCGATTCCAGCCACAGTGTCATCGCCGAATGCGAAGCTGGCGCGGTTCGCGACATACGCTATAGCGCCTACGGTCAGCGGCACGTCACGGTGCCTGTCCACAGCAACTTGGGCTTCAACGGTGAGGCACTGGATGAAGGCAGTGACTGGTACCTGCTGGGGCGGGGCGTGCGCGCCTATAATCCGGGGCTTAGGCGCTTCAACAGCCCCGATCCGCGCAGCGTGTTCGACACCGGTGAACTGAACCCCTATACCTACTGCCTGAACAACCCGATTGCCTTGCGCGACCCCAGCGGCTTGACTGCAACGGGCGACGGTGGCAGACCGCGGCGCCCTGACGAAGATGACCCGAACTGGCTGGGGCGCAGGAAGCCTGGTGGCGGCACATTGAACTGGATCATGTTGGGCCTTGGGGTAGCGCTTACTGTTGCAGCAGTTTTTACCGCAGGTGCGTCACTGGCTGCGGTAGGGGCACTCGGCGCTGCCGCGAAAGCCGGGATGAGCGCTGCTACCCTGGCCGTCAGAGCAGGTACCGCCGGTTTCCTGCAAAAATTATTGGTCAAGGTTGCAGCTACCACCATTAAAGCAGCGCTCACGAACACCCTCTTTGCAGGGCTGTCCCTTGGCGGTACCGTAGCGCAGGCAGTTTCAGTCATCAACAACGATGAGGCGGCGGGAACGGCGGCAATGATTCTGGGTATAACAACTGCCACTGTAGCAGCTGGCAAAGTAGCACTCTCCGTGGGCAAGTTGGCTTTCTCTGGCAGCAACGCGAATAATTTAGTGCCAACGGGTATTGTGCAGAATGCAGCTAGCAACATGGACAAAGCCGCTGGTGCAACTAGCGGCGGTTTTAAAGAAGGGGGTTTTTTGTATAGGCACTGGATGTCAAGAATCCCGGAATCCCAACGTTTTCACGTAAACACTCCCTATTAACTGAACGATACAATCAACTCATGTTTGATTAAAGCTGAAACAGCTCATTCTCAAACCACTAGTTGATGCCACCTAAAAAGCCCGCTCAGCAAGTGCCTGCAACCCGGTTCCTGGGTTGCAGCTTAAACTGGGCTGGCTTTTTATTTTCTTATTTTTACTTATCGCCCCACCTAGCATTTTTACCAGTATCCACAACTTCCACTCCACGCTAGCCTTCTCTCACCAACAACCGGTAGCAGGCCAACCCGGCCCCTCCTTATCGTGATGTGTATGGGAGCACTTCGCATGAGTAATGACTCGGCACGTCTACTTGCAGCAAAGGCACGTCTTGACTATCAAAAGCAGCGTGTTGCCAGGTTGGCGGCGCAGCGGGTAGATGCCCTGGCGCCCCCTGAAGCTCAAGGGATAGTCGACCCAGCGGACGGGACCTTGAACAAGGACGTCCTCGATGCGGACCTTGATGTGGTCATACAGGAATGGCTAAACCTGCCCGACCCAATCCTGGGTGACAAGGACACATTGCAACTGGAAATGGCTATCGTTGACGGGCAGGGTGTCGGTGACTTTCTGGAAGTTGGCGCCAGCGCCCAATACGATAAGGACAGTGTATTTCCTACGACGCTGCAGATACCCAAAGCTGATTACCCCCATGACGGCAAGCGCCAACTGCGCTATAGAATCGACAGGTACAATACGCCTACGCCAGAATACTCTCCTGCAATCGATCTAATATTCGATAAAACACCGCCGTGGGATGCTGTTGAACCTGAAGCAGCGGCACTCAATGGAAACGTGGTAACAGACGCTTTTTTCGGCACCAACCCAACCGGCCTGACAGTAACATTACCGCCTTATACTGACCAGGACGTAAAGGATACTTACGCACTTTATTACTCTGACACCGTTCCGGTTGAGGGGCAAATACCACCCGCCATTGGTTATGGCCCACTACCCGCGAACCGGGAACTACTAATAACCAAGGCCGACATAGAAAGGCTGAGTGACGGTCACTTCTACATTGTTTATATCCTGTTGGATAAAGCCACCAACCGCAGCCGCATCTCCAAGATCGCGGAGGTTTATGTAAACCTTGGGTCATTACCCACCGCGCTGCAAGCGCCAGTAGTACCCCTCGCCCAAGGTGATGGCCTGATCGACCTGGCCGATGCGCAGGCAGGCATCACGGTTGAAGTCGACTATACCAACTACCGGAGAAGCGACATTGTCGAGGTCACCTGGGGCACGTCCAAGCCCTTCACCGAAGAAATTGGCTCGCGTGAGCCGCCGCTTTCCATCAGTGTCCCCCACGATCGCCTGCGTGAAGCCTATGGTGCCGCAGATACCGAACTAGAGACCGACGTCAGTTATCGTGTACTGCGCCATGGCGTTCCCTATGGCCCGGAAAGCACCACGCTGAAGGTTGATTTCTCTGTCGCAGGCCCCGACCGCCCCGACCCCGACCCCACTTGGCCAGACCCCATCAACAGCAAACTCGACGCCCCTGCGGTCTGGGGCAAGAACTCTCAACAGGAAAACGTGCTGGATCGGAGTGATACCGGCGAGGAGGCCACATTCAAGGTCAAACGTCATGACGATGCCAAAGATACTGACATCATGGAATTCTATTGGGCCGGCACGCTGGTCACCGAGGCCAGGTACGATGTCGATTTAAGCGACCCTGCAGATATCGAGCGACCGCTTCCCTGGACCTACATACTTAATGCCAGCAATAACCCCACGCTACCGGTGCACTACACCATCCGCAAAGCGACCGGGGCAGGTAACGAGCAAAACTCGCCTACTGCTGTGGTCAATGCCAATGCCGTTGTCATCGAGCCGGACGCTCCCGAGTTTCAACGTCTGTACAATAATAGATTCCTCAACTGTGAATCCCTTTGGGAAGACCCCCTGAACCCAACTGGCGACCCTGCGTTCAAGGTGTTCGTGCCACCACTGAACCAGTACCTGCCCAATGGCGGTGAGGTAACCCTGACATGGACTGGATGGGGTGGCTACACCGGGGATAATGAGATTCCGGCAGCCAGACTGACCGAGGCCCGCACAATCAGCGCAGCAGAAGCGGCCGCGGGCTTTTATTGGGAAGTCAAACCCTACAGTCCCCACATCCTCAGTATCTATGACCCCACTGGTCATGGCGCGGATGGTCGCGGCCGCGTCCAGTACAGCTTCCAGCACGGGGGAGAAACCGTCACATCGAAAACAGCCGAAGCTGTGGTCAGCCTGGGCACAGGATCAGGCACCTGTGCGATTCCATGAACGGGGCGCCCATGGACGGGCTGGCAAGGTAGCCCGCGCTCATAGATAGGAAAAGCCGCGAGCTTAATCAGGCTTTTCCTACAGGAAATGTCCGCTAAATCCATAGACTTCGGCACCAATGGCCAGCCTGCAACAGGCGCTGGCCGGTTCCGACTTGGACAAGACACAGGTATTCGCATGTCAGCATTCTCCCCCTTGCCCCTACGCCAGGTTCTGCGCGCAGCCACATTCGCCCCTGCGCTCCTGCTCAGCCCGGACAGCTGGGCCCAGACACTGATCAAGAATGACACAACGATCGATGGCAGCGCAGCACTTGACAACTACACGGTAATGGATGGCGCCACCCTCACGGCCAACGGCGCCATTACCCGTGACATCAGGGTGCAGGAGGGCTCAAGGCTGGTGCTCAATGGTAGCCAGGTAAACGCCACTGGCAACGCCGCAGGCCTGCGCATCAGCGCGGCCGGAGCCACTATCAGCAACAGCCGCGTGACATCTGCCTTCCAGGGCCTGTCCATAGGCAGCGGCGCACGGGTTGACGCGCTTGACAGCACCATCAGCGGCGGCGCGGTGGGCGCGGTCATCAACAATAGCCTGCTGACGCTGTCAGGCAGCCAAGTCACTGGCACCAACACCAACAGTGCCGGGATCAACCTGTTCGATGGCAACCTGCAGGCCACTGCAGGCAGCCGCATCGTCGGCGACCAGGATGGCCTCCGCGTGCGTGGCGACAGCGGCCAGCCCGCCGGAACCAGCACAGTGGTACTGGATGCCAGCCACGTAGAGGGCCTGAACGGTTCTGCAATTGCCGTCGCTACGGCGGGGAACGCACCGGCGAGTGCCAGGATCGAGGTATTGAACGGCTCCACCCTCAAGGCCGGTAATGGCACACTGGTGGAAGTCGGCGCCGTCGGCACCGCCGATATCCTGGTCAGCGCCAGCGCCCTGGAGGGCGATATCGTCGTCGCCGAAGGCGGCAGCGGCAAGCTGACCTTGGCCAACCAGGCAACCCTCAAAGGCCGCCTGGAAAACCTTGACCGGCTGGCCTTGAACAGCGGTGGCCAATGGACCATGACTGGCGACGCACAGCTCAAGGACCTGGCCCTGGACGGCGGTGCAGTGGCGTTTGGTGATGATGGCGAGTTCTACACCTTGCAGGTGGCCAACCTGGAAGGTAGCGGCACCTTCATCATGAACGCCGACTTTGCCGACGGCAAAAGCGACCTGCTCGAGGTGACGGGTACCGCCACCGGCAACCATGAGATCCGCGTGACCAGCACAGGCAAAGACCCGCTGGCCGACACCGAACTGCATCTGGTGCATACCGCCGCAGGCGATGCGAGCTTCTCGCTGGCGGGCGGCCCGGTTGACCTGGGCACCTTCGCCTATGGCCTGACCCAGCGCGGCAATGACTGGTACCTGGACGCCTCGATGCGCTCGCTCAGCAATGGCACCAAGACCATCCTGGCACTGGCCAATACCGCCCCTACCGTCTGGTATGGCGAACTTACCACCTTGCGCAGCCGCATGGGTGAGGTACGCCGTAACGACGGCGCAGCGGGTGGCTGGATGCGCAGCTATGGCAACCAGTTCAACGCTTCTACCTCCGGCTTCGGCTACAAGCAGCAGCAACAAGGGCTGTCGTTCGGTGCCGACGGTCGCCTGCCAATCGGCGATGGCAACTG
This sequence comes from Pseudomonas sp. GD03862, assembly GCF_029840855.1. Classification (NCBI taxonomy): domain Bacteria; kingdom Pseudomonadati; phylum Pseudomonadota; class Gammaproteobacteria; order Pseudomonadales; family Pseudomonadaceae; genus Pseudomonas; species Pseudomonas sp. GD03862. Next base: position 132,565 of record NZ_JAOCDI010000010.1, read on the forward strand.
GCTGGTCGGGGTCACAGCGGGCTACAGCAACTCAGACCTCAACTTGCAGGGCGGCAGCTCGGGCAAGGTCGACAGCTACCACATGGGGGCCTACACCACTTGGCTCGACTCGCAAAACGGCTACTACTTCGATGGCGTTGTAAAAGTCAACCGCTACCAGAACCGGGCCGATGTGCAGTTGAGTGATGGCAGCAAGACCAAAGGCGACTACAGCAATCACGGCATCGGGGTGTCACTGGAGGCCGGTCGGCATATCAAGCTGGAGGATGGTTACTTCATCGAGCCTTATGCCCAACTGGCAGCCATGACCATCGAAGGTCAGTCGTATCACCTGTCCAATGGCTTGCAGGCCAGCGGTGAAGACACCCGCTCGCTGCAGGGCAAGCTGGGTACAACTGCCGGGCGCACCTTCGACTACGGCCAGGGCCGCATGATTCAGCCTTATGTACGGGTTGCCGCAGCTCACGAGTTCGTCAACAACAACCGCGTGAAGGTGAACGGCAACAGCCTCGACAATGACCTGGCGGGCTCGCGCGCCGAACTGGGCGCCGGTGTAGTGGCAGCCTGGGACCAGCAATGGCAGGTACATGCGGAGTTCGACTATGCCAACGGCGAGCAGCTCGAACAGCCTTGGGGGGTGAGCGTGGGCGTCCGTTACAACTGGTGATTGCAGCACCCTGCGGCGCCGTCCGGCGCACGCAGGGCACAAATCAGCACTCAATGCTTGTCCTTGACAGGAGACCAAGCCATGCCATTGATTACCCTGATCCGTTCACTCTGGTCCTCGCTCAAGGGGCGGACCACTCAGGCAGACCCACTCGATCCACCCGAGATCGCGGCGCTGCTACCAGACCTTGAGGGTGGCGAAACCCACTTGCTGCGCTTCAGCGCAACCCATCAGCCGCTTGAGGTCAGGTTCAAGATGTGGAAGAACTCCGATCCCGCAATGGGTGAGGAAACGCTGACGCTGTACTGGGACGATACAGCAGTCGCTCAAAAGTCATGGACAGCGCCGGTGCCCGAGGACGACCTGTTCCTCCATGTACCGCAACACCTGTTGCTCAGCGAGGGGAGACATACCCTGTTTCATGATGTAAAGCTCTACAACGGCAACCATTCGTCTTCACTACCCTTTCACATCACCATCGACCGAACGCCCCCTCAACTTCCGACGGACAACATGCTGGTGTTCGACCCTGAGGTGGTCCAAAACGGTGTCACCGACGCCTATCTGGTGGAGCACAATGAAGAACTGGAGGCCACTGTGCCCCTTTATTCAGGTATCCGTGCGGGTGATGTGCTGACCTGGTATTGGTCCACGTCCCCCTCCGGCATGCACCAGGCAGGGAGCAGGTCCGTAACACAGGGAGACATCAACAAACCGCTGAAGGTGATCATTCCAGGCAAGCACATCCGTGATATGGCTGACGGCCTACGCTATGCGCGGTACACGGTTCAGGATTATGTGGGCACGCCAGAACTACAGTCGCAAATTGTGCTGCTGGACGCCAAACCCACTCCGTTACCCGTGAACTTCTCCACACCCTACCTAGAGGAAACGGGCAGTACGGGCAGCAGCAGCACGCTGGACCCGCTTCGGGCCTCGAATGGCGCAACCGTCATCATCAAAGCAGGTAACCCCTTCGAGCCCACTGACAGCGTGAGGGTACACTGGGCAAACCCGGGGGAACACGGCGCCTATGACGCCCCCGTCGAGGTGGCTACCGGCAACATCGCCTGCCCCATCCCCAGAACCAACGTTGCGGCCCGTATGGGCAGTAGCCTTGCGCTGTATTACACGGTAACCCGTCGCGGCACAACTCATACATCCGGGCTTCACACGCTGACGGTACGAGCCCCCAACAATCTGCCCGCGCCTCAGTGTGAGGCGATCCAGAGTGGTGAGCTGAGCCTGAGTGGGATGGGAGACCAAGCCACCTTTACCCTCAACATCTGGCCACTCAGGGATACCAGTCAGTTCGTCAGGCTGCACATCACCGGCAAGCGTAACGATGGAGGCGACGCTCCTGTCGTGGTCACAGACGCGACCCCGGTAACGTCGGCAACAGGGATCATGACGGTAGGTTCGGTAACCCCGGCAGCGCTGGGCGTGTTCACGGTCTCTCTTCAGATCGACATCCTGTGCTATTTCAGCGTGGACAACAAACTCACCTGGATCCCGTTCCCTCACGTACCCGTGAAACTGGTGGATTGACAAAACCACTCCCTTGGCTGCTCAAGGAAACCGGCTTCGACAAGGAACCACGCCCTCATAGCCCCCGCAGGCTTTGCACTGTTCGTCTGTGCGAAGGGCGCCTAGCAGTGGCACTTTGAATTTCAAGGCTGATGATGGATTCAGGCAAACTGCGCTGAAACGAAAAAAGACGCCGAAGCGTCTTTTTTCGAGGACTTACAGAATCTTATGCGACTCTGTAGATCTTGATTTGGAGCGGGAAACGAGACTCGAACTCGCGACCCCGACCTTGGCAAGGTCGTGCTCTACCAACTGAGCTATTCCCGCAATTTGAAGCTTTACCACGTTCGGCGTGAAGCGCCTTTACAGCCTTCACCACCACTGCACCGCATAGACGCCACAGTATTTAAACTGGAGCGGGAAACGAGACTCGAACTCGCGACCCCGACCTTGGCAAGGTCGTGCTCTACCAACTGAGCTATTCCCGCATTTGGCGTCCCCTAGGGGACTCGAACCCCTGTTACCGCCGTGAAAGGGCGGTGTCCTAGGCCACTAGACGAAGGGGACACACAACACTTTTCAGTGCACCAGAACATGAACCTCACGATTCAGCCTGGATTTTCTTTTCCTGCCCCGCCGTTACGCAGTGCCGGAGAAACTGGAGCGGGAAACGAGACTCGAACTCGCGACCCCGACCTTGGCAAGGTCGTGCTCTACCAACTGAGCTATTCCCGCATTGGCGTCCCCTAGGGGACTCGAACCCCTGTTACCGCCGTGAAAGGGCGGTGTCCTAGGCCACTAGACGAAGGGGACACGCTGCTGGCATTACTGCCTGCTTTCACTCCCTGCCGCGTTTCGCTGTGTGCTTTACGCTGCAAGTGGCGCGCATTCTATGGATGGTTCGGGAAGGCGTCAACCCCTTTGTAGAAATTTATTTAAATCAATGACTTCCGGGTACACCCAGCGCTGTTTTGGCAAGCCTGCTGGGGTTTGGCGTTGATTTTCTGGCGTCAAGTCAGCATTAATGTGCCAGCATCCAGTCATGGCACAGTTTGCCGATAGAAAAAGAGAATGGCTGTCAGGGCCTCTCGCGAGCACGCTCGCTCCTACACTCAATCATGCAAACCTATTCATGAGGCATTAACGGTGACACCACTTCTGATCACCCTGCTCATCGTGGCGGGCATCGCGTTGCTGATCGTGATCGGCTACCTCAACAATGTGGTCGAGAATGGCAAGCTTGAGCGCGCCCGGATGAAGATCGAGCTCGCCGACCGCCTGCGCCGCTGTGGCGAGATCACCGAGACGTTCCCCGGCCAGTTCATGACCCCGGCCCTCAAGTTGCTGCTGACCCGCCTGGAGCTGAACCTCAACCAGCGCCTGCTGGCGGTGGACAAGCGCAATGCCGAATTCAAGGCGCGCATCGCCGAACTGGAAGGGCTGATTGCCCTGGGTGACAAGATCCCGGTCAACAACCCACCTAACCCGATCCACACCGAGATCAAGGCCAAGGACGTACGCTTCTTGCTGGAGGCGCTGCACAACCAGGTGACCCGCGCTGCCCATGAGGGCTTCTTGCCCGCCGTCGAGGCCAAGCATTGGGTCAAGGAAATCCGCCATATCCTGGTGCTGCTGCATATAGAGTTCTTCAACAACCTCGGCCAACAGGCCCTGCAAAAAGGCCAACCCGGCCAGGCGCGCCTGGCCTTCGAGCGCGGCGTGCAGTATTTGCGCAAGCAGCCGGAGCCGAAGGTGTATGAAGAGCAGCTGACGTATCTTGAGAAACTGTTGGCCCGGGCCAATGCCCAGGTGCTGGACCGCATGGCACCGGCGGAGGACGAGCACAACGAATTGACCGATGGGCTCAAGACCGATGAGGAAGAAACCTGGAAGAAGAAGGTGATCTACGATTGATTGGTTAACCTGTACCGGCCTCTTCGCGGGTAAACCCGCTCCTACACGGCGGGGTACCCACATCGGGTGTTGGGCGCAGGCCGATGTAGGAGCGGGTTTACCCGCGAAAGGGCCGGGCCCGCTGACAAATATCCCTGGTCATTCACCGTTGCCGCCGCCCCCCGTATTCGCGGGTAAACCCGCTCCTACAAGCGAAGAGGCCGGCACAGGCAACATCGATCAGCAGTCAGTCAACATCAGAAAGATCGCTGCCAAACGCTCCAGCCCCACTTGGTCCGCCTCGCTGAACCGCCCGACCGTCGGGCTGTCCAGGTCCAGCACGCCAATCAACCTGCCGTCCTTCACCAACGGGATCACCAGCTCACTGTTGGAGGCACTGTCACAGGCAATGTGGCCCGGGAATGCATGAACATCCTCGACCCGCTGGGTCTGCCGCGTTGCCGCCGCAGCCCCGCACACACCTTTACTGAACGGAATACGCACACACGCCACCTGGCCCTGGAACGGGCCCAGCACCAGCTCTTCGTTGCGGTTGAGGTAGAACCCCGCCCAGTTCAGGTCGTCCACCTGGTTATACAGAAACGCGGAAAACTGCGCGGCGTTGGCGATGAAGTCACGCTCGTCGGCGAACAGCGCCTGCACTTGCGCCGCCAGCAGGTTATAGCCGTCGAGGCCGGCGCCACTGGCATTGAGGTCGATCATTTACTTTTGCTCCAGCAATTGCAGCCCGACCCAGTAGCGGGCGAACTGATAGGCACAACGGCCATTACGGTTGCCGCGGCCGGTGGCCCAGCGCACGGCGAGGATGTCGAGTTCTTCGGTACGCTGCCACACAAGGCCCGCAGGTTGTGCCAACTGGCCAATCCAGTGCTCCACAACGTTCAGGAAATGGTCCTGGGTGAACGGGTAGAACGACAGCCACAGGCCAAAACGGTCAGACAGGGCAATCTTGTCCTCCACCGCTTCGCTGGGGTGCAGCTCGCCGTCGACACGCTTCCAGTTCTCGTTGTCGCTCTCCTTCTCGGGCACCAGGTGGCGGCGGTTGGAGGTGGCGTACAGCAGCACATTGTCCGGGGCCTGCTCCAGCGAGCCGTCGAGCACGCTCTTGAGCACCCGGTAGTCGCCCTCCCCGGCTTCGAACGACAGATCGTCGCAGAACAGGATGAAGCGTTGCGGGAGCTTCTGCAGTTGCTCGACCACCCGCGGCAGGTCGGCCAGGTGGTCACGTTCGATTTCGATCAGGCGCAGGCCGGCGCTGGCGTGCTCGGCCAGCAGGGCACGTACCAGCGACGACTTGCCGGTACCACGCGAGCCCCACAGCAACGCGTGGTTGGCCGGCAGGCCGTTGATGAACTGGTGGGTGTTGCGGCCCAGCTGGTCGCGCTGTTTGTCGACGCCGATCAGGTCGGTCAGGCGGATGTCCAGGCTGACGTCCAGCGGCAGCAGGTAGCCGCTGCGGCCATCACGCTGCCAGCGCGCGGCCAGTGTGGTGCCCCAGTCGATGCGCGGGCGTTGTGCCGGCAACAGGGGTTCAAGGCGCGCCAGTACCGATTCGGCGCGGTCCAGAAAAGCGATCAAGCGAGCGTCCATGACGACTCCTAACAATTTCAGTTTTTTGGGGGCCGCTGCGCGCCCCTTCGCGGGCTTGCCCGCTCCCACAGGGCTTGCAGCCTGGGGCTAAGCTGTACCTGTGGGAGCGGGCAAGCCCGCGAAGGGGCGCCAAGCGACCCCCGCTTGGCGATCAACTGAAATGAACAGACAGACCCACCAGCAGCCGGGGCTATTCGGCTATGCTTGCGCAGCGCAAGGAACGGGAAACCGGCTCGGGACTCATGGATATCAAGTTCACCAATCGCCTGTCATACAAGCAAGCCCGGTTGACAGTCCTGGTCGGCTTCATCCTGGGAACATTGCTCAGTCTCATCCAGATCGGCATCGATTATGCCAGCGAAGACGCGTCCATCAACCGTGAAGTGAACGCGTTGCTGCAAATCAGCCACAACCCGGCCTCGCGCATCGCCTACAACATCGACTCGGAACTGGCGCTGGAGCTGACCCGCGGCCTGCTGCAGTCGCCGGCCGTCATCCGCGCACGGCTGATCGACAACAACGAAACGGTACTGGCCGATGTCGAGCGGCCCAGGCTGCAGGACCGCTACCGGCCACTCAGCGACTTCCTGTTCGGCGAGCAACGCCAGTTCAAGGAGCGCCTGTACCTGACCCACATGCCGGAGCAATACCTGGGCACCCTGCACCTGGACATCGACACCTTCGCCTTCGGCAGCCGCTTTCTCGACCGTGCTGGCATCACCCTGCTCAATGGTTTTGCCCGCAGCCTGGTGCTCACCGGCCTCCTGCTGGCGCTGTTCTACATGATGCTGACCAAGCCGCTGGTGACGGTGATTGGCGCACTCAGCGGCAGCGACCCGCGCAAACCCCGGCAAACGCGCCTGGAATGCCCACACGGACACGAGCATGACGAAATCGGCGTGCTGGTGAAGGTCGCCAACCAGCAGTTCGTCAGCATGGCCACCGAGATCGAACAGCGGCGCACCGCGGAAAACCGCCTGACCCAGTACCTGAACGAGCTGGAAGACATCGTGTCGGCGCGCACCAACGAGCTCAAGGCCAGCAACAGCAGCCTGAGCCTGTCCAACCAGGAGCTGGAACAAGCCCGCAGCCGAGCGCTGGACATGGCCCAGGCACGCGCCGCCTTCCTGGCCAACATGAGCCACGAAATCCGCACCCCGCTCAACGGCATGCTCGGCATGATCGCCCTGGCGCTGGACAACCCGCTGCCCAGCGAGCAACGCCAGCAACTGGCTATCGCCCATGACTCGGGCAAGGTGCTGGTAGAGCTGCTGAACGATATTCTCGACTTGTCCAAGTTCGATGCCGGCCAGCTTGAGCTGGAACGCATTGCGTTCGACATGGGCTCGATGGTGGAAGACACCGCCAACCTGCTGTCGCAGAACACCGCGCAAAGCGTGGAGCTGACCTGCCTGATCGCCAGCGACTTCCCCAGCAGCGTGCTCGGCGACCCCACGCGTGTGCGGCAGATCGTCAGCAACCTGCTGTCCAACGCGCTGAAGTTCACCCGCTTCGGCCGCGTCGACGTGCGCCTGGCGGCCATTGTCGGTGGTGTGCGTCTGGAGGTACGGGATACCGGCATCGGCATCCCCGAAGACGCCCAGGCGCGCATCTTCCAGCCTTTCACCCAGGCCGGCGCCGGCATCACCCGCCAGTACGGTGGCACCGGCCTGGGCCTGGCGCTGACGCGCAACCTGTGCAAGGCCATGCAGGGCCACCTGCACATTCGCTCCGAGCCGGGCTTTGGCAGCTGTTTTACCGCCGAGTTGCCACTGACCGTGCACACCGAAGCCATCCCGCCAGTGCCCTTGCATGGCCGCGTGGCCGCACTGAGCGCAGCCGGCAGCGGGCTCAATGAACTGTTGCAGCACTTGTTGCCCGCCTGGGGCCTGACCTACCAGCGCCATGACAGTTGCACCACGCTGGATGCGGCAGTGATCGACCTGTTGATCACCGACGACGTCGAGCACCTGTTCGAACTGCGCCCGGCATTGAAAACCCCGATTCTGCTGGTGACTGCCTACGGCAACTTCCTGCCCAACGAGCAGTCCCTGGCTTTGGCCCCGCTGCACCAGTTGGCCCGACCATTGGCACGCAACGCCCTGTACCAGACCCTGCGCCGCACCTTGCAAGGCCATGAGCCCGAACACCCGCTGGCCATCCCGGCCATTACCCAGGAACAAGGCCGTGCGAGGATTCTGCTGGTAGAGGACAACCCGGTGAACCAGCTGGTGGCCAAGGGCATGCTGGCCAAGCTCGGCTGCCAGGTGCAACTGGCCACCCAGGGGGCGGAGGCCCTTGAGCTGCTGGCGCGTGAGGAATTCGACCTGGTGCTGATGGACTGCAACATGCCGGTGATGGACGGCTACGAGGCCAGCCGGCGTATCCGCCAAAGCGGCCGCTGGCCCGAGTTGCCCATCGTCGCCCTCACCGCCAACGCCATGCCCGAAGAGCGCGAACGCTGCCGGGCGGCGGGCATGAACGACTACCTGGCCAAGCCATTCCGCCGCGAAGAGCTACTGGCCCTGGTCGACCATTGGGTGCCCTTCAGCGGCTGAGCAAACGCTCGATGTCCGCCTCCAGGGCCTGTGGCTTGGTGGTGGGGGCATAGCGCTTGACCTGGCCACTGGCCGGGTCGACCAGAAACTTGGTGAAGTTCCACTTGATCTTCTGGCTACCCAAAATACCCGGCGCGCGCTGCTTGAGTTCGACGAACAGAGGGTGAGCGCCCGGGCCGTTGACCTCGACCTTGCGAAACAGCGGAAAACTCACGCCGAAATTACGCTCGCAGAACTGCGCAATTTCCCGCGCATCGCCAGGTTCCTGCTTGCCGAACTGGTTGCACGGAAAGCCCAGTACCACCAGGCCACGGTCGCGGTAGGCCTGCCACAGTTGCTCCAGGCCCTTGTACTGCGGGGTAAAACCGCACTGGCTGGCGGTATTGACCACCAACAGCACCTTGCCCGGGAAGTCGCCGAGCGTCTTGTGCTCGCCGCCCAGGGTCACGCAGGGAATGTTCAGCATCGTTGCAGCCATGGTCGGGCTCCGGTCAGTCGCGCGGACGAAGGTCGATGCACACCGAGTTGATGCAGTAGCGCAGACCGGTCGGTGGCGGGCCGTCAGGGAACACATGCCCCAGGTGCGCGTCGCAACGGGCGCAGGTGACCTCGGTACGGATCATGCCGTGGGATGTGTCGCGGATCTCGATCATCGCGCTGTCCTCGATCGGCGCGTAAAAACTTGGCCAACCACAGCCAGCGTCGAACTTGGTCTGCGCATCGAACAGCGGCAGGCCGCAACAGATGCAGTGGTAGATGCCGTCGCGGCGCTCGCTGTTGTACTTGCCGCTGAATGGCCGTTCGGTGCCCTTGAGGCGGCAGACCTGGTACTGCTCGGGGTCGAGCATCGACCGCCATTCGTCCAGGGTTTTTTCGATCTTTTTCATGTAGAAACCTCGGCAGGCTGAATTTCACCCCACACCGTCTTTTCCGGGGCGCGGGTGGCACGTATATTAGTTGGCTTCGTGTGCCAGGCGTTCAGTCTGGCACCCGCTTCCTGCCCTTTCAAACCTTTCGGCGGGGCGTAGCGCGTTTTCTCAATCGGGATCCCATCATGCAGTTCAGCAAATCGAACAAGCTCGCCAATGTCTGCTACGACATTCGCGGCCCAGTGCTCAAGCACGCCAAACGCCTGGAGGAGGAAGGCCACCGCATCCTCAAGCTGAACATCGGCAACCCGGCGCCGTTTGGCTTCGAGGCGCCTGATGAAATCCTTCAGGATGTGATCCGCAACCTGCCAACCGCACAGGGCTACAGCGACTCCAAAGGCCTGTTCAGCGCACGCAAGGCGGTGATGCAGTACTGCCAGCAGAAAGAAATCGAAGGCGTCACCATCGAGGACATCTACCTGGGTAATGGTGTGTCCGAGCTGATCGTCATGTCGATGCAGGCGCTGCTCAACAACGGCGACGAAGTGCTGATCCCGGCCCCCGACTACCCGCTGTGGACTGCCGCCGTGAGCCTGGCCGGCGGCAAGCCGGTGCACTACCTGTGCGACGAGCAGGCCGACTGGTTCCCTGACCTTGAGGACATCAAGGCCAAGATCACCCCGAACACCAAGGCGCTGGTGATCATCAACCCGAACAACCCAACCGGCGCCGTCTACTCCAAGGAGCTGCTGCTGGGCATGCTGGAGCTGGCGCGCCAGCACAACCTGGTGGTGTTCTCCGACGAGATCTACGACAAGATCCTGTACGACGAAGCCGTGCACATCAGCACCGCCTCGCTGGCCCCGGACCTGCTGTGCCTGACCTTCAACGGCTTGTCCAAGTCGTACCGGGTGGCGGGCTTCCGCTCTGGCTGGCTGATCATTTCCGGGCCCAAGCACCACGCACACAGCTACATCGAAGGCATCGACATGCTGGCCAACATGCGCCTGTGCGCCAACGTGCCGGCCCAGCACGCCATCCAGACCGCGTTGGGCGGCTACCAGAGCATCAACGACCTGGTGCTGCCGCCGGGCCGCCTGCTGGAGCAGCGCAACCGCACCTACGAACTGCTCAACGATATCCCCGGTGTCAGCTGCGTGAAACCGATGGGCGCGCTGTATGCGTTCCCGCGGATCGACCCGAAGGTTTGCCCTATCCTCAACGACGAGAAGTTCGCCCTTGACCTGCTGCTGTCGGAGAAGCTGCTGATCGTACAAGGGACGGCGTTCAACTGGCCGTGGCCGGACCACTTCCGCGTGGTGACCTTGCCGCGGGTGGATGACCTGGAAGCGGCAATTGGCCGGATCGGCAATTTCCTGAAGGGTTATTCGCAGTAGGGTTCGACGGGGGGCGACGGGGGCGACGAGAGGTTCGACGCGGGGTTGGTGGTGGGGCGCAGATCGAGCGCCGCCCGCGCGGCGCTTCGCGGGTAAACCCGCTCCTACGTTTGTTTCGGGCCAGTCCATCCTGTGCCAGGCGCGCGCGATCGCCTTGTTTGTACGACGCGATATCGCGCCATGCGCCAGGGCGTTCGCGCGCAAATCCCACAGGCATAATTGGCCCGAAACAAACGTAGGAGCGGGTTTACCCGCGAAGCGCCGCGCGGGCGGCGCTCGATCTCACAGGCGCCACACCACTTGCGGCAAACACCCAGCGGCCTTGACGCAGCCCCCAAGCCGAATGTTTCTTACATCCTGCAACGCTCTATCCCACAGCCCCCACGCCATCCTCTGCCATACTCCGCCGTACACAGTTTGAAATAGTCCCCCGATTGAATCGGCGCGGCAGGCCCCTTATATACCCCGCAGTAAGCGACAACTCATCCGTCAGGAGAACGTAACAACCATGATGCGCATTCTGTTGTTTGTAGCCACCAACCTCGCGGTGGTGCTGGTTGCAAGCATTACCCTGAGCCTGTTCGGTTTCAACGGGTTCATGGCCGCCAACGGGGTCGACCTGAACCTCAGCAGCCTGCTGGTGTTCTGCGCCGTGTTCGGCTTTGCCGGCTCCCTCGTCTCGCTGTTCATCTCCAAGTGGATGGCGAAGATGACCACTGGCACCCAGATCATCAGCCAGCCGCGCACCCGCCACGAGCAGTGGCTGCTGCAAACGGTCGAAGAGCTGTCCCGCGAAGCGGGCATCAAAATGCCTGAGGTGGGTATCTTCCCGGCTTACGAGGCCAACGCCTTCGCCACCGGCTGGAACCGCAACGACGCGCTGGTCGCAGTGTCCCAGGGCTTGCTGGAGCGTTTCTCGCCCGATGAAGTGCGCGCGGTACTGGCCCACGAAATCGGCCACGTTGCCAACGGCGACATGGTCACCCTGGCGCTGGTGCAGGGCGTGGTGAACACCTTCGTGATGTTCTTTGCACGCATCATCGGCAACTTTGTCGACAAGGTCATCTTCAAGAACGAAGAGGGCCAAGGCATTGCCTACTATGTGGCGACCATCGTTGCCGAGCTGATCCTTGGCATCCTGGCCAGCATGATCGTGATGTGGTTCTCGCGCCGCCGCGAATTCCGCGCCGACGAAGCCGGTGCGCAACTGGCCGGTACCGCGGCAATGATCGGCGCCCTGCAGCGCCTACGCGTGGAACAAGGCCTGCCAGTGCACATGCCCGACACCATGAAGGCCTTCGGCATCAATGGCGGCCTCAAGCACGGCCTGGCTGGGTTGCTGATGAGCCACCCACCGCTGGAAGACCGCATCGAGGCCCTGCGTCAGCGCGGCTGATCCACCTGATAAAAACAAAGGGCGACTTCGGTCGCCCTTTTTTATTCCCGGCCTTACGCAGCCTTCTGTGGGAGCGGGCGCGCCCGC
>NZ_JAOCDI010000100.1:0-1584 GCF_029840855.1 Pseudomonas sp. GD03862
GTTCGGGGTGATTGGTGCAGCGGCGGCAACGTTGGTCAGCGTACGGGCAACGCAAAAGGCCGTCATGCTGAGATTAAGTGCCACAGCGCCGGGCATGGCCTTTGGTAACGGTCTAATCAAGCTCCTAGGAAGTAATTTGTTCGCAAGGTTGGCCGGCTACCCGGCTATTTTCCTAGGGTTCGCCTCTGACTATAAAAAATCCCAAAGGCAGAAGATGCACGGTAATACTGCCGCTTCTGATTTAACTTTCTATGGCGGGGGCGCGGTCGCAATAGGCTCCGTCTTGGTATTAGAAGGTGGATTAGCTATTGCAGGCGCCACAACACTTATCCCTTTTGCAGGATGGGCTGCAGCTGCAGTAGTCCTATTAGGTGCTGCGATCATAGCTGGAGGCATCTACCTCCATGCGAAAGCCACCGAACACCTTCACACCCCTATAGAGCTATGGGCCAGTCGAAGTATATTTGGGAACCGTCTCAATGATGGCGAAAGCCGACCAGACATAATTTTAGATACCGACAAGAAACTTCCAACTTTCGCCAACATTAAAGACGAAATCAACGCTTGGCACCAGGTATTTTACTCACCCTCGCTGCTTTCAAAAAACGAGACAAAACTATTTGACCTAGGGCATCTGGACAGCAAATGGACTGACTTAAACACATGGACTACTCCGAACTGGACTGCCATCACACACAATCAAGTTTCTAGCATCCCCCCACTGCTGAGTTTACAGTCCTCCTACGGGGATTTCTATTGGGCCAGAGCGAATGGCAAGCCAGCCTTAGTAGCCAACTCGAGAACAGTGGCATATCTATATTACCAGCCACACCAGACTGCTATGAAATTAGGGGTGGACTGATACTCCACTTCAAGAATCAAATTCGAAACCACCGCCACATTAAACTAAACATCAAATATCTGCCAAATCTAGGTTTAGATGAACAAGCAGGCTCCTCCCAGACATTCAAACTTGAGGGACGATAATGGCCATTTCATGGATTTTCACACCCTCCGCACGCTCTCAGTTCACTCCACACATCTCAAGCCAACTATCAACCATAAACAAACATCACTTATCCCTCGTGAACCCATGGGTATCCGACTCCGTATTCATGGGAAAATTATACACCGCCATGACATTAGGGTTAGCAGCTTATATCTACCCGGACATTATAGATGCGGATTTTAGAAAGTCCGCGCTAGCGGACCTTCACTCACTCGCACAATACGTTATTGCACCACTAATATTTACACCATTCATTGCCTACAGGATATTCTTCATAAAAAACCTATCAAACATCTACCTCAATCGCGCAACTGGAAAAATCCTATATCAACGCAACAAAAAACTTATCTCATTCGATTGGACCAATATCAAGGGAGGGGTATTTAAGCGCACAGAGTTCGGTGGTTCATCCTTCAGCACTAGCTATGCACTTGCCTTTGCCCCGCCTAGGAAGGATGGTAGCCTCCACAAAAAAGACTGCCTCTGGGTCGACAGCAACGAACCCACCGAACCCGGCGTCAAGCATGTGGCCGAGGTATGGGAATACCTCCGCCACTTCATGGACCACGGCCCGG
>NZ_JAOCDI010000101.1:0-1583 GCF_029840855.1 Pseudomonas sp. GD03862
GCAGGTTCAGCCAATGCTCACCCAGGCGTACGATGGTGGCCTGGTCGAACAGGTCAGTGGCGTAGATCAGCGAAGCGCTCAGCCCTTCATCGGTCTCGCAGGTGTCCAGGCTCAGGTCGAACTGCGTGGTGTCGTTGTCCCAGGCCATGGCCTGGACCGCCAAGCCTGGCACGGCGCGTACCGGCGCGAGCGCGGCGGCCTGGTGGTTGAACATCACCTGGAACAACGGGCTGTGGCTGAGGCTGCGGGTCGGTGCCAGCGCATCCACCAGTTGCTCGAACGGCAGGTCCTGGTGCGCCTGGGCGCCCAGCGCAGCCTGACGCACCTGTTGCAGCAGCACGCCGAACGGCTGGCGTGGATCGATATCGGCACGCAGTACCTGGGTGTTGACGAAGAAGCCGATCAGCCCTTCGGTCTCGACCCGGTTGCGGTTGGCCACCGGCACGCCGACGCGTATGTCGCGCTGGCCACTGTAGCGATGCAGCAAGGCCTGGAACGACGCCAGCAGCACCATGAACAGGGTCGCGCCCTGGCGGCGGGCCAACGCCTCGAGACCGTCCTTCAACGCCGGCGGCACGGCCAGGTCGAGCTGGGCGCCGCGATAGCTCTGCTCGGCAGGACGCGGGCGGTCCAGCGGCAAGGCCAGCACATCCTGCTCGCTGCCCAGTTGCCCGACCCAGTAGGCCAGTTGCCGCTCACGCTCGCCAGCCTCCATCCATTCACGCTGCCAACGGGCGTAGTCGGCATATTGCAGCGCCAGGGCAGGCAGTGGGGCGGCATCGCCCTCGCGGTGGCGGGCATAGCCATCGATCAGTTCGCCGACCATCAGCTGCATGGACGCCGCATCCGAGACGATATGGTGCTGAGTCAGCACCAGCACCTGGTCGTCGGCCGCCAGCTCCAGCAGGCGGACCCGCAGCAGCGGGCCGCGGGCCAGGTCGAACGGCTGGCGGATCTCCTCAGCGACACGCGCCTGAAGGGTCGCCTCGTCCGCCAGTCGTTCATGGGCGATGACCAGCGCAGCCGAGCGCTCGATCACCTGGACGATGCCCTCGTCGCTTTCGACGAAGCGAGTACGCAGGGCCTCATGACGCTCGACCAGCGCATCGAAGCTGTGTTGCAGCGCCGCACGATCGAGGCTGCCTTTCAAGCGCAGGACCATGGGGATGTGGTAGGCGCTGCTGTGTGGCTCCAGCTGCCAGAGGAACCACTGGCGTTGCTGGGCATAGGACACCGGCAGCGCCGCATCGCGCGGCGTCGGCCGGATGGCCGGAGCCCGCGCCGCCAACGACGGTGCTGGCAGGCTGGCGACGAAGCCCTGCAGGCTGGCCTGCTCGAACAGCGTCTTGAGCGGTGCGTCGATGCCTAGCTCGCGCAGACGCGAGAACACCTGGGTAGCCAACAGCGAATGCCCTCCCAGTTCGAAGAAGTTGTCGCCCAGGCCAACCTGCTCCAAGTGCAGCACCTGCGCCCAGATCGCCGCGACCTGTTGTTCCAGTTCACTCTGCGGCGCCACATAGGCACGCTGCGATTGCGCGGCATCCACGGCAGGCAAGGCCTTGCGGTCGAGCTTGCCATTGGGC
>NZ_JAOCDI010000102.1:0-1582 GCF_029840855.1 Pseudomonas sp. GD03862
TTTCGGGGTGATTGGTGCAGCGGCGGCGACATTGGTCAGCGTGCGGGCGACGCAAAAGGCCGTCATGCTGAGATTAAGTGCCACAGCGCCGGGTATGGCCTTTGGCAATGGGGTTATCAAGTTTTTGAGTAGCAATCTGTTTGCGCGTTTAGCCGGATATCCGGCAATTGCATTTTCTCTGATCTCAGATTGGTCAAAGGGATTGCGCCAATTCGATAACGGTAACTCTACGGCTGGCAGATACACAATTGCTGGTGGATTAACCATGGCCATTGGCTCTGCTGTCACTCTTGAAGCAGGACTTGCCATTGCGGGAGCTACAACGCTAGTACCTTTTGCCGGATGGGCCGCCGCTGCCCTTGTCCTAGTAGGCGTAGCCATCATCGCAGGAGGCCTCTACCTACACGCCAAGGCACATGAACGCCTTCACAGCCCAATAGAACTGTGGGCAGCACGTAGCATATTCGGCAATCGCATCAATGATGGAGAGTCGCACGCCGACATCAACTTGGACTTTGACAAGAAACTTCCTGCTTTCACCTCACTGCAAACAGAAATTAAGGCTTGGCACAATGAACATTACGGGGCCAAGTTACTATCCGCCGAGCAGGCCCTATCCCTCGGCATAACTAAAGCCGACACCCGATGGCATCAGAATAACCACTGGTCGCCGCCAAATTGGACAGCTATCATACATAACGAAGTAGCCACCCCCCAACCAACCGTGGAGTTCACAGTGCTGCTGCCTGCATTCAGGCTAGGCGTAAGTGAATGGTCAGGAAGTTTGAGTTCCCTCCGTGACGACCAAGGAATTGACGTATTCCCAATCACTCCAACCGGACACATCGTAGACGCTGGCTTAATCCTGCATTTCGAGAACACGGTTGCCAACCAAAATCATGTCTCACTGCATCTAGCTTACAGCGCTAATCAAGGCCTGGACGAAGACAATGAGATCCTGTCAACTTTTCGCCTGGAGCGCTGATCATGGCAACCATCTGGATATTCAATTCAACGTCATACTCCGGACACACCCCTGCAATTGGAGGGCAGTTGGCAAACGTATCCGAGAATACCTTGTGCCTGAGAAACCCATGGATAACAGATTCCGTGTTTATGGGAAAACTATACTGCGCAATGACGATCACACTGCTGACAGGCACTTACCCTTATCTACCCCCTAACATCTCGAAACTTTACAACGAAGACATTTTATTGATGCTTTTATTATTAATAACCCCCTTCGTGTTTACTCCATTCCTAGCTTATCGAATTTTCTTTATAAAGGGCTTATCAACCATTTGCCTCAACCGATCAACCCAAAAAATCTACTACCAACGTTTGAGCAAGGTATTTGTGTTTGAATGGGCTAACACAGGAGGTGGCCTCTTCAAACGCACCGAATACGGCGGCTCATCGTTCAGCACCAGCTATGCCCTCGCCTTCGCCCCCCGCCGGGAAGACGGCAGCCTGCACCAAAAAGACTGCCTCTGGGTCGACAGCAACGAACCCACCGAACCCGGCGTCAAGCATGTCGCCGAGGTATGGGAATACCTCCGCCACTTCATGGATCACGGCCCGA
>NZ_JAOCDI010000103.1:0-1538 GCF_029840855.1 Pseudomonas sp. GD03862
GTCACCTTCACCGGTCGCGGCGAGCCCGGCGCTACCGTGCAAGTACGCGATGCCAACGGTGCTGTCATCGGTACTGGTGTCGTCGGTGCCGACGGCCTGTTCAGCCTCACCCTGTCGCCTGCCCAGGCCAACGGCGAAGCACTCGACGTACGCTTGGTGGATGCTGACGGCAACGCCTCTGCGCCGCTGCAATTCGATGCGCCGGATATCACCCCACCTGAAGCAGTAACCAATATTGCAGTTGGTGCTGACGGCCTGGCGCTGAGCGGTCGCGGCGAATCGGGTGCCACTGTCGAAGTGCGTGATGCCAATGGCACCGTGATCGGCACGGGTGTGGTCGGTGCCAACGGCACCTTCCTGATCGACCTGAATCCGGCCGCTCAGCCGGGCGAACAATTGAGCCTTGTGCAGACCGACCCAAGCGGCAACGCTTCCTCGGCACTGCAATTCGAAGTCCCGGTCACCACTGCGCCTGCCAGCCCCACCGACCTGGTGTTCGCCGAAGACGGCAGCAGCATCAGCGGTACCGCACCGGCCGGCACCCATGTGGAAGTGCATGACGCCAACGGCACGTTGATTGGCACTGTGGTGGCGGGCCCCGACGGCAGCTTCATCGTCACCCTCGACCCGGCCCAGGCCAATGGCGAACTGCTGGACGTGGTCGCCATTGATGACGGCGGCGTTTCCTCGCTGCCCGCCCAGATCACCGCACCTGATATCACCGCCCCTGCCCCACCGAGCGAACTGGTGATCAATGCCGACGGCAGCGTGGTCACCGGCCGCGCCGAACCGGGAAGCACCGTACGCGTGCTGGCCGCCGACGGCACCACTGTGCTAGGTAGCGTGCTAGTTGGTGCTACCGGCAGCTTCAGCATCACCCTCGACCCGCCACAGATAGACGGCGAGGTGCTGCAAGTGACGGCCACCGATGCGGCAGGCAACGCCTCCACCGGCAGCAACCTTACCGCGCCGGACATCGACGGCAGCGACACAACGCCACCGGAAGCCCCGACCAACCTGGTAATCAACCCTGCCGGCAGCCAGCTCAGTGGTCGAGGCGAAGCCGGCTCTACCGTGCAGGTGCGTGACGCGGCCGGCAACATCCTTGCGACTGGCACCGTCGCTGCAGATGGCACCTTCACCGTCGCCCTTGACCCTGCCGTGAACGACGGCAGCACCTTGCAAGTCACCCTCACCGACGCCGCTGGCAACGTATCGCAACCGGGCTCGGTCACCTCGGCCGACTTGCTGCCGCCAGCACAACCGACTGACTTGGCCCTGGCCGATGGCGTCACCTTCACCGGTCGTGGTGAACCCGGCGCTACAGTGCAGGTACGCGATGCAGCCGGCAACCTGATTGGCACAGGTGTCGTCGGTGCCGACGGCCTGTTCAGCCTCACCCTGTCGCCTGCCCAGGCCAACGGCGAAGCGCTCGACGTACGCTTGGTGGATGCTGACGGCAACGCCTCGGCGTCACTGCAATTCGATGCCCCGGACATCACACCGCCCGATGCGGTCACCGATATCCTGATCGGCCC
>NZ_JAOCDI010000105.1:0-1459 GCF_029840855.1 Pseudomonas sp. GD03862
TGATGCCGCGCATCGCCAGGTTACGCCGGTCCGCCACGTCACTGCGCCACCAGTGGTCCAGCACCTTCGTGCCCCCTTCACTCAACTCCATGCCGATCACGCACTGGCCGGTCTGTTCGGCAAAGGCCAGGCCGTTGATGAGGTCGGCGTTGTCGTAGCGGTCCAGTGCCTGCAACAAGCGTTCGCTGACCACCCAGCGGGCATGGTCCTTGGCGCGGTCTTCGGCGGCTTGCTGGGCGTGTTGCATGGCCTGCTCGAAACCGTCGAGCTGATCGTGCATGGCCTGGCGGTCGACCAGGTGGCCGTATTTCTGGTCGAACCGCTTGCGGAACTCGCCGGCATCCTGGCGGGCCTGGACTTTGCTGCGGACGTCGCGCTCGAACTGTGCCAGGTGGGGCTTCATGCGTTCATCATGTGCATCGGCCTGTTGCCTGGCCCGTTCGGAGAACAAGTAGATCTCGGGATGCAGGTGGAGCTGGTTGCGGACTTTTTCGGCCATGACTTCGCGCTTGACGATCTGCTCGGCCACCATCTGCGGGTAGAGTTTTTCGATTTCCAGGAACGACTGCGCGACCAGCAGCTTGCGTTCGTTGTCGACCCCGGGTTCCACGGTGCGCGCCAGCCACTGGGTCTTCACATCCTCGACAGCGGCGTTGCGCCAGGCGTTGAGCTCCTGGGTGATGCCGATGGCGTCTTCGATGACGATGGCGGCGCCACGGGGTTTGCTGTGGTTCACCAGCGGTGCCAGCGCTTGGCGTGATGCGTGTGGCGAGACGATCTGGTCGTTGTTGAACGGCTGCAGGTCCAGTAGCGCCTGCAGGTCTGCATCGTCCTGGGCCTTGAAGTCGGCTACCCAGCTCAGTTGGTCATGCTTGAGGACGTGGGGCTGTGGCGGGGCGTCGGAAGGCTGGATGAAGCGGGCGATATCGATCGTGGGCAGGCTGCTGCGGTATTCGTCGTCGAGCAGGCGGTAGTTGTCGAGCATGCGCGGGGTCAGCGGGGAAGGGCTGAACAATGGGCGCAGCTCCTGGATGTCATCCAGGTCGTAGAGGGTGATGGTCCAGCCGAAACCGCGAAGGATCTCATCCAGATTGCCGGCGCTGGGGGCAGGCTCCCAGGGGGCGTCGCTGCTGATGTACAGCAGCGAGCCATTGGGCGCCACGCGGTACTGGCTGTGCCATTCGTAGGCCGGTGCGCTATGGCGCTTGATCAGCAGGTAGAGAAAGCCTTCGCGCAAAGGGCGGATGGCGTAGCTGGAATGGGTCAGCTCGCCGACCTCCTGGAACGGGCTGAGATAGCCCGGCAATTTGGGCAGGCGGGCACGTTGTGCCGGGTTGCCGCCGACGGCGGCGTAGCGCAGGGGCAGCAGTTCGAAGCGGCGGGTGCAGTCGGCGACGGGGCTGTTGCGCAGGGCCGGGCGGTAGCCGGAGGTGATGCGCCTGCACAGTTCGAGGGTTTC
>NZ_JAOCDI010000106.1:0-1440 GCF_029840855.1 Pseudomonas sp. GD03862
TGTAATCGATGGACTCGCCCCCGCCGAGGCATCACAGTGCCACGGTGGTGTTCGAAGAAGCCAACGGCAGCGAGGGCGAGACCATGAAAAAGCATAGTTCGAAACACGATTCCCTGTCTTCCACTGATGTGGAGCTTTGCACAACCATCTGCGTAGACCTGGCCAAACAGGTCTTCCAATTAGCAGGCGAGGATGCTACTGGGCGGGTGATCTACGAAGATCGCATCAAATCCCGCCAAGCGTTCCATGATTTCCTGCTCAGGCTGCCAACGACCGTGGCCGTCTTGATGGAGTGCGGTCCAGGTGCGCAAGCCTGGGCCAGGCTGCTGCAGGCCAAAGGTAATCCGGTTCGCATCCTGCCGGCGCAACGTGTTGCCGAACATCGCAGCGGTGCAAAGAACGATCGTAACGACTGCTATGCCATTTTGCGTGCCGGTCGCGATACGAGCATCGCTTCGATACCGATCAAGAGCACCACAGCACTGGCTATTCAAGCGCTGCACCGTATCCGGCGCGGTAACATCAAGCGACATACCGCGCTGGGTAATCAGATCCGTGGTTTGCTACTTGAGCATGGCGTATCCATGCCCCAGGGCGATGCCGCGATCAATAAGCATGTGCCTCAGGCGCTTGAGGATGCTTCCTTGCCTCTACCCGACCTGTTGCGCGAGTTGCTCGATGAGTTGCTGATGGACTGGTTGTCTCTAGGTGAACGCATAACGGCGCTGAGCCGCCGGCTCGAAGCGACTGCCCAAGAGGATAAAGTCGCTCAGCGACTGATCACCATTCGCGGCGTCGGCCCTATCATTGCCACGGCGATCGTGGCGAAACAGACCGACCCCAGCCGCTTCGCCAGTGGCCGAATGTATTCCGCCTTCTTCGGTATCGTGCCCGATCAGCACAGCAGCGGAAACAAAATCAGATTGGGCAAGATGAGCAAGCGCGGTGACGGCTACATACGCAGCCTGATGATCCAGGGCGCGCATGCTGTCTTGAGCCAGCTAAGGCCTGATTCCGATCAGCCAGATGATCGCCGCCTCTTGCGCTGGCTATCCCGCCTTGGGCGCAAGGAGGCGGCGATCAGGCTGGCTAATCGAAATCTGCGGATTATCTGGGCCCTGTTACAGAGCGATCAGGTTTACCAACGAAAACCGAACGAAAAACCGGAGGCGGCTATGAGCCTCTGACCAACCGGGTAATGCCACCGGGGCGCTAGGCGCTCCAACCCCTGCTAGTGAACATTGACCCTAGGTAAGACCGTCGCAGACCGATGCCTCCGCTCCTACAGGCCTGATAGTGGCCTCAATGTAAACGGCACACTGCGAGCTCACCACGATGTTGGCCAGAAGCAAAAAGCTTCCTCGAACAGGCCTGATACATAGATGCAACCGGGTTCCTATGTTCAAAAAAGCAGCTAGACAGTGTGGGCGAGTCCATACA
>NZ_JAOCDI010000107.1:0-1430 GCF_029840855.1 Pseudomonas sp. GD03862
TAATGCCAGTCAGTTAAGACTGACGCATTGACCTTTAGCCCATAGGCCGCAAAATCCGATGCTTGGAAACGAGCATCGGATTTTTTATGCGCCTGTCAAAAGCCCTGTCCCTCACTCATGAAATGGCATCGCGGCCACATGCCCTCGAAGGGCTTGGAGCCTTGCTTGATCCAGACATTGTGAAACAGGCCTTCGAAACGGCAGGTGTCTCGACTATACGCAAGCGCCGGTTGCCGTTGGAAAGCCTGGTCTGGTGCATCATCGGCATGGCGTTGTTCCGCCGGATGTCGGCTTGGGATGTCGTGAATCACATGGACATCATGCTGCCGGGCAAGCGACCGCTGGTGGCGCCCAGCGCTGTTGTTCAGGGACGGCAACGGCTGGGTAGCGAAGCGGTTCGCGAGGTGTTTTCGCTCACCCAGCAGCGATGGCATGCAGAAGTCCAACACCCTCAATGGTTGGGGTTAACACTTTTGGGTGTGGATGGCGTCGTCTGGAATACCCCCGACACCGCAGAAAATCGGGCGTGCTACGGCGGCGCGACCAATCAGCATGGCGATGGCAGTTACCCTCAAGTCCGAATGGTCTGCCAGATGGAACTGACTAGCCATCTGCTGATAAGCAGTACTTTCGAGAGCTATCACAGTAGCGAAATGAAGCTGGCCGAACAGTTGATCGCTACCACGCCTGATCACTCGCTGACCCTGTTCGATAAAGGTTTCTACTCGTTGGGTTTGCTGCATCACTGGCAATCACAAGGCGAGCAGCGTCATTGGCTTATTCCTTTGAAGAAGGGTAGCCAGTACGAAGTCGAGCACAAGCTTGGGCGCAACGATGCCGTAGTCATTCTGCGCACCTCGCCACAAGCCCGTAAGCAATGGCCCGGCCTGCCGCTGGAGACTCGAGCACGGCTGTTAAGCAAGACGATTAAAGGCAAGGTGGTGAGCGTACTGACCTCAATGGTCGATCCGCTGCGTTTCCCGGGTGATGAGATCGTCGACCTTTACAGTCAGCGTTGGGAAATCGAACTGGGATATCGAGAGATCAAGCAAGGGCTTTTAGGTGGTGAATATACGCTGAGAAGCAAGACGCCGGAGATGATTGCGCAAGAGCTATGGGGCGTACTGCTGGGCTACAACCTGTTGCGTTATCAGATGGTGCAAATGTCTCGACAGTGCCCTGGTGTGTACCCATGCGAGATGAGTTTTACTGCCTGTAGCTGGGCAATACTGGGCTTGCTGCATGGCACATCCTTGAACCACCCCGGAAATTTGCCGGGATTTTTGTCGGATCTGCAGGCTTCGGCGGCACAATATGTCTTGCCACATCGACGGCCTGACCGATGGTTTCCGCGAACGGTGAAGCAACGTCCAGCGAAGTACCCCACCCGAAAATGAAAAATGCCAGTCAGCTTAACTGACTGGCATTAG
>NZ_JAOCDI010000108.1:0-1375 GCF_029840855.1 Pseudomonas sp. GD03862
ACCAGGTCGTGCTCCAGCAGGCGCGCCTCGATCTCACCCAGTTCGATGCGCAGGCCACGCAGCTTGACCTGGTGGTCGATACGCCCGGCGTACTCGATCACCCCATCCGCGCGGTAGCGCGCCAGGTCGCCGGTGCGGTAGATGCGCTCGCCATTGCCGTATGGGCTCACGGCGAAACGCTCGGCGGTCAGCCCCGGGCGGCGGTGGTAGCCGCGCGCCAGGCCTGCGCCGGCCAGGTACAGCTCGCCCAGCACGCCCACCGGCACCGGTTGCAGCTCGGCGTCGAGGATGTAGCAGGCCAGGTTGGCAATCGGCTCGCCGATCGGCACGCTGTCGCGCCCTTCCTCGCGGCAGGTCCAGTGGGTCACGTCGATGGCCGCCTCGGTCGGGCCGTACAGGTTGTACAGGCCGGCCTTCGGCAGCTTGGCGAACACCTGCTGCTGGGCATCGGCCGGCAGCGCTTCGCCACTGCAGACGATGCGCGCAAGGCTGGTGCAGCGCGGCACGCCGCTGTCTTGCAGGAACGCCTGGAGCATCGACGGTACGAAGTGCAGGGTGGTGATGTTTTCGCCGGTGATCAGCTCGACCAGACGGGCCGGGTCGCGATGATCACCCGGCGCGGCAACCACCAGTCGCGCACCGGTCATCAAGGGCCAGAAGAACTCCCACACCGACACGTCGAAGCTGAACGGCGTTTTCTGCAACACGCTGTCGCGAGCATCCAGTCGATAGGCCTGCTGCATCCAGCACAGTCGGTTGACCAGGGCCGAATGGCGGTTGCCCGCGCCTTTTGGCCGGCCTGTGGAGCCGGAGGTGTAGATCACATAGGCCAGGTTTTCAGGGGCCACCGCCACGTTCGGGTTGCGCGCGTCATCGGCGCCCGGTTCCAGGTCCAGCGCCAGGGTCTGCACGCCTTCGGCCAGCGGCAGTTGCAGGTGGCTCTGGGTCAGCAGCAGTTGCACGCCGCTGTCCTCGATCATGTAGCGCAGGCGCTCTTCGGGGTATTCCGGGTCCAGCGGCACGTAGGCACCACCGGCCTTGAGGATGGCCAGCAAACCGACCACCATCTCCACCGAACGCTCCACCGCGATGCCCACCAGCACATCCGCGCCGACACCCAGGGCGATCAGGCGATGGGCCAGGCGGTTGGCGCGGGCGTTGAGCTGGGCGTAGCTCAGGCGCGTCTCGCCGAAGGCCAGCGCCGGGGCATCCGGGGTGCGCTGCACCTGGGCCTCGATCAGTTGCTGGATGCTCTGCTCCAGCGGGTAATGTTCAGCGGTGGCGTTCCACGTGACCAGGGTGCGCTCGCGCTCGGCGGCCGCCAGCAATGGCAGTTCGGCCACCGGTTGTTGCGGTTGCTCGACGATGCCTTGCA
>NZ_JAOCDI010000109.1:0-1342 GCF_029840855.1 Pseudomonas sp. GD03862
AGCGCCGATACTCAAGCCTCACCTATAAGAGGCCTGCAACAGATGAGCTTGAAAGCCCCGCTTGAACGCCTGGCTGCGCTCGATACCAACACAGTGTCGGACGCTCTGGACTTCCTCGAACTGCCTGGCGCCACTAATGGCCTGATGCCGCTCTGGAACTGCCCCAAAATCGTCGGCCGAGCCAGCACCGTGCAGTTGGGGCCAAAGCAGGACGTGGCGCCCACCGTTCACCTGATTACCCCGGTCGTAGAGCATGTCACCACCGATGACCGAGTGCTGGTGATCGCCGGTGGTGTCGACGGTATTTCCAGCTGGGGCGACATACTCGCCAACGCAGCCCAGCGCAAAGGCATCCGTGGGTCGATCATCGATGGCTTCAGCCGCGACATCCGCGGCAGCGCCGATATCGGTTACCCGGTCTTCGGTCGCGGCGTGACCATGATCAGCGCGCGCAACAGGCTCATCCAGATCGATGCAGCCGTCAAAGTTCGCATGGCTGGTGTTGAAGTTGATGAGGGCGACTATGTGATCGCCGACGAATGCGGCACGGTTTTCGTTCCGGCCAATGCCATCGAGAAAGTGCTTGATCTGGCCGAGCGTATTGACCGCCGCCAAGCCGGCATGGTCGACGCTGTCCGCGCCGGTCGCTCGGTCGAAGAAGTCATGCACGACACGCAATTCGAAGCCATCAAGGTGGAGCACTGATATGAGCCTTTCTGATAAAGACCTGGTTGCCTTGTTCGAAGGCTTGGATACCCCGGGTGTGTCCGACGCGATGGATAAACTGGGCCTTCCAGGCCAGGCCTTTGGTATCGCGCCACTGGCCAACTACAGCCAGGTCGTGGTCGGCCCTGCCTTCACTGTTCAGTACGTCAGTGCCAGTACACCGCCCGGCACTGTCGGTGACTTCATTGATGAAGTAGCACCAGGCGATGTGGTGGTCATCGCCAATGACGGCCGTACCGATTGCACGGTGTGGGGCGACATCATGACCCAGTACGCACTGGCCCGTGGTATTGCCGGCACGGTTATTGACGGAGTCTGCCGCGATGTGAACAAGGCGCTGGGCGAGGGCTACCCGCTGTTCAGCAAAGGCCGTTTCATGCGTACCGGAAAGGACCGCGTGGAAGTCGCGGCTGTAAACCAGCCGGTGTCGGTTGGCCAAGCTCGAGTTTGCGCCCGCGACATCGTTGTCGCTGACGCCAATGGTGTCGTCATCGTCCCGCGTAATCGTGCTCAGGAGGTCGCTGAAACGGCACGTCGTATCGAACATGTCGAAGCGCAGATCCGCGAACAGATCGCCACTGGCAAGAGCCTCAAAGAAGCTCGTGCCGCCCTCGGA
>NZ_JAOCDI010000011.1:0-140675 GCF_029840855.1 Pseudomonas sp. GD03862
TTGACGCCGTCGGACTTCCCGCTGGCGGGCCTGAGCCAGGCGCAACTCGACGCACTGCCAGTGGCGGTGGCCGAGGTCGAAGACATCTACCCACTGTCGCCGATGCAGCAGGGCATGCTGTTCCACAGCCTGTCCGACGAAGGCGACGACCTGTACGTCAACCAGCTCAGCCTGCCGGTCGAGGGGCTCGAGCAAGAGCGCTTCCGCGCCGCCTGGCAGCATGTGATCGGCCGTCACGAGATCCTGCGTACCTCCTTCCACTGGGAAGGCGGCCAGAGCGCGCCGTTGCAGGTGGTGCACCGTCACGTCGACGTGGCTATGACCATGCTCGACTGGCGGGCACGATCCTTTACCGCCGCCGACCTCGAGACGGTCGCCCGCGCGCAGCGTGGCTTCGACCTCGGCCAGGTGCCGCTGCAACGCCTGTTGCTGGTGCGCACGGGCGACGCCGAGCACCAGCTGGTGTGGACCAGCCACCATATCCTCATGGACGGCTGGAGCAGTTCGCAGTTGTTCGGCGAGGTGCTGCAGCACTACGCCAGCGGTGAAGTGACCGGCGACAGCGGCCGCTACCGTGACTTCATCGCCTGGTTGCAGGAGCAGGATCAGGGGCGCCTGCAGGACTACTGGCAGGGCCGTCTGCGCCTGCTCGATGCGCCGACCCAACTGAGCCAGTCGATTCACCCGCGGCACACTGCAGACCTGCCGGGGCACGAGGCGCTGTACACCCGTTGGGACGCCCAACGCACCGCCGCCTTGCAGCAGCACTGCCGGGCCCAGGGCATTACCGCCAACACCCTGATCCAGGGTGCCTGGCTGTTGCTGTTGCAGCGTTACACCGGACAGCGCAGCGTGGCCTTCGGCGCTACAGTGGCCGGTCGTCCCGAGAGCCTGGCCAACGCTCAGCACATGCTTGGCCTGTTCATCAACACCTTGCCGGTGATCCAGACCCTCGAGCCGACACAGCGCCTGGATCAGTGGCTGCAGCAACTGCAGGCCGACAACCTGGACCTGCGCGAGCACGCCCATGCGCCGCTGGCCGACATCCAGCGTTGGTCGGGGCAGGGTGGCCAGGCCCTGTTCGACAGCATCATCGTGTTCGAGAACTACCCCATCGACCAGCGCCTGGAACAGGCCCAGGGCGGCCTGCGCTTCGGCGCCTCGAGCAGCCACGACGTCACCAACTTCCCCATGGACCTGGCGGTAACCCTCGGCGAGACCCTGGCCATCGAGTACCTGTTCCTGCGCAGCCACTTCACGCCCGAGGCCGTGCAGGGCATTCGCGCACTGATGGAGACCTTGCTGCAGTCGATGATCGACAGCCCTGTCGAATACATCGGCAACCTGCAACGGCTCAGCCCGGCGCAGTATCAGGCGCTCGACGCCTGGGGCGCGGTGCCGGCGCAGGCCGGCGAGCGGGTGATGCTGGCGCAACTGATCGCTCGCCAGGCGGCCGCGCGGCCCGAGGCCATCGCCGTCGAGTGTGCCGGCCAGAGCCTCAGCTACGCGGCGCTGGAGGCCCGTTCCGACGTGCTGGCGCGGCAACTGCTCGCCCGTGGTGCCGGCCCGGAGGTACTGGTGGGCGTAGCCC
Source organism: Pseudomonas sp. GD03862 (assembly GCF_029840855.1). Lineage (NCBI taxonomy): Bacteria > Pseudomonadati > Pseudomonadota > Gammaproteobacteria > Pseudomonadales > Pseudomonadaceae > Pseudomonas > Pseudomonas sp. GD03862. The sequence goes on from NZ_JAOCDI010000011.1 coordinate 1,592, forward strand.
TGGAACGCTCGGTGGATATGCTGGTGGCCCTGTTGGCGGTGTTCAAGAGCGGTGCGGCTTATGTGCCGCTGGACCTGGACTACCCGGCCGAGCGCCTGGCCTTCATGATCCAGGACTCCGGCATGCGCCAACTGATCGGTCGTGCCGACCTGGGGCAGCGCCTGGCCCTGCCCGAGGGCCTGGAACCGCTCGACCCGGCGACCCTGGCGTGCGAAGCCGGTACGCCGGCCAGCGTGTTCCCGGTGCCGGGCGAGCACAGCCTGGCCTACTTGATCTACACCTCTGGCTCGACCGGTGTGCCCAAGGGCGTGGCGGTCAGCCATGGACCTTTGAGCGTGCATTGCCAGGCCATCGCCGAGCTCTACGAGATGGAGGCCGGCACCCGAGAGCTGCACTTCATGTCGTTCGCCTTCGACGGCGCCCACGAGCGCTGGCTAACCACGCTGGCGGTGGGCGGTACGCTGATCCTGCGCGACAACGAACTGTGGACGCCCCAGCAGACCTGCGAGGCGCTGAGTCGGGGCCGGGTCGACATCGCCTGCTTCCCGCCCGCCTACCTGAAGCAGGTGGCCGAATATGTGCAGCGCAGCGGTGTCGAGCCGCCCCCGGTGCGTATCTATTGCCTGGGCGGCGACGCGGTGCCGGAGCAGACCTTGGCCGAGGTGCGCGAGGTGCTGCGGCCACGCTACATCACCAATGGCTATGGTCCGACTGAAACGGTAGTCACGCCGATGCTCTGGAAGGCCTCGGCCGAAGAGCCCTGCGGCGCGGCCTACGCACCCATCGGCCGGGTCGTGGGGCAGCGCTCGCTACGGGTGCTGGACGATGACCTCAACCCATTGCCGGTCGGTTTCGCCGGGCAGCTGTTCATCGGTGGCCATGGCGTGGCTCGCGGCTATCACCAGCGACCATCGATCACTGCCGAGCGGTTCGTGCCGGACCCATTCGGTGAGCCTGGTGCGCGTTTCTACCGTTCCGGGGACCTGGTGCGCCTGCGTCAAAGCGGGATACTGGACTACGTCGGGCGTCTGGATCACCAGGTGAAGGTGCGGGGCTTCCGCATCGAGCTGGGCGAGATCGAAGCCAGCCTGCGCCAGCAACCGGGTGTCGGCGATGCCGTGGTGATCGCTCGCGACGGCGTCTCCGGCAAGCAGTTGATCGGCTACGTTGCGGCCACCGCCGAGGTTCGCGGCGATCAGCTCAAGGCCGCCCTGGCCGAGACGCTGCCGGCCTACATGGTGCCGTTGCAGGTGATCTGCCTGGAGCGCCTGCCGGTCTCGCCCAATGGCAAGCTCGACCGCAAGGCCCTGCCGGAGCCCACCTTCGACCTGGCCAGCCATGTGCCCCCGCGCTGCGAGGAGGAACAATGGATGGCGCAGATCTGGGCCGAGGTGCTGCAGGTCGAGCAGGTGGGGATCGCCGATAACTTCTTCGAGCTGGGTGGCGATTCGATCCTCAGCCTGCAGGTTATTTCGCGGGTGCGCAACCATGCGCAACTGAAACTGGAGCTCAAGCTGCGCGACCTGATGCGTTGCCAGACCATCGCCAACCTGTTCGACCAGCAGGGCGTGTCGCGGGTCAGCGGCGAGCAGCAGGCCGTGGTGGTGGAGGGCGCCTTCCCGCTGATCCCGATCCAGGAGTGGTTCTTCACCGCGCAGACCCATGCGCCGGAACACTTCAACCAGGCGTTGATCCTGCGTGCCAACCAGCCACTGGATGCGCGGGCGCTGGAGCGCACACTGACCTGCATGCTCGGCCAGCACGATGCCTTGCGCCTGCGTTTCACCCACGAGCAGGGGCGCTGGATCCAGCGTTACCAGCCGTTGCAGGAGTGCCTGCAGCGTCTGGGCGACGACCCGCTGCTGTGGGTGCGCGAGGTGGCCGACGAAGAGGCGCTGGAGGACCTGGCCAATGAGCTGCAACGCAGCCTGGACCTGGCCCAGGGGCCACTGATGCGCGGCTTGCTGGCGACCCTGGGCAATGGCCAGGTACGCCTGCTGCTGGTGATCCACCACCTGGTGATCGACGGTGTGTCCTGGCGTGTGCTGCTGCAGGACTTGCAGGAGGCCTACCAGGCTTTCCTCGCCGAACGGGAGCCGCAGCTGCCGCTGCGCACCAGCAGCTTCGGTGAATGGGCCGCTGGCCTGGCCGGCCATGCGGTGACCCTGCGCGAGCGTGAGCTCGAGTACTGGGTGGCGCAGCTCGACCGGCAGGACGGGCCGCTGCGCTGTGACAACCCACGTGGCGGCAATCTCATGTGCCACCGCGAAGAGGCCGCGTTCAGCCTGGATGCGCAACGGACCGCACAGTTGCTCAAGGAGGCGCCCGCGGCCTACCAGACGCAGATCAACGACCTGCTGCTGACTGCGCTGAGCCGGGCCCTGTGCCAATGGGACGACAGTGCGTCGGCGCTGGTGCTGCTGGAAGGCCATGGCCGCGAGGATCTGTTCGAGCAACTGGACCTGAGCCGTACCCTGGGCTGGTTCACCAGCATGTATCCGGTACGCCTGAGCCCGGTGTCCGAGCCCGGGGCGTCGATCGTGGCGATTCGCGAGCAGTTGGCCCAGGTGCCGGACAAGGGCATCGGCTACGGCGTGCTGCGCCACATGGACGAACCGTGGGTGCGCGCGCGCCTGGCCGACCTGCCGCAGGCGCAGGTCACCTTCAACTACCTGGGGCAGCTCGACCAGAGCTTCGATGCCGAGCAGGCGCTGTTCCTGCCCGCGCCGGAGAGCGTAGGCGACAGCTTCTCGCAGCAGGCGAGCCTGGCCAACTGGCTCGAAGTGGTAGGCCAGGTGTTCGACGGCAAGCTGTCGTTCCGCTGCATCTACAGCAACCGACGCTTCCGCCAGGGCACCATCACGGCCTTCATGGAACAGTTCCAGGCCGAGTTGGTGCTGTTGATCGAGCACTGCCTGCAGGTCCAGGCCAACTGAATTTTCCTTCTTCTGACAGGCCGGATGCGGGTGCGTCCGGCCCAGGAACCGAGCCATGCCACTTAATCCTGAAATTGCCGAATTCCTCGACCTGGTCGACGCCAGCCCAGGCGATGGCCAGTCCATGGCCTTTCACCGCTCGACCCCCGCTCAGGCGCGCGACGCCTTCGAGCAGGCCTCCGTGCGCATGCGTTGGGAAGCGCCACAGGTGCACAGCGAGGACCTGCATTGCCAGGCTCGCGATGGCGCCACCCTGACGCTGCGTCTTTACCGGCCCTGCGCGCCTGCCGAGCAACCACTGCCGGTGCTGCTGTACCTGCACGGCGGTGGATTCGTGGTGGGCAGCATCGCCTCGCACGATGGTGTCTGTCGCGAGTTCTGCGCGCGCACCCCCTGCGCGGTGCTGACCGTCGATTACCGGCGCGCCCCGGAGCAACGCTTTCCGGTGGCGCTGGACGACTGCGCCGATGCCTTGGCGTGGCTGGCACACAACGCGCGCGAGTGGGGGCTGGATGCCAGCCGGGTGGCCGTGGGCGGCGACAGTGTCGGCGCGACCCTGGCCAGCGTGCTGGCGATCGACGCCGCCCACCTGGGTGGGCCTGTCCAGCCGCGGCTGCAATTGCTTTGCTATCCAGTGGCCGATGCCTCGAAGAGCAGGGAGTCGCGTACGCTGTTCGCCGAGGGCTACCTGCTGGAAAGCGCCACCCTGGAGTGGTTCTACGATCACTATGCGCGCCAGGCCGAGGACCGCTCGAACTGGCGTTTCTCGCCGCTGCTGGCCACCGGCTTGCAGGGCGTGGCGCCGGCATACATCGGCCTGGCAGGCTTCGATCCACTGCTAGATGAAGGGCAGGCCTATGCGCGTCACCTGCGCGAGCAGGGGGTGACGGTCAGCAGCGAAGTGTTCGAGGGGTTGGTGCACGACTTCCTGCGCATGCGCCTGGTCACGGCCGAGATCGACACGGTGTATGCGAGGTTGGCGCAGGTGCTGCGTGATGCCTTGAACTGATGTTTTGCACTGGATATCGAGGGCCGCTATGCGGCCCTTTTGCGTTGCCCCGCGGGCAAGCCCGCTCGTGCAGATGAGCACATGGCTTGAGAGTGACGGGGGGCTGTGGGGGCGGGCTTGCCCGCGAATAGGGGGGCGTTGCTGCGTGGGGTGTGGCGCCAGGCCCACGACCCAGGGCCTGGCGCCCTGGGTCGTGGTTGCGGTCAGAACTTGTACTGCACGCTGGTCATGAAGTTGCGGGGCGCGCCGTACACGCCCCAGCTGTCGACGTAGGAGAAGTACTTGCGGTCGAAGACGTTGTTGAGGTTGAGCGATGCGCTCAGGTTCTGGGTGATGTCGTAGCGCGCCATGAGGTTGGTCACGGCATAGCTGCCCTGGGTGAAGGTGTGCAGGTCCTGGCCGGTCTTGCTCTGCCAGTTCACGCCACCGCCGATGGTCAGCTTGTTGTCCAGAATGCCGGGCAGGCGATAGGTGGTGAAGGTCTTGGCGCTGTGACGGGGGTTGTTGGTGACGATGCGGTTGTCGTCGGAGTCGGTGCTGACGCTGTAGGCGTAGCCGGCGAACGCCTGCCAGCCCTCGGCCAGCTCGCCGTTGAGCTCCAGCTCCACGCCCTCGGTGGTGGTGCCCTGCTCGGCGCGGTAGATGTCCGGCGCACGCACATAGACGGGCAGGTTGTCCTGTTCGATGCGGAACAGCGCCAGGCTGGCGTTGAGTTTTTCGTCGTTGAAGCTGCCTTTCACGCCCAGCTCGTAACCGGTGCCTTCCTGTGGGTCGAGGGCCTTGAACTTCTCATCGTGCACGCCATAGGGCTGCGGGTTGAAGATCTTGGTGTAGCTGCCGTAGACCGACCAGGTGTCGTTGAGGTCGTAGACCACGCCGGCATAGGGCAGGAATACGCCGTGGCGGTTTTCGTCGCTCTTGTTGTCGAGCGTCGGATCGTTCCAGTTCTGGTAGTCGCTGGTGCGTCGCCAGTCGGTGACGCGACCGCCGAGAATCACAGCCAGGTCGTCGGTCACGTGGAAGCGACCGGTCATGTAGGCGGCGTACTGGTTTTCCTGGATGTAGGTCTTGCCGACGGTGGTGGTGTCCGGGCGCGGGCCCTGGCCTTTCCAGTCCCAGACATTGTCGATGGTGCCGTCATAGCCGGTCCAGGGACCGAACCAGCCACCGTGATCCGGGGTGTTTTCGGTGTAGCGGGACAGGGTGACGCCGGTGATCAGCTCATGCTCCTGACCGAACAGGGTGAACGGGCCGGTCAGGTAGGCGTCGAGGTTGTTCTGGCGAGGCTTGCCCGACCAGCGGTTGGGGTACATGTAGGCGCCGGAGCCGTCCACCGAACTGATCTCGCCGTTCATGTAGTTGATCAGCTCGTCGAAGTCCATGACGCTGTGGCTGAGCTCGACCTTGCCGCTCCAGCCGTTGTCGAACTGATGCTCGAGGGAGGTGAAGACATTGGTCTGTTTGCGGTCGTTGTACGACCAGGTCGGCGAACTGTTCTTCGAGCGGCTGAAGTCGGTCTTGCTGCCGTCGGCGTAGCGGACCTGGAAGCCGGTGCGCAGCGGGTCGTTGACCTGGGTCTTGAGGTAACTGAAACCGACGGTCAGCATGGTTGCTTCGCTGAGGTCGAACTCGGAGATGCCGTAGATCAGCTGCGTATCCTGCTCGAGGCGGTCGACGAAAGAGTTCTGGGTCTTGTAGTCGACCACCAGACGCCCGCGGACGTTGCCGCTGTCGGTCAGTGGGCCGGAGACGTCGAATCCGGTGCCGTAACGGTCCCAGCTGCCAGCTTCGGCGGTCACGCTGCCCTGGAAGGTCGCGGTCGGGCGCTTGCGGATCATGTTGATGGTCGCCGACGGGGTGCCGGTGCCGCTGATCAGGCCGGTGGCGCCACGCACGATCTCGACACGGTCGTACATCGCCGTGCTCTGGGTGGTGTTGTCCAGGCGAGGGGAGGTGGGAACACCGTCGATCTCGAAGTTGTTGATCTGGAAGCCGCGCGACCAGTAGGTGTCGTTCTCGGCGCCGATGCCGGTGCGGAGCACGGTGATGCCTGGGGTGGCCTCGAGCACCTCGGTCAGGTTGGTCAGCTTCTGGTCGTCCAGGCGCTGGCGGGTGACCACGGTGACCGATTGCGGGGTTTCCTTCTGGGTCAGGTTCAGGCGCGTCGAACTACTGGACATGTAGGTGGTGTACAGGCCGGAGCCTTCGGTGATCGAGCCCGGCGCCATGCCCGAAATCGAGGTCGGGCTTAGCTCCAGTGCGGCCTCGCCGGCACTGGGTGGCGGCATCAGCAGGATGGTGTGGCCGTCCACGCGGTAGGACAGGCCGCTGCCCTGGAGCATGCGCTGCAGCACCTCGTCGGTCGACAGCGAGCCGGATACCGGGCTGGACTTCAAACCTTGCACCAACTCTGGGCTGTAGAGGATCTGCATCTGAGTCTGCTGGCCCAGTTGCTGCAAGGCGGTGGACAGCGGCTGGGCGGCGATGTTGACGGAGACCTGCTCGGCGTGCGCTGCGCTGCTCCCCAGCAGCATCAGGGCGAGCAGGGCGCCCGGCAGTACCGTACGGTTCGACTGCGATGGACGTACGGCGCGTGCCAGAGGGGTCGGGGACAGATTCGGGCGGTGCATGGGTGAAAGGGACTCCTGAAGGAAGTGGGCAGTTTTTCTTTTGGAATAATCAGTAACTGATAATTAGACGCATCACGGATTGAAAACCGGAAAAACAGAATCAACAATCTGTCCTTTGCGATTTATCTGATGAAAACCCCGAGCGGTAATGCTATGGCGTCGACTGTTCCAGCTTCCTTGCGGGCGGATCGCGGCGCCGTGCCCCGGACAGGCCGGGCCGTGCGCCGCGCTCGTGGAGTGGTCAGGCCGGGACGTGCTGGGTGACCACGCGACCGGCTTCCATGCGTACCAACTGGTCGGCGATATCGAAGTAGCGATCATCGTGGGAGATCACGATGATGGTCTTGCCCAGGCGCTTGAGGTCGGGCAGCAGCTCGGTGTAGAAGATCCGGCGGAAGGTCGGGTCCTGGTCGGCTGCCCACTCGTCGAACACCAGCACCGGGCGATGCTCCAGCCAGGCATTGATCAGCGCCAGGCGCTTGCGTTGCCCGGTGGACAGGTCGGTGGTGGTGAACTTGCCGTCCTGGATGCTCACCTTGTGTGAGATTTCCAGGCGTTCCAGGTACTGGTTGGCATCTTCGGGAATGCTCTGTTCACCCTGGATCACATCGTCGAACAGGTAGTAGTCGGCGAAGATCGTGGTGAACAGCTGGCGATACTGGTCCCTGTCGCTGGCATCGATGATCTTGTCATCCAGTGCGATATGCCCCTGTTGTGGTGCGTAGAGTCCCAGCAACAGCTTGATCAGCGTGGTCTTGCCACAGCCGTTCTCGCCGACGATGAAGACGATTTCGCCCTGTTCGATCCGCAGGTTGACCGGCCCCAGTTGGAAGGGCGCGGCATCGCCCACCGCTGGGAAGGCGTAGCTCACCTCGACCAGTTCCAGGCTGCGCACCGTGGCCTTGGCAGCCGGTGCGTCGGTCAGCAGCAGGTGCGGCTCGGGGGAGGAGAACTGCCGGGAAAGATCGGCGATGCGCTGGAAGGCGATGCCGGCACGGCCGACGATGGGCAGCGTGCCGATCAGGTGTTCCAGCGGGCCTTTCATGTACAGCAGCACCAGGACGAAGCCACTGATGACCGCTTTGTCCTGTCCAGGGCCGGCACCGTGCATCAGCAGTGCGACGCCGATGACCACGAAGAACAGCATGGAGCCGAAGGTCTTGGCGATCACGAAGGTGTTGATCGCGCGGATCTGGGTCTTGCAGATGAAATCCGCGGTGGCCTGGATGCCATGCACGAACATGCGGTGGCGACGTGGGCGGTGGATGCGCAGTTCCTTCGCGCCACCGGCGACGGCGTTGTACTGGCGTTGCAGGTCGTCCTCGGCGTCGCGGGCGGCCATGAAGCCACGCACGCCTACCGATTGCGCCAGGTACTGGGCGCTCGTGCCCACGGCGATGGCCGCCAGCATCAGCAGGAACATCGGCCATGACAGCATGGCCAGGTAGCCCAGGCAGCCCAAGGTCACCGTCAGCGAGATCGCCAGGGGCGCGAAGGCGAAGGCGAAGTCGCTGATGGTGTCGACATCATGGGTCAGTACCGGAATCAGACGGTGGCTGCGAAAGCGCTCGATCTGCTCGATCGGCGCGGCGAGCACCTTCTCCCCCAGTGTTTTACGCAGGCGGGCGATGATGTGCTGGCCGACATAGTTGGTACCGATATCCGACAGGATCGTGCTCACCAGTGCCAGCAGGCACAACCCGGCAAAGCCCAGGATCAGGCTGTGCCCCAGGTCGCCCTCGGCGTGCAGCGCGCCGTTGATGGTGGCCAACAGCGTGGTCACGCTCAGGCCCCCGATCATGCCGAGGAAGATGGACAGGGTGACGATCGGCCAGAATGGCCTGAGCAGGGCCAGCAATTCACGCAGGGCCCCGCGGTTGGAAGTGCTCATCGGCTGGTTCCCGTCCTCAGGCGCAGGTCTGGCGCAGGCTGGCCGGCGCGTTGCTGGCCTGCTTGCCCAGGTGCTGGTAGAGCGACTGGCCGATCTCCGCCGCGCGTGCCGGCAATACCGACAGCAGCGTGTCGCTCAGGCCGTGGGAGGCTTCGCAGAACCCTTGCAGGTAGACGTTGGCGCCGAACTCAGGGTTGGCCAGCGCGCGGTAGTCGCGGTCCACCTCGAAGTCCTTCAGGTGCTGCTGCAGTGGCGCCAGCAATTCGCGGTGCGAGCGGCGTTCGTAGCCGGTGGCGAGGATCACCGCGTCGTAGCGGTGGGTCTGGCGCACATCGGTGGCCAGGTCGCGCAAGGTCAGCTCGATGCCTGCGGCAGTTTCCACCACATCTTCGATGGTGCGGCGGCACAGTACGGCGTGGCGGTGCTGATGGGCGACCTTCTGGCGGTAAAGGATGCCGTAGATGCGCTCGAGCAGGTCGACGTCGACTACCGAGTAGTTGGTGTTGTGGTATTCGCTGACCAGCTTCTCGCGCTCGGCGTGGGGCTGGTTGAACACCAGGTCGGTGTACTCGGGGGCGAAGATCTCGTTGACGAACGGGCTGTCGTCGGCCGGTTTGAGGGCCGAGGCGCGCAGGATCATGTCGACCTTGACCGTTGGATAGCTGTCATTGAGATCGATGAAGGCCTCGGCGGCGCTCTGCCCGGAGCCGACCACGGCGATGCGCATCGGCTTGCCTTCGTTGCAAGGCAGCTGCTGCAGTGCGCTCAGGTACTGGGAGTGGTGGAATACCCGCGGGTCGTTCTTGAAGGCGCGGAAGGCGTCGGGGATCTTCGGCGTGCCGCCGCTGCCGATCACCACCGAGCGGGCACGGCGCTGGGTTTCACGGCCCTGCGGGTCGCGGGAGACGATGCGCAGGTGGTCGACCTTGCCCTCGCGTAGCTCAGGTTCGATGCGCAGCACTTCCTCGCCGTACACCGCCTGGGTGGCGAAGTGCTCGGCGGCCCAGCGCAGGTAGTCGTTGTACTCCAGGCGGCAGGGGTAGAAGGTGCCCAGGTTGATGAAGTCGGCCAGGCGCTGCTTCTGGTGCAGGTAGTTCACGAAGCTGTAGAGGCTGGTAGGGTTGCGCAGCGAAACCAGGTCCTTGAGGAAGGAGATCTGTAGCTCACTCTGGGTGGCCAGGGTGTTGCCGTGCCAGCGGTAGTCGGTCTGCTTGTCGATGAACAGGGCGTCGAGGGCGTGGCCGTTGGTCTCGGCGAGCTCTTCCAGGGCGATGGCCAGGGCCAGGTTGGAAGGGCCGAAGCCGACGCCGATGAGGTCGTGGATTTTTTCGGGGGAAGAGGTCTGGCTCATGGTTGCGGTTCCTTGGATGGTCGAGTGGGGCGCCGCTGAAGGGCGCCCCGTGTCCTGCGCAAGTACACCGATAGGAACGAGCCTGCTGGCGGAGAATTTACCGCCGCCGGGCGCTTTACAGCTCGCGGACCACGCGGAATCCGATCCAGTCGCCACGGTCGTCGCGCACTGTGGTGTTGCGGTTGCCCGAGCGCGAGAAGATCGGCGCCTCGCCCCAGTCGTTGCCGCGGATCGAGATCTGCCGGCAGTCGGCTTCCTTCCTGGCGCTGCCGTCGGCCGGCGCGCCGACATAGCTGTCGTGGTAACAGTCGGCGACCCACTCGTAGACGTTGCCGTGCATGTCGTACACGCCGAAGGCATTGGCCGGGAAACTGCCCACCGGTGAGCTGTAGCTGAAGCCGTCCTTGGGGCCGTAGACGTTGGCGTTCTTGCTGATCTCGAGATTGGCGTCCGGCTCGAACGGGAACATGCCGGTGCTGCCGCCGCGTGCGGCGTATTCGCGCTGGGCTTCGCTGACCATGGCGTAGTGCTTGCCGGTCTTCTTCGACAGCCAGGCCACATAGTGCTCGATGTCTTCGTAGCTCATGCACACCGCCGGCTGGCGAGGGCCTTGCTGGTAGCTGGGCTTGCTGTTGGTGCAGCGCCGTCCGGGACGATCGTCGCCGTCGGCGATGACGATGCCGGTGGCCTTCTGGTAGTCGGCCCATTCACCGGCGGTGATCTGGAAACGGCTGATGGCGAACGGTTTGGCGAACGTCACCGGATGCTGCGGACCTTCGTCGTCCTGGCGGCCCATCTCGTCGGGCGGGGTGCCCATGGTGAAGGTGCCGGCGGGCAGCACGACCATTTCCGGGCAGGTCTTGTCGCAGTCGCGGAACACCGTGCCGGGCTTGTCCGACGGCTGCGCGGCCAGGGCCGGCAGGCTGCAGGCGGCCAGCACGGCGGCCAGGGTGAGGCGGTGCAGAGGTGCGCTCATGGAAGATGCCTTGTTCAAAGTTGCTGGGTAATGAGGGACATGGCCCGGTCTATCTGCTGCTCGTCGTTGAGCAGGCTTGGCGCCAGGCGGATCACCGGGCCGACGTCGCGATATACGGCGTCGCACATCACCTTGTTGGTGGTGAGGTGCGCGGCGACGGCGTCGGCATCACGATCCTTGATGCGGAAGAAGGTGAAACCGGCGGAGAACTGTTCGCTGCGCGGGGTCACCAGCTGGATCTGGCGGTGCTCGAGCAGGCGCTGTTTGAGCAGGCTGTTGAGCTGGTGGATGCGCTGCTGCACCTCGGCCTTGCCCAACTGCAGGTGCAGCTTGAACGCTTCGCCGGCGGCCCAGCGGTGCTCGAAGGCGTGGTAGCCGCCCGGGGTCATGATGGTGGCGAAGTCCTCATCGCGGGAGAAGGTGGCGACGCTGGGCACCAGGTGCTGCATGCCGGTGGAGGCGGCGCAGATGATCCCGGTGCCGCGCGGGCCGAACATCCACTTGTGGGTACCGGCGATGAAGTAGTCGCAGTTGAAGTCGGCGAAGCGGGCGTTCTCCACGCCGAAGCCATGCACGCCGTCGACCACATACAGGATGCGCTCGGCTTCGCTGCGCTCGCGGTTGTGTCGGCGCACCAGTTCACCGATCTCGCCCACCGGCAGCTTGACGCCGCTGCCAGAGTGCACCCAGGTCATGCCCAGCACCCGGGTGTTGGGCTTGATGGCCTTGTCGAGGATGCTCAGCACCTGGTCGGTGGAGACCGTCCATGGGTCGTCGAACAGGCGGATCTGGCGCACCGCGGTGCCCTGGCGCTGGTTGCGGAACTCCAGCGCCTTCTGTGCGGAATAGTGTTCGTGCTCGGTAATCAGGATCTCCTGCCCGGCGCCGACTTTGAGGCCGCCATAGATCATCGCCAGGCCTTCGGTGGTGCTGCCGGTCAGGGCGATCTGGCGCGGGCCGACCGCCAGGTAGCGTGCGGCCCACTCGCGTACTTCATCCTCGCGCTGCCATTCGTACTGGCTTTCCCAGTCCATCAGCGCGGCGGGGTTGCGGTCGAGGTCGGCGCGGTGGCGGTCGATGGCGGCCTGCACCGGGCGTGGGTGGGCGGTGACCAGGAAGTTGGCGAAGTGCGCCACGTTGGGGGCGAGGGGGAACAGCTCACGCAGGTTGCGCCATTTGTCGGCGCCGCTCAGCGGCTTGTCGGGGCTATCGGCCAGGGCCTGGGGCAGCAGCGGCAGGCTGGCGGCCAGCAGGCCAGCCTGCTTGAGAAAGGTGCGACGGTTGCTCATGGAAGACAGGCTCGACTCAACGGTTGGCGACGGGGTGGGCGGCTTTCTGCACTTGCTCCCAGGCGCGCAGGAAGTTGCCTGCCCAGAGTTTCGCGATGTCCGTTTCGCTGTAGCCTCGGGTCAGCAGCTCGGCGGTGACGTTGCGGATTTCGCCGACGTTGTTCCAACCGTCCAGGCCGCCGCCGTCGTTGAAATCCGAGCTGATGCCGACATGGTCGATGCCGACTTTCTTCACCGTATAGTCGATGGCGTCGACGTACTGCGCGAGAGTAGCCTTGGGTTCTTCTTCCAGAGTGCTGTACAGCGCGCTTGCGTATTCGCCGAAACGCGCTTCGGGCCAGATGGCGATCACCGCATCGCCCGGCATCAGGGCGTTGGCCAGGCCCTGCAGGGGTTGCAGGTCGAAGCGCGCGCGCAGGGCGTCGAGTTTTTCCATCACCGGCTTGCTCAGGGGCTTGAGGTACTGGCCGAAGCCGACCACCTGGATGACACCGCCGCTGTCCTTGATCAACTGCATCTCCTTGTCGGAGAGGTTGCGAGGGATGTCTACCAGCGCCCGGGGCGCGGAGTGCGAGGCGACCATTGGTGCGCGGGTAAGGCGGGCGACATCTTCAAGCGCCAGGGTGGACATCTGCGATACGTCGATGATCACGCCCAGATCGTTGAGGCGCTTGACCGCCTGCTCACCCAGCGGCGACAGGCCACCGAGGGCATCGGCGGTGTCGTTGAAGAACGGCAGTGGGCGCGAGGAATCGGCCCAGTCGTTGTTGCCTGTGTAGCTGAAGCCGAACATGCGCATGCCGCGCGCAGCCCACAAGTCCAGCTGCGACAGGTCGTGGCCCAGTGGGTAGGCGTTGAGCATGCTGATGAAGATGGCGAACTTGCCTTCGCCATTGAGCCGGCGGAAGTCATCGGGGGTGTAGGCGATGCCGACCTGGTTGGGAAAGTCCCGGACCATCCCGCTGATGATCTTGTAGCGAGCTTCCTGTTCCTGCCGGGCGGCATCGACGAAGCCGGGGGTAGGGCGGTGCGGGGCGTTTGGGCCGTTCCAGATTTCCGGCCAGCCGAAGATGGTCAGCGCCGCACCGGACAGGCGACCACGGTTGGCCTTGACCAGGTCGAACTGGCCCGGGCCGTCCTTGTCGATTTCGTGGCCGGCGCTGCCCAGTTCGAGGGGCACGGTGACATGGCTGTCGAACGACAGCATGTGCTCGTGCAGGTCGTTGGCCTGTTGCACGATTTTCAGCGGGTAGCCGGCGTGCTGCTGTTGCCAGAAGAAATAGCCGGCGGCACCCCCCAGGGCGGCCACCAGGGCCAGGGGTAGGCCGATGTACAGGGCCTTGCGGGAACGGGTCTTGGTCATTGCCATCTCGTTGCACGATTGATCGGGGCGGCCTGCCGACATGAAGCGTGCTGCTTGGGCAGGGCTTGGGTATCAGGTGAACGAGCGACGGCCGGGCAAATTTATCGCCAGCTTCGAACCAGGCGGAGTCACGCCTGGCGCTAAATTTCGCCGATGGCGCAACGTTTTAGCCTTGGACGGGCCGTGCTCCACGGCCGCAATGAATGCTCAGGTAGTTGCAATGACGATTTCTCGACGCGGGTTCATCGCCGGTGTGGCATTGGCAGGCGTGGCGGTGCCCGGCGCGATGTATGCGCAGCACGTGCAACGCCAGCGGTTTGACGAGCAGTTTCCGGAAACCCCCGGCGAGGCGGTGGTGGAACTGGCCGACGCGGCGCTGCAGCAATTGGGCGACACCTTGCGCGGTATCTGGCGTTTTACCCTGCAAGGGGAAGATGCCGGGCTGCCCGGCCTGCCTGAGGGTGAGTTGGAAATGTTTCTCGATGTTGCCCCAAGTGGCCGCGGCCTGCGTGGTTACCTGGACACGCCTGAGCGCCTGCGTGGCTCCGAGGAGCCACGTTACCGAGTGCTTGGTGACCTGCTGGTGGATACGAACAGGGCCTTGCGTTGGCGGCTGTTTCCTACCTGGCCGGGGGAAGACCAGGCGGGCTACCAGTGCACGGTGGTGCTCGACGAAGTCTGGGGTGGGTTCGGTAATGCCGGGCAGGCCACCCTGAATGGGCGCATCGCGGCGCTGGGGCGTTCGTTGACCCTACCCGTGCAGGACAACAAATTTCTTGCGCTCAAGCGCAGTTTCCCCGAGGCACGCGAGCGCACGCCTTTGTCCTCGGCCTTGCTGGCCTGGCTGATTGCGCCGGAGCACCGTCTGTTCCACCAGTTGTGGCATGCCTCGCGTGACAAGTGGCACAACCTCGACAAGGACAAGCAGGCGGCCCTACGCGGCTTGGGTTGGCAGCCTGGGCCGCGCGACCAGGAGCGTGACGCCCGTGGCCGGCACAAGGATCGCAATGGCTCGGGCGAGGACTTTTTCTTCATGCACCGACACATGCTGCGTGCCGCTCGGGCCATCCAGGACCTGCCGTCATGGGCGCGTTTCCCACTCCCGCAGCCAGAGCTCGAACGCGACCGCGTCGGCTTCGCCAGCTATTTCGACAACCATGACGGTACGGCCTTGCCACCCACCTGGCTGGCTTCGGACGATGCCGCCTATACCCAGTGGGTGCGCGATATCAAGACGCCGGATACCTTCCACGGTAACTTCCAGGTCTGGGAGTCGAGGTACACCGACCCGCATTACCTGAGCACCCTCACCCTAGGGCAGTTCGGTTCGCAGATGGAGTTGGGCCTTCACGATTGGTTGCACATGCGCTGGGCCTCGGTGCCGCGCGACCCGTCCAGCGGCTTGCCGGTGCCGTTCGCGCGCCAGCCGGAGGACTTTGCCGCACGCTGGTTCGAAGCGGAAAACGACTTTCTCGGCGACCCGTTCTCGTCCCATGTAAACCCGGTGTTCTGGCACTTCCATGGTTGGATCGATGACCGTATCGAAGATTGGTTCCGCGCCCATGAGCGCGCGCATCCCGGCCAGGTGCGGCGCACCGAGGTCAACGGTGTACCGTGGTTCGCGCCGGGGCGTTGGGTAGAGGTAGCCGACCCATGGCTGGGGCCGGATACCCATGGCTGTTCGACTGTGCCGGGGCTGCGGCCGGGCCGCAGTGTGGAGATGGACCCAGAGACCATGAAGCTGGCGCTGCGTATCATCTTCGCTGATGACGACCTGTTTGCCAGCTTGCGGCCGAAGGTGCCGCAGCGGCCCTGGTATGCCCGCAACCTGAAACTGGCGCGGCGCTGACACCGTGCGGGTTCAGCCTAATGCCAGTGTTAGGTAATCTTGGGCCGCTTTGCGGCCCATCGCCGGCAAGCCAGCTCCCACAGGAATGGCGTAATTACCTGTGGGAGATCACCCAGCCCCTTGACGCTATCTGACAGGCATCAGCGCTCGACCTGCCAGCCACCTCCCAATGCCTTGTACAACGCTACGCTGCCCTGCAGCCGAGCCAGGTGCAGTTGCGCCTGTTGGTCCTGGGCGACATACAGCGTGCGCTGGGTTTCCAGCACGGTCAGCAACGTCTCGGCGCCGGCGCTGTAGCGCTGCTGCGCAAGGTCGAAGGCGGTGCGGGCTTCCTGTACCTCCTGGTCCTGCCACTGCTGCTGGCGGTCTACGCCATGGATCGCATTGAGCGCTTTTTCCACGTCGGCGAAGCCTGCCAGGATTGCGGCGCGATAGTCGTGCAGCAGCTCTTCCTGTTCGGCACTGGCCAGTTCGCGTTCGGCGCGCAGGCGGCCGTTGTTGAAGATGGGTGCGACAATGCCGGCAGTCAGGGTATAGAAGGGGCTGTCGAGAATATCGCCGAAGGTCCGTGCACCGCTGCCCAGGTCCGCTCCCAGGGTCAGCTTGGGCAACATGGCGGCCCTCGCCACTTGTACGTTGGCGCTGGCGGCGGCCAGTCGGGCCTCGGCAGCGGCAATGTCGGGGCGCCGGCCGAGCAGGTCGCTGGGCACGCCGCTGCCGATCGCCGGCCAGCGCAGGGCGCCGATCGATTCGTTGGTGTCCGGCAATGCCTGCACCGGATCACCGAGCAAGGTGGCGAGGGTGACCCGGTTGTCCTGCCATTGCTGCTCCAGCAGGGGCACCTGGCGCTCTTGTGCCGCCACCAGGCTGCGTTGCTGCGCCAGCTCCAGTCGCGTGGCCGAGCCAGAACGCTGGCGTGCCTCGACCAGGCCCAGCACGTCCCGGGCGTTTTTGAGGTTGAGGCGAGCGATACGCAGCTGTTCCTCCAGGGCCAGGCCCTGTAGGTAGCTATCGGCGACGGCGCTGGTCAGGGTCAGCTCCACCGTCTGGCGATCGAAGCGGCTGGCGTCCAGGCCATGCAGGGCGCTGTCGCGGGCGGCGCGGATGCCGCCCCAGAAATCGACCTCGTAGCTGGCGCTCAAGCGTGTGCCGAGTGAGGTACTGGTGCGCTCGCTGCTGCTGGCGTCGAGTTGGTCGTTGCCGTCGCCGCGCAACAGGCGCTGGCGGCTGCCGTCCAGGCCGAACGTCAGTTCCGGCAGCAGCGGAGCGCCGGCGATCACGGCTTGGGCTTGGGCCTGGCGCACCCGTGCCGCGGCGGCGGCCAGGTCGTGGCTGTTGTGCCGGGCGCGTTCGATCAGACGGTCCAGCTCGCGGCTGGCGAAGGCTTGCCACCAATGGGCATCCGGCAGGGTCTGGCTGGGAGCGTCGGCACGGGATTGCCAGGTTGGCGGCGCGGCAATACCGGCCTCGGGGGCGGGCGGTGTGCTGCAGGCGGCCAGGGCCAGGCTGAGGGTCAACAGGCTGATGCGGCTTGGCAATGTCATGGGCTATACGCTGGTAAGGGCTTTGACCGGATCGAGGCGAGCAGCCTTGCGGGCCGGCATGAAACCGAACACCACGCCGGTGATGACGGCGCAGGTGAAGGCGCCGAGAATGGCGGGTAGGGCGAATGCCACGGCGATGCCGGCGAGCATCAGGCCGCCACCGATGCACAGTGCCAGCACGATACCCGTCACCCCGCCGACCATTGACAGCATCACCGCCTCGCTGAGGAACTGACGCAGGATATCGCGCTGACGGGCGCCGGTGGCCATGCGGATGCCAATCTCGCGGGTACGTTCGCGCACGGTCATGAGCATGATGTTCATCACGCCGATACCGCCGACCAGCAGGGAAATCGCGGCGATGGCACCGAGCATCAGCGACAGGCTGTTCTGGGTGCGCGCTTCGGCCTGGATCAGTGCGGCGTCGTTGGTCAGTTCGAAGTCCTGCTTGCCTTGATGGCGCTGGCGCATCAGGTGGGCGATTGCCCGCTCGGTCTCACTAACCCGGCTCGAATCGGCAGCTGCGATGATCACGTATTCCGGGTCTTGCTTGCCGAACAGGCGCACGGACGCGGCGGAGTAGGGCACCACGATGCGCTCGTCGCTGTCCTGGTCGCCGGAGCTGGCACCTTTGCCGGCGAGCAGGCCGACCACTTGGAAGGGCACGTTGCCGATCAGCAAGTACTGGCCCAGCGGATCGCTGCCAGGCTCCATGAGCTTGTCCCGGACCTTCTGGCCGATCACAGCGACGGCGGCGGCAGCCTGTTCGTCAGCTTCGGTGAAGAAGTTGCCTTCGACGACTGGCCAGTTGAGGATCTCGGAGAACTGGGTGTTATTGCCGCCGACGTAGAACTGCTGGTTGTTGTTGCCGTGGCGCACGGTCAACTGGTCGCCGATCACCGGCATGATGCGCTGGACCTGGGGTAACTGGGCGATGGCGGCGACATCGTCCAGCGTGACGATGCCGGCCGGTTCGCGCAGCGTGGCGTGGCGGCCACTGAGGTAGAGGATGTTCGAGCCGAACGCCGCCATCTGCGCCATGACCTGGCGCTTGCTGCCTTCGCCGACAGCCAGCATCACTACCACCGAGGCCACGCCGATGACGATGCCGAGCAGGGTCAGGGCGGTGCGGAAGCGGTTGATCCACATGACCCGCCAGGCCGCTTGCAGGGCTTCGAGCAATTCGCCCTTCCAGGCCCCGCGCAAGGTGGCGCCGCGGTCCAGTCGCTGGCGCAGGTCGTCGGCCTGCAGGCCTGGATGCGTTTCGTCGGGGGGCTGGTCGGCCGCCGAGTCGCTGATCATCAGGCCGTCGCGGATCTCGATCACCCGTCGCGCCCGGGCCGCTACTTCACGGTCGTGGGTGATGAGGATGATCACATGGCCCTGGCTGGCCAGCTCGTCGAGCAGGGCCATGACTTCGGCGCCGCTGTGGCTGTCCAGGGCGCCGGTGGGTTCGTCGGCGAGGATGATGTGGCCGCCGTTCATCAGGGCTCGGGCGATCGACACCCGCTGTTGCTGGCCGCCAGACAACTGGTGCGGCCGGTTGCCCGTGCGGCTGGCCAGGCCGAGGCGTTCGAGCAGGGCTGCGGCGCGGGCATGGCGCTCGGCGGCCGGGGTGCCGGCATAGATGGCTGGCATTTCGACGTTTTCCTGGGCCGAGCCGGAGGGGATCAGGTGGTAGCCCTGGAATACGAAACCAAAGGCTTCGCGCCGCAGCCAAGCCAGTTCGTCGCTGTCCAGTTCGGCAACGTCCTTGCCAGCGAAGCGAAAACTACCGCTGGTGGGGCGATCGAGGCAGCCAAGGATGTTCATCAGGGTCGACTTGCCCGAGCCGGAGGCGCCGACGATGGCGACGAACTCGCCAGGGTGGATGCTCAGGCTGATGCCGCGCAGCACTTCCACCTTCGGCGAATCGATGCCGCCGTAGTGCTTGCGGATGTCAGTGAGTTCAATCAGGGGCGCTGTCATTCAACCTCCGCTGGCGGCTGGGGCGCCGATGACCAGTTGCTCGCCTTCGGCGAGGCCATCGAGTATCTGTACACGCAGGCGGTCGCTCAGGCCGGTGCGCACCTTGCGCTGTTCAATCTTGCCGTCACGGGTGAACACCTGGGCCAGGCGCAGGCCTTCGTCTTCGGCATCATCCAGGGCTGCCAGCGGCGCCGTGAGCACTTGGCTGGCCTGGCCGGCGACGAAGAATACCTGGGTGGTCATTTCGGCCATCAGGGCCCCATCCGGGTTTTCCACATCGAGCAGCACGGTGTATTGCACCACTTGGGCGCCAGTTGTGCCGGCGGTGACGCTGGCGGGGCTGCCACCGCCCTGACTGGTCTGATCCAGCGGCCTGGGCGGGATCGGCAGGATTTGGCGCACAGTGCTGGTCCAGCGGCGCTTGCCGCCGGCCAGGGTGGTGAAGTAGGCGGTCATGCCGGGTCTGACCTTGCCGATGTCGGCTTCGGACACCTGTGCCCAGACGGTCATCGGCGAGAGTTTGGCGATGCGCAAGATCAGCGGTGTTTGCTGCTGGGCGTTGAGCGTTTGGCCTTCGCGGGCATCCACCGCCACCACAGTGCCGTCCATGGGCGCATAGATGCGGGTGTAGCCCAGCTCTGCCTGGTCGCTGCGCAGGCTGGCCTGGGCCTGGAGGATCTGCGCCTGGTACATGTCGATGCGGGCCTGGGTCACCTTGAGCTGGGCATCGGCGATTTGCAGGTCTTCCTCGCGGGTGGCACCGGCAGCGGCCAGGTCGCGCTGGCGCTTGAGTTGTTGCTGGGCCAGGCGGTACTGGGCACGCTGCTCGGCCAACTGGGCCTTGAGGTTTTCGATCGAGTATCGGCCGGCATCAAGCCTGGCCTGCTGGGTGGAAGGGTCGATTTCCACCAGCAACTGGCCTTGGCGGACCTGGTCGCCCGCTTCTACATGCAGGCGACGGATCTGCCCGGAGGCCTGGGCGCCGACGTCCACATAGCGGCGTGGTTGCAGCGTGCCGAGGGCGGTGACGCTGCTTTCTATATCGGCGCGGGTCACGGCCACGGTGTTGACCGGATGATTGTCCAAGGGCAAGGTCTTCCAGGCCAGCAGGCTGCCCAGGCCAAGCAGGCCCAGGCCACCGAAGAGGATGCGGCGGCGAGTATTGGGTAAGCGTCTCATGCGGACTTCCAGCCATGGATGTTGGCCATACGCAGCCAATCGAGGCGCGCAGGGAGGTCCCAGTTAGACGAAGACGAGTGGGCGGGATTTACCCGCACTGGAGGGGGAGGCTGTGTGTTGCTGAGAATAATTATAATTTGTAAGATTGCAAGCTGATATCACACACTCCCGCGCCTCTGCCGCCGTCCAGGCAGGGTGGCGCCAGGTACCGTCGTGGAACATTATTATCGTGAACTGGTGAGCTTCCTTTCCGCACGCCTTGGCAGTCGCCAAGCGGCGGAAGACGTTGCCCACGATGCATACCTGCGGGTACTGGAGCGCACCGACACCGAGCGCATCGAGCACCCGCGCGCCTTCCTCTACCGCACCGCGCTAAACCTGGTGGTCGACCGCCACCGCCGCCACCTGGTGCGCCAGGCCGAGCCGCTGGAGGTGCTGGATAGCGACGAGCGCTGGCATACTCCGGCGCCGGCCCACGACATGCAGCAGGACCAGCGCCTGGCGCTGATGCAGCGTGCCCTGGATGAGCTGAGCAAGGTCTGCCGCGAGTGCTTCTTGCTGCGCAAGCTCGACGGCCTGTCGCACCAGCAGATCGCCGATCGGCTGGGCATCTCGCGCAGCCTGGTGGAAAAGCACATCGTCAATGCCATGAAGCACTGCCGGGTGCGCATGCGGCAATGGGAATCCTGATTGCCAGGTTAAAGGCAAATGCAAATTCCGTCAGTCAATCACTTGATTTATGCGGCTTTCCCGACTTCTATCAAAGAAGACCGCTGCCAGGCATGGCCCTGGCAATAGCCGTTACCGGCGCAGTATGGTCATGGAGCGTGCCCATTACCTAATGGCCCAGGTCCGACCATGGCAAACAAGACCCTGCGCATCCTCATCGCCGATGCACACCCGTGCCAGCGCCTGCAACTGGAGCGGTTGCTCAATGGCCTGGGCTATTACCGGATAGCCCCCGTGGATAGCTTCGAGGAACTGCAGCGCCTGGTGCAGTGCGCCTTGCAGCCCTTTCACCTGTTGCTGGGCAATATCGAGTTGGCCAGCCATTGTGGCGTAGATCTGGAACGCTTCTGCCGCGTCAGCACACAAATCCAGCATGCCCTGCTTTACCATTCCAGCCAGTTGAAAGTGCCAGCAGTGCCGCAGACCGAGCGCCAGGCGGTCAGCCTGAGCCTGCCTCAGGCGCCTGATAACGAGGCGCTGGAGACATTCATGGCAATCATCGACGCCCCGATGGTGGTCGGCAAGCTACCGCTGCCGGGCACGCTGCCAGCCAGTACAGCGCGGCCACGGCCGCGAGCCAACTTCGCGCATACGGTGTTCAGCCGCTAGCGGTGCTGCCGGCGGGGCAATCGGGCAGCTATTTGTTATGCTCTTGCCCTTTGCCGATCTGCGGACCCTGCCATGACTGCCATCGATACCGCTCGCCCGCCCCGGTTCAGCCGCGGCGACCATCGGACCCTGGGCCTGGCGGCGCTGGGCGGCGCGCTGGAAATCTACGACTTCATCATTTTCGTGTTCTTCGCGCTGACCCTCAGCCAGCTGTTCTTCCCGCCGGAGATGCCCGAATGGCTGCGCCTGCTGCAAAGCTTCGGGATCTTCGTCACCGGCTATCTGGCGCGGCCGCTGGGCGGCATCCTGATGGCGCACTTCGCCGACCATCTGGGGCGCAAGCGGGTATTCAGCCTGAGCATCCTGATGATGGCCCTGCCGTGCCTGCTGATCGGAGTGATGCCGACCTATGCCGACATCGGCTATGCCGCCCCGCTGATCCTGTTGGCCTTGCGCATCCTCCAGGGTGCTGCCGTAGGCGGTGAAGTGCCAAGCGCCTGGACGTTCGTTGCCGAGCACGCGCCAAACGGGCGGCGCGGCTATGCCCTGGGCTTTCTGCAGGCCGGGCTGACCTTCGGCTACCTGCTGGGGGCGCTGACCGCAACCTTGCTGGCGCAACTGTTCACTCCGCAGGAAATCCTCGATTACGCCTGGCGCTACCCGTTCCTGTTGGGTGGGGTGTTCGGTGTGATTGGTGTGTGGCTGCGCCGCTGGCTCAGTGAAACACCGGTGTTCCTCGCCTTGCGCGCGCGCCAGGAGCAACCTGTGACGTTTCCGCTGCGGCGAGTGCTGGGCGAGCACCGCCGGGCGTTGATCCCTGCCGCGTTGCTGACCTGTGTGCTGACCTCGGCGGTGGTGGTGCTGGTGGTGATCACGCCGACGGTGATGCAGCAGCGTTTCGGCATGAGTGCCGGGCACACCTTCGCGCTGAGCAGCGTGGGCATCGTCTTCCTCAACATTGGCTGCGTGCTGGCCGGGCTGCTGGTCGACCGTGTGGGTGCCTGGCGCGCGCTGATGCTGTATAGCCTGTTGCTGCCGCTGGGTATCGGCGCGTTGTACGCCAGCCTGGTGGGGCAGTGGGGCATGACCTGGCTGGCCTATGCGCTGGCGGGGTTGAGCTGCGGCGTGGTGGGGGTGGTGCCCTCGGTGATGGTGGGGCTGTTCCCAGCGCAGATCCGCGTTTCGGGCATTTCCTTCACCTACAACGTGGCCTACGCATTGTGGGCCAGTACCACGCCGTTGGCACTGATTGCGCTGATGCCGTGGAGCCCGTGGGTGTGTGTCGGGTTTTGTCTGATCATGGGCGCGGTGGGGCTGCTGACGGCCTTGTATTTCGGGCGTCGTGAGCCTTTGGTGTTTGCGGCGGAGCCGATACCGGTCATGTGCGGCGACAAATGAGCCGGTAACGGCTGCGGGACACTGGGGCAGACTTCCAGGTGGGGGCTATTGGAATAACCTATTAGCCAAATTTAACCTGGAAGGTTAATTTCTCATGGAAAAGAGAACGCCTCATTGCCCGCTGGAGCGGGTAAGAGCACTGGTGGGCGCTGGCCGCATCAGCCCTACAACCGCTTCCTTACGAGGCGCTCAGGCCTTGGGAATGGAATATGCGGACATGCTGGAGGTCATCACCGGTCTGGAGCGCAGAGATTTCTACAAAAGCATGACCAGTTATGCCGACCACCGCGTTTGGCAAGATGTCTATCGGCCGCTTACGGTAAAGGGATATCTGTACCTGAAACTGTCAGTGGTAGATGACGCGCTCATCGTGTCTTTCAAGGAGTTGTGAACATGAGATGCCCAATTTGCGGAGGTGCCGAGCTCGCGCTAGACACTCAGGACATGCCCTACCGGTATAAGGGGGAATCGACCCTGATACCTGATGTGACGGGCGATTACTGTTCTGTCTGTGGTGAGGCAGTGCTAAGTCATGACGAGGCTATGCGAGTCAGCGATCTGATGTCTGCCTTCAATCGCCAAGTCAATGCTCTAGACGTTGATCCCGATTTCATCGTTTCCGTACGCAAGAAATTTGATCTGGATCAGCGGGAGGCTGGGGAAATATTCGGTGGAGGAGTCAATGCTTTTTCACGTTATGAGAATGGCAAAACCAAACCGCCGGTGGCGCTGATCAAATTGTTCAAGTTGCTCGACCGTCACCCGGAGCTCTTTGAGGAAGTCAGGACTGCGTGAGGCGGTTGCCCGGCCTTGCTTGGGTTTCCAAATGACACTGTCTGTAGGCGCGGATAGCCAACAAAAAGCCCCCGGCCCATAAGGACCGGGGGCTTTTTGTTGCCGCAAGGGCAGGGGCCTTACATGTTCGGGTAGTTCGGCCCGCCAGCGCCTTCAGGGGTGACCCAGGTGATGTTCTGGGCCGGGTCTTTGATGTCGCAGGTCTTGCAGTGCACGCAGTTCTGCGCGTTGATCTGGAAACGCTTGTTGCCGTCTTCTTGGGTGACCACCTCGTACACGCCGGCCGGGCAGTAGCGCTGGGCTGGCTCGTCGTACAGCGGCAGGTTGCTGGCGATCGGTACGCTCGGATCGGTCAGCTTCAGGTGGCAGGGTTGTTCCTCTTCGTGGTTGGTGCTGGAGAGGAATACCGAGCTGAGCTTGTCGAAGCTGAGCTTGCCGTCCGGTTTCGGGTAGTCGATCTTTTTCGAATCGGCGGCCAGCTTGAGGCAGGCATAGTCCGGCTTGGTGTCGTGCAGGGTGAACGGCAGCTTGCCACCGAACCAGTTCTGGTCGACATAGTTGAACGCCGCGCCCAGCAGCGGGCCGAACTTGTGCATGGCCGGGCCGAAGTTGCGGCTGGCGAACAGTTCTTCGTACAGCCAGCTGGCCTTGAAGGCGCTGACATAGCTGTTCAATTGATCGCCGCCTTCGCTGCCGGCGATCAATGCGTCGGCCACTGCTTCGGCTGCGAGCATGCCGGACTTCATCGCGGTATGGCTGCCCTTGATCTTGGCCACGTTCATGGTGCCCAGGTCGCAACCGATCAGCGCGCCACCATTGAAGACCATTTTCGGCAGCGAGTTGATGCCGCCCTTGGCCAAGGCGCGGGCGCCGTAGCTGATGCGCTTGCCGCCTTCGAGGTACTGGCTGATCACCGGGTGGTGCTTGAGCCGCTGGAATTCGTCGAACGGCGACAGGTAGGGGTTGGCATAGGACAGGTCGACGATCAGGCCGACCACCACCTGGTTGTTTTCCAGGTGATAGAGGAACGAGCCACCGGTGTTTTCCTTGGCCACCACGTCCAGCGGCCAGCCGGCGGTGTGCACCACCAGGCCCTGTTCGTGCTTGGCCGGGTCGATTTCCCAGATTTCCTTCAGGCCGATGCCGTAGTGCTGGACGTCGGACTCGCTGTCGAGGTTGAAGCGCTTGATCAGCTGCTTGCCGATGTGGCCACGGCAGCCTTCGGCGAACAGGGTGTACTTGGCGCGCAGTTCCATGCCCGGGGTGTACAGGCCGTCCTTGGGGTTGCCTTCACGATCGACACCGAGGTCGCCGGTGACGATGCCGCGGACCACGCCGTTGTCGTCGAACAGCGCTTCCTGGGCGGCGAAGCCCGGGTAGATCTCCACACCGAGGTTCTCGGCCTGCTGGGCCAGCCAGCGGCACAGGTTGCCCAGCGAGATGATGTAGTTGCCATGGTTGTGCATGGTCTTGGGCACGAACAGGTCAGGCACCTTGGTCGCGCTACCGGCATCCTTGAGCACGTAGATGTCGTCGCGCTTCACTTCGGTGTTCAGCGGTGCGCCGAGTGCTTTCCAGTCGGGGAACAGCTCGTTCAGGGCGCGGGGCTCGAACACTGCGCCAGAGAGGATGTGGGCGCCGACTTCAGAGCCTTTCTCCACCACGCAGACGCTGATTTCGCTACCGGCTTCGGCGGCCTTCTGCTTCAGGCGGCAGGCGGCGGACAGGCCCGCCGGGCCGGCGCCGACGATGACCACGTCGAATTCCATGTATTCGCGTTCCACTGGTTCTCTCCTACTCATCAAGGCTCGTGCTGTTGCTTTGTCTTATGGGTGCGGGGCATTCGCAGCGGTTCTACGCAACGGCGGAACTGTAGCTGGGCAAATGACGGACTACACCGTTTTGTCTTGGCCGCGCATTATATCTACACCACTTGGCGGGTCCAATACAAACGTTTGTTTGAATTTGCCGCAGGCCAGTAAAATCACAGGAACGCGGCTGGAGGGTGACCGATTTGCCGTATTGACCGGAATGGGTGTTACGGTCAAGATACGAGCGGTTTTACGTTCGCCGTAGGCTTGCAGCCGGGCGCAGGTACACCTCTAAAGACCAGGTGTGGAGCAGGGTTTTGCGGGCTTAGGCCGGTTTGTAGTGGAGTTTACACGCCACGACAGGAAATGACCCGTGAGGATTTGTCGCAAGAGTCCGAACAAGACTGTTCGGTCACTGTGAAGTTGCTGCCTCCCAATACGTTTTTAGAGGTGCCCTTGTACCCACGCGCATCGCTGGGCTATGCCCCAGGCGACTATCTATTCACCGGAGAGTAACGAGGAATCCATGAAGGTTCTTGTAGCTGTCAAACGAGTGGTCGACTACAACGTCAAGGTTCGCGTCAAAGCGGACAACTCCGGCGTCGACCTTGCTAACGTCAAGATGTCCATGAACCCCTTCTGCGAAATCGCCGTGGAAGAAGCCGTACGCCTGAAGGAAAAAGGCGTTGCGACCGAGATCGTCGTGGTTTCCGTCGGCCCGACCACCGCTCAGGAGCAACTGCGTACTGCCCTGGCCCTGGGTGCCGACCGTGCCATCCTGGTAGAAGCCGCTGACGAACTGAACTCCCTGGCCGTGGCCAAGGCGCTGAAGGCCGTTGTCGACAAGGAGCAGCCGCAGCTGGTCATCCTCGGCAAGCAGGCCATCGACAGTGACAACAACCAGACCGGCCAGATGCTGGCCGCGCTGACTGGCTTCGCCCAGGGTACCTTTGCGTCCAAGGTCGAAGTCGCTGGCGACAAGCTGAATGTCACCCGTGAAATCGATGGCGGCCTGCAGACCGTTGCACTGAACCTGCCCGCGATCGTCACCACCGACCTGCGCCTGAACGAGCCACGCTACGCGTCGCTGCCGAACATCATGAAGGCCAAGAAGAAGCCACTGGAGACTGTTACTCCAGACGCACTGGGCGTTTCCCTCGCCTCCACCAACAAGACCGTGAAGGTTGAAGCCCCGGCTGCCCGCAGCGCTGGCATCAAGGTCAAATCGGTGGCCGAACTGGTCGAGAAGCTGAAGAACGAAGCGAAGGTAATCTAAATGACTATCCTGGTTGTCGCTGAATACGAGGCCGGCGCCGTAGCCCCGGCCACCCTGAACACTGTCGCTGCAGCCGCCAAGATCGGTGGTGATGTGCACGTCCTGGTCGCTGGCCAGAACGTCGGTGGCGTTGCCGAATCCGCTGCCAAGATCGCCGGCGTTGCCAAGGTGCTGGTGGCTGATAACGCCGCCTACGCCCACGTCCTGCCGGAAAACGTCGCGCCGCTGATCGTCGAGCTGGCCAAGGGTTACAGCCATGTGCTGGCCCCGGCTACCACCAACGGCAAGAACATCCTGCCACGTGTTGCCGCGCTGCTGGACGTGGACCAGATCTCCGAGATCATCTCGGTCGAGTCCGCCGACACCTTCAAGCGCCCGATCTACGCGGGTAACGCCATTGCCACCGTGCAATCGAGCGCGGCCATCAAGGTGATCACCGTGCGTACCACCGGCTTCGACGCCGTGGCCGCCGAAGGTGGTTCGGCTGCCGTCGAGGCTGTTGGCGCTGCGCACAACGCCGGTATTTCGGCTTTCGTTGGCGAAGAGCTGGCCAAGTCAGACCGCCCAGAGCTGACTGCAGCCAAGATCGTCGTTTCCGGCGGCCGTGGCATGGGCAACGGTGACAACTTCAAACACCTGTACAGCCTGGCCGACAAGCTCGGCGCTGCGGTTGGTGCTTCGCGCGCCGCAGTCGACGCAGGCTTCGTGCCGAACGACATGCAGGTCGGCCAGACCGGCAAGATCGTTGCGCCACAGCTGTAC
Organism: Pseudomonas sp. GD03862; assembly: GCF_029840855.1. Classification (NCBI taxonomy): domain Bacteria; kingdom Pseudomonadati; phylum Pseudomonadota; class Gammaproteobacteria; order Pseudomonadales; family Pseudomonadaceae; genus Pseudomonas; species Pseudomonas sp. GD03862. The sequence continues at coordinate 28,957 of NZ_JAOCDI010000011.1, forward strand.
ATCGCCGTCGGTATCTCCGGCGCGATCCAGCACCTGGCCGGCATGAAAGACTCCAAAGTGATCGTGGCGATCAACAAGGACGAAGAAGCGCCGATCTTCCAGGTGGCCGACTACGGCCTGGTCGCTGACCTGTTCGAAGCGGTTCCGGAGCTGGAAAAGCTGGTCTGATCCGCCTGCTTCACTTATAAAGAACCCGGCCCTCGTTTTGAGGGTCGGGTTTTTTTATGGCTTGAGGGGTGAGGGATGAGGTTGCGCGGAACGGGCAGGGTGCTGGCATGTGTGGCGCTGTTGGTGTCACCACTGGCCATGGCCGCAGGCAAGTGCGAGCGCCTGGTGGCGACCGGTAGCCCAGATGCGCCGCCCTATTCGTGGCAAGACCCGAAAGACCCCGGGCACCTGATTGGCGCCAACGTCGACCTGTTGCGCCAGGTGGCTGGCGAACTGGGTGTGAAGGTCGAGGTGCTGAGTGCCGGTCGCCGTGATCAGGCGCTGGAAGAGGTGCGCAGTGGGCGCATGGACCTGCTGCTCGACACCCCCTTGCAGGTGGAGCAACTGACCGCGCTGGACTACATCCATCCGCCGTTGCAGCTCAATGAGTACCTGGTGTGGACCCGCCATGATGCAGCGGTGACCTTTGATGGCCCGGCCGATCTGGCCAGATACCAGGGCAGTTTGTCCGAGCGTGCACGCCTGACCCCGGCCTTTACTGCGTTCGCCAAGGCCCAGCTCAAGCTGGTGCCGGCGCAAAACCTGACCCAGGCCTTTCAGAAACTGGTACTCGGCCAGGTGGACTATGTGCTGGCTGGCCGTTACTCCGGTATGGCCATGGCCCAGAGCCTGGGCATGAGCAATGACCTGATAGCCCGCGGCTTGCCGGTGGACAGGCCGGGCCTGTACCTGGCGCTGTCGCACAACTCGGCGTGCAATGACAGCTGGTTGCGTGGGCAATTGGCAAAAAAACTGACAGAATTGCCGATCTCTGGTGCATCCGAAGCTGTGCTGCAACGAAATGTCGAGCGCTGGAAAGCGCAGATGCAGGTACCGGCGGACGCCCCCAAACACTAGGAAGATTGCGTGAGAACCCAACCACTAATCCTTGCCCTGGCCGTGCTCGGCCTGGCTGGCTGCGCCAATGATCCGGCCCCTGAAGAGCAGATGCGCATTTCCGAACAGGCACTGGACCAGGCCAAGGCCGTCGGCGCCACTGAGCAGGTCGAAACGCTGAAACTGGCTGAAGACAAGTTGGCCCGCGCCAAGTCCAACATGCTTACCCAGGACTACCGCGATGCGCGCATGCGCGCTGAGCAAGCCGAGCTGGATGCGCGCCTGGCCGAGGCCCAGGTGCTGAACCAGAAGAGCGAAGAGCAGCTGCAGGTGCTGCAGTCGCGGGTCAAGCGCTTGCGCAAGCAACTGGAGGTGCAGCCATGATCCGTCGTACGCCTTTGGCTGCACTGGCATTGTTGGCGCTGACGGCAGGTTTGCAAGGTTGCGCCAGCCAGCGCAGCAGTGCCGCGCTGGATGAGGCCACCGTCGCCTTCCAGGGGGTCAAAGATGATTCCGATGTGCTGCGCAGCGCGCCGCGTGACGTGATTCGGGCGGGTGAGTCGTTGGCTCGCGCCGAGCGCCTGTCCAGTTACATCGGCACCGGTTCCGATGTGCGGCATTATGCTTACCTCAGCCAGCGCTACAGCGAGATTGCCCGCGAGCATGCCAAGCTGGCGCTGAACCAGGAGCGCCAGGCCAAGCTCGACCTGGAGCGCCAGCGCCTGCAGCTGGCCTTGCGTGAGGCCAAACTGGCCAGCGTGCAGCAGCAGGGCAAGTGGGTTGAGTCGCAGATTGCCGCGTTGGCTTCGGAGCAGGCCGACCGTGGCTTGGTGATGACCTTGGGCGATGTGCTGTTCGATACCGGCAGTGCCGACCTGAAGAACTCGGCCAGCCGGACTGTGCTCAAGCTGGTGCAGTTCCTGCAGCTCAACCCGCGCCGGGTAGTGCGTATCGAGGGCTATACCGACAGTACTGGCGCGGGCGAGGAGAATCTCAAGCTGTCGCGCGACCGGGCGCAGTCCGTGGCCGACATGCTAGTGGACCTGGGCATCGACGAAAAGCGCCTGCAGGTTGAAGGCTATGGCGACCAGTACCCGATCGAGGCCAATGCTTCGGAGCGGGGCAGGGCGCAAAACCGTCGAGTGGAGATCGTATTCTCCGATGACAAGGGTCGGCTCGCGCCAGCGCGCTGAGTCTTGTCGAAACGGGCCGCTTTGCGGCCCGTTTTATGTCGGATTAATCGTTTCGATAGCGGTCACGCTGTTGTATTGTCGACTATGTTGCAATCTGTCCCAGTACACTTTGCAACTGTTACGGTATTCTCTACCGTCAGTGACCCGTACAAGAATAACGAGCATGTCGACATGACCAACCTGCTGCTGTACCAGCGTATCGCCCAGCAACTGGCCGATGATATCCGTCGCGGCGTCTACCAGCCAGGCGAGCGGGTACCCTCCGTGCGCAAGATGAGCGCCCAGCTCAACGTCAGCCATGCCACGGTGTTGCAGGCCTATGCCAATCTTGAGGACCAAGGGCTTATCCGGGCGCGGCCGCAGTCTGGCTATTACGTGCACCAGACCCCTGCCTTGACCGCGCAAACCCCGGACATCGCTCGGGTGGAGCGCCCGGGCCTGGTCACGCGCGCCAGCATCATCCAGCAGGTGCTGACTGAGGCGCGCCGCGATGGTGTGTTCCCGTTTGGCGCTGCTGTGCCGCATGTCGACTACCTGCCAGTGCGCGCCCTGCATCAGCAAATCGCCAAGGTGACGCGCTTCCATAGCCCGCGCGCCTTCAGCTACATGTTCAGCCCCGGTTTCGAGCCGCTGCGCCGACAGATCGCCATACGCATGCGCGATGCCGGCGTGCTGGTCGACCCGCGCGAAGTGATCGTGACCCATGGGTGTGTCGATGCCCTGCAGATGTCGCTGCGGGTGCTGACCCGCCCAGGTGACCTGATCGCCGCCGAGTCACCGACCTATTACGGCTTGCTGCAGTTGGCTGACCTGCTGGGTTTGAAAGTGATCGAAATCCCCAGTGACCCGTCCACCGGTATCAGCCTCGAAGCCTTGCAACTGGCGGCTAACCAATGGTCGATCAAGGCGCTGGTGCTCACTGCGCGCTTGAGCAACCCGCTGGGCGGCACCGTTCCCGAAGAGCGGCAAAAGCAATTGCTGCGCCTGGCCTCGGACTTCGATATCCAGATCATCGAGGATGACATCTACGGTGAGCTGATGTTCGAGCAGGGCAAGACCAAGGCGCTGAAGGCGTTCGACCGGCTGGACCGGGTGATCTACTGTTCGAGCTTCTCCAAGACCCTGTCCCCTGGCGTGCGGGTGGGGTGGATGATCGCCGGGCGTTACCAGGACGAGATTCAGCGCCTGCAGACGTTTACCACCCACTCGGCCTGTAGCGTGACGCAGATGGGCGTGGCAGCCTACCTGGAGAATGGCGGCTACGATCGGCATCTGCGCTACATACGCCAGGAATATCGCAAGAACCTCAGTGCCTATCAGCTGGCAGTGCAGCAGCACTTCCCCGAGGGTACCCAGATGACCCGGCCGACAGGCGGCTTCATTCTCTGGGTGAGCCTGCCTGGTCGGGTCAATACCCAGGAGTTGCATGTGCGCGCGCTGGAGCAGGGCATCAGCATTGCGCCAGGACTGATATTCAGTAACACAGAGCAGTTCAACCACTGTGTCCGACTCAACTGCGGCATACCTTGGAATAAAGAGGCCGAGCGGGCTGTGATTACGCTCGGTTTGCTGGCGCAGCAGTTGTGCAGGGAGACTGCGGTCACGCTGTTGTAAGGCTTGCAAGCCGCCTGTGGAACAGGGAGCATAGGCATTTTTCCTGCCAGTCTGTCCATTTGCCATGAACGCTTCGCGCTGCTTTGTCCTGATCGTGTGCCTTCTGACGTTCTGCTGCCCGGTCGTCCCTGCCTTGGCTGCGCAACCGGCAAACCAGACTCAGGCAGCTCAGGGCAAGCACGTGCCAAAAAAGGCGACTGCCAAGCCTGTACACAAGCCGGTCAGCAAAGCGGTTGCCAAGCCCTTGCCCAAGACAAATCTGGACCTCAGCCTGCCCGTTGATATGGTCGACAAACTTGAGCCGGATGTGGGCACGCCTTCGCCAATCCAGCGGCGCAAACCTTTGTTGCCGCCCATGTTCACAGAAAAGCCAGAGACCAATGACAGTCCGTATCAGCTCAATGGCCGGCTGATCAACAACGAAATGCAGCTGCAACTGCGCAATGACAGCCGTCATGACGTGGAAGGAGCTGCCATCGATTTCGAGTATCGCCAATAGGCGGGAACTGACTGCCAGGTCACAGCAGATTTCATCGTGCCAGCAATTTCAAACGACTGTTTGAGCGGTTACTATCCAGGGACGTTCGTCCCGTTTTGTTCCAGGGAGTCCTGATTTTGGTGAATAGCCATGCAATGCCGTGAGGGCTGTGGTGCCTGCTGCATCGCCCCGTCCATCACTTCTGCGATGCCGCGAATGCCCAATGGCAAGCCGGCGGGTGAGCGCTGCCTGCACCTGACTGCGGCCAACCTTTGCGACCTGTTTGGCAAGCCTGAGCGGCCGGCGGTGTGCGGTGGTTTCAAGGCAGATGTCGAGGTGTGCGGCAGTGATCGTGACGAGGCAATCAGGATTCTTGGCTGGTGGGAGCAGATGACGGCGGCGTGACAGGCTGGATCTTCGACAACAAGGATAAACATGATGAGATCGTTCAAGCGTATTGCACTGCTGTGTGGTGTGGGTGTTCTGCTGTCGCCTGTGGCCTGGGCTGAAAACTGGCAAGTGGCCAAGGACGAGGAGGGCATCAAGGTGTCCCTCAGTGAGGTGGCCGGGTCCAAGTACAAGGCCTATCGCGGTGTGATCGTGATCAAGGCGCCGCTGGCCAAGGTCGAGGCGCTGCAGGAGGACGTGTCCGGGGCCTGTGCCTGGATTCACGAATGCAAGTCGCAGAAGCTGCTCAAGCACGAAGGTGACCAGAGCTGGACCTATACCCAGTTCAATACGCCATGGCCGGTGACGCCGCGTGATTCCGTGCTGCACATTACGACCGTCAAGGAGGCGGATGGCAGCCTGACCCGTAACCTGAAAGAAGAGCCGACTTACCTGCCGGAAGAGAAGGGTTTTGTTCGGGTGGCAAAAGTCGACGGCTTCTGGAAGCTGGTGCCCAAGGGTGACAGCACTGAAGTGACCTACCAGGTGCACACCGAGCCAGGTGGTAGCGTGCCGGCGATGGTGGCCAACAAGTTCGTGGTGGATGCGCCGTTCAATACCCTGAAAGGGCTGCGCGAGCGGGCGGAGAAAAACTGAGGTTTTGTGGTGTCTGTGCCGGCCTCTTCGCGGGCTTGCCCGCTCCCACAGGTACAGCGCAGCCCTCGAGATCTGTGCAGTACCTGTGGGAGCGGGCAAGCCCGCGAAGAGGCCGGTACAGGACAAATAAAAAAGGCTGCCCGAGGGCAGCCTTCTTGCGTTCGGCTACTGCAGCTTACTTGCGGTCTTTCAGGGCAACGATGTCGCGCTTCTGCTCGCCGGTGTACAGCTGGCGCGGACGGCCGATCTTGTACGGGCTGGAGAGCATTTCTTTCCAGTGCGAGATCCAGCCCACGGTACGTGCCAGGGCGAAGATCACGGTGAACATGCTGGTCGGAATGCCGATCGCCTTGAGGATGATCCCCGAGTAGAAGTCGACGTTCGGGTACAGCGAGCGCTCGATGAAGTAAGGATCGGTCAGGGCGATCTCTTCCAGGCGCATGGCCAGTTCCAGCTGCGGGTCGTTCTTGATGCCCAGCTCGCGCAGGACTTCGTCGCAGGTCTGCTTCATCACGGTGGCGCGCGGGTCGCGGTTCTTGTACACGCGGTGACCGAAGCCCATCAGCTTGAACGGGTCGTTCTTGTCCTTGGCCTTGGCGATGAATTTGTCGATGTTCGAGACATCGCCGATTTCATCCAGCATGGTCAGTACGGCTTCGTTCGCACCGCCGTGGGCCGGGCCCCACAGTGCGGCGATACCGGCGGCGATACAGGCGAACGGGTTGGCACCCGACGAGCCTGCCAGACGAACGGTGGAGGTGGAGGCGTTCTGCTCGTGGTCGGCGTGGAGGATGAAGATCCGGTCCATTGCCTTGGCCAGCACCGGGCTGATCGGTTTGATCTCGCACGGGGTGTTGAACATCATGTGCAGGAAGTTTTCCGCGTACGACAGGTCGTTGCGCGGGTACATCATCGGCTGGCCCATGGAGTACTTGTAAACCATCGCAGCCAGGGTCGGCATCTTGGCGACCAGGCGCACCGCGGAGATTTCGCGGTGTTGCGGGTTATTGATATCCAGGGAGTCGTGATAGAACGCCGACAGGGCGCCGACTACGCCGCACATCACCGCCATCGGGTGAGCGTCGCGACGGAAGCCGTTGAAGAAGGACTTCAGCTGCTCGTGAACCATGGTGTGGTTCTTGACGGTGCTGACGAACTGGGCCTTCTGCTCGGCATTCGGCAGTTCGCCATTGAGCAGCAGGTAGCAGGTTTCGAGGTAGTCGGACTGTTCGGCGAGTTGCTCGATCGGGTAGCCGCGGTGCAGCAGGATACCTTTGTCGCCGTCAATATAGGTGATCTTCGACTCGCACGAGGCAGTCGCCATGAAACCTGGGTCGAAGGTGAAGTGACCAGTGGCCCCTAACCCGCGGACGTCGATTACATCAGGACCAACGGTGCCGGTTAAAATGGGCAGCTCGACGGGGGCAGCGCCCTCGATGACCAACTGCGCTTTTTTGTCAGCCATGTGGCCTCCTATTAATGCTTGAAATCATCAGACAGACCCCCCACGCAGGGCCCGCACCACTATAGAGGGATAAATTCAGATGTCAATTTGCCTAAAGGCTTGTTGAATCAGGCATTCAAGCCTGATTTTTCCCGAAATTCTCGCCCATTTACGCCTTTTGTTCATTAAAGGCAATGCGCTATTTGGGCTACCCCGTCACGTTGTCATAAGCAGCCTAACTGTCTATACTCGGCACCCGACCGCCAGGGGCTTGCAAGCCCGAACTGCTGGGGGTCGCCGTTCCCTGGGTGGTGGGTACCTGACCAGTACACTTACCAACAACTTTGCCCTGATTCGCTAGGGGCTCTTCAGTGTGAAAAAAGCCGTGAAAAGCCAACGACCTGTAAACCTAGACCTAAGGACCATCAAGCTCCCCGTCACTGCGTACACGTCCATCCTGCACCGTATCTCCGGCGTCATCCTGTTCATCGGCCTTGCCATCATGCTTTATGCACTGGGCAAGTCGCTGGGTTCCGAGGAAGGCTTCGGTGAGGTGAAGGCGTGTCTGACCAGCCCGCTGGCCAAGTTCGTGACCTGGGGCCTGCTGTCCGCCCTGCTTTATCACCTCGTGGCAGGTGTTCGTCACCTGATCATGGACATGGGTATCGGTGAGACGCTGGAAGGCGGCAAGCTGGGCTCGAAAATCGTGATCGTCATCTCCGTGGTGCTGATCGTTCTGGTGGGAGTTTGGGTATGGTAACCAATGTCACGAACCTGTCGCGTTCGGGCCTCTATGACTGGATGGCGCAGCGCGTTTCTGCGGTCGTTCTCGCGGCTTACTTCCTCTTCCTGATCGGCTACGTGGTCGCCCACCCAGGCATCGACTACACCCAGTGGCATGGTCTGTTCTCCAACAACGCGATGCGGATCTTCAGTCTGCTGGCCCTCGTTGCCCTGGGCGCTCACGCCTGGGTCGGCATGTGGACCATTGCAACCGACTACCTGACGCCTATGTCGTTCGGCAAGTCGGCAACTGCGATTCGTTTCCTGTTCCAGGCGGTATGCGGCGTTGCGATGTTCGCTTACTTCGTCTGGGGTGTGCAGATTCTCTGGGGTATCTGATCCATGGCTAGCATTCCAACCATTTCCTTCGACGCCATCATCATCGGTGGCGGCGGCGCCGGCATGCGCGCAGCGCTGCAACTGGCTCAAGGCGGCCACAAGACTGCCGTAGTCACCAAGGTCTTCCCGACCCGTTCGCACACCGTATCCGCCCAGGGCGGCATCACCTGCGCCATCGCTTCGGCCGACCCGAACGACGACTGGCGCTGGCACATGTACGATACCGTCAAGGGTTCCGACTACATCGGCGACCAGGACGCTATCGAATACATGTGTCAGGAAGGCCCGGCTGCGGTCTTCGAGCTGGATCACATGGGTCTGCCGTTCTCGCGCACCGAAACCGGCCGCATCTATCAGCGCCCGTTCGGTGGTCAGTCCAAGGACTTCGGTAAAGGTGGCCAGGCTGCCCGTACCTGTGCCGCTTCCGACCGTACTGGTCACGCGCTGCTGCACACCCTGTACCAGGGCAACCTGAAAGCGGGCACCACGTTCCTCAACGAGTACTACGCAGTTGACCTGGTGAAAAACCAGGACGGCGCATTCGTGGGTGTGATCGCCATCTGCATCGAAACCGGCGAAACCCTGTACATCAAGTCCAAGGCCACCGTGCTGGCCACTGGCGGTGCGGGCCGTATCTACGCGTCCACCACCAACGCCCTGATCAACACCGGTGACGGTATCGGCATGGCCCTGCGTGCAGGCGTGCCGGTGCAGGACATCGAAATGTGGCAGTTCCACCCGACCGGTATCGCCGGCGCCGGTGTACTGGTCACCGAGGGTTGCCGCGGTGAAGGTGGCTACCTGATCAACGCCCACGGCGAGCGCTTCATGGAGCGTTACGCGCCGAACGCCAAAGACCTGGCCGGCCGCGACGTGGTTGCCCGTTCCATGGTCAAGGAAATCATCGCCGGCAACGGCGTGGGCCCGAACAAGGACCACGTACTGCTGAAGCTGGACCACCTGGGCGAGGAAGTGCTGCACAGCCGCCTGCCAGGTATCTGCGAACTGTCCAAGACCTTCGCCCACGTCGACCCTGTGGTCGCGCCGGTGCCGGTCGTGCCGACCTGCCACTACATGATGGGCGGCGTTGCCACCAACATTCATGGCCAGGCCATCACCATGGACGCCGACGGCCAGGATCACATCATCCCGGGCCTGTTCGCCGTAGGTGAAGTGGCGTGCGTATCGGTTCACGGTGCCAACCGCCTGGGCGGCAACTCGCTGCTCGACCTGGTGGTGTTCGGCCGTGCTGCCGGCCTGCACCTGGAGAAGGCGCTGAGCGAAGGCGTGGAATACCGCGACGCCAGCGACACCGACGTCGATGTTGCCCTGAACCGCCTGAACAAGCTCAACGAGCGTACCAGCGGTGAAGACGTTGCCAGCCTGAAGCGCGAGCTGCAGAGCTGCATGCAGAACTACTTCGGTGTATTCCGTACTGGCGAATACATGCAGAAGGGTATCGAGCAGTTGGCCGGTCTGCGTGACCGTATCGCCAACGTCAAGATCAACGACAAGTCCCAGGCCTTCAACACCGCGCGTATCGAAGCGCTGGAGCTGCAGAACCTGCTGGAAGTCGCCGAAGCTACTGCCATCGCGGCCGAAGCCCGTAAAGAGTCCCGCGGCGCTCACGCCCGTGAAGACTTCGAAGACCGTGACGACGAAAACTGGCTGTGCCACACCCTGTACTACCCGGGTGAGAAGCGCGTTGCCAAGCGCGGCGTCAACTTTGCGCCGAAGACTGTTCCAGCCTTCGAACCAAAAGTCCGGACTTACTAAGGGTGGCTGCTATGTTGAAAGTCGAAGTTTATCGTTACAACCCGGACACCGACTCGGCGCCAAAAATGGAGTCGTTCGACGTCGATACCGGCGGCAAGGACCTGATGGTGCTGGATGTATTGGCACTGATCAAGGAAAAGGACGAGGGTTTCTCGTACCGTCGCTCCTGCCGTGAAGGCGTTTGCGGTTCCGATGGCATGAACATGAACGGCAAGAACGGCCTGGCCTGCATCACCCCGCTGTCGGCGGTGGTGAAAGGCGGCAAACTGGTTCTGCGCCCTCTGCCAGGCCTGCCGGTCATTCGTGACCTGGTGGTCGATATGAGCATCTTCTACAAGCAGTACGAGAAGGTGAAGCCGTTCCTGCAGAACGACACCCCGGCCCCGGCCATCGAGCGCCTGCAGTCGCCGGAAGACCGTGACAAGCTGGACGGCCTGTACGAGTGCATCCTGTGCGCTTGCTGCTCGACTTCCTGCCCGTCGTTCTGGTGGAACCCGGACAAGTTCCTGGGCCCGGCAGCATTGCTGCAAGCCTACCGCTTCCTTGCCGACAGCCGCGATACCAAGACTCAGGAGCGCCTGGCGTCCCTGGATGACCCGTTCAGCGTATTCCGCTGCCGCGGGATCATGAACTGCGTAAACGTTTGCCCGAAAGGTCTGAATCCGACCAAGGCAATCGGTCACGTACGTAACATGCTGCTGCAAAGCGGCACCTGATACAAAGCGTTGTACCTGCAGTAAGCCGAGGTGCGGGTGGTGAGCCCGCACTGAGGTAAAACCCGAACAAGGGCCCACAAAGCCCGCGTTCATTACCTATGAAGATATGAGACCAGCAGGGGCTTTCCGGGCTGGTACCCGGAAAATCAGCAGGATCCAGGTGGCGTGGTTCAGTCGCTGTTTTCGGACTTTTCCAGGTTTGCTGTGGCTCTCGCCGATCAGTCCCCTAATCGAGGGTGACCAAGCATGCAAGAAAGCGTGATGCAGCGCATGTGGGATAGCGCCCACCTTTCAGGTGGTAACGCTGCATATGTGGAAGAGCTCTACGAGCTCTACCTGCACGACCCTAACGCTGTGCCAGAAGAGTGGCGCACTTACTTCCAGAAGTTGCCAGCCGACGGCAGCACCGCTACTGATGTATCGCACTCGACAATCCGCGACCATTTCGTACTGCTGGCAAAGAACCAGCGCCGCGCCCAACCGGTTTCCGCCGGGAGCGTGAGCAGTGAACACGAGAAGAAGCAGGTTGAAGTTCTGCGACTGATCCAGGCCTATCGTATGCGCGGCCATCAGGCTGCCAAGCTCGACCCGTTGGGGTTGTGGCAGCGCCCTGCGCCAGTAGACCTGTCGATCAATCACTACGGCTTGACCAATGCCGATCTTGATACGACCTTCCGTGCCGGCGACCTGTTCATCGGCAAAGAGGAGGCGAGCCTACGCGACATCTTCGATGCACTCCAGAAGACATATTGTCGCACCATTGGCGCCGAATTCACCCACATCGTCGATTCCGAGCAGCGCAGCTGGTTCCAGCAGCGCCTGGAAAGCGTGCGCGGCCGTCCGGAGTTTTCCGCTGACGTGCAGGCCCACCTGCTCGAGCGCGTGACCGCCGGTGAGGGCCTGGAAAAGTACCTGGGCACCAAGTACCCGGGCACCAAGCGTTTCGGCCTTGAAGGCGGCGAGAGCCTGATTCCGATGCTGGATGAAATGATCCAGCGTTCCGGTTCTTACGGCGCCAAGGAGGTCGTGATCGGCATGGCCCACCGTGGCCGTCTGAACGTGCTGGTGAACACCTTCGGCAAGAACCCGCGCGAGCTGTTCGACGAGTTCGAAGGCAAGAAGATGAACGAGCTGGGCTCCGGTGACGTGAAGTATCACCAGGGCTTCTCCTCGAACGTGATGACCCCGGGTGGCGAAGTGCACCTGGCCATGGCGTTCAACCCGTCCCACCTGGAAATCGTTTCGCCGGTGGTCGAGGGTTCGGTGCGCGCCCGTCAGGACCGTCGCAACGATACCGTTGGCGACAAGGTGCTGCCGATCTCGATCCACGGCGACGCTGCGTTCGCTGGCCAGGGCGTGGTCATGGAAACCTTCCAGATGTCGCAGACCCGCGGTTTCAAGACCGGCGGTACCGTGCACATCGTGATCAACAACCAGGTTGGTTTCACCATCAGCAACCCGCTGGATGCGCGCTCCACCGAGTACGCGACCGACGTTGCCAAGATGATCCAGGCACCGATCCTGCACGTGAACGGCGATGACCCGGAAGCCGTGCTGTTCGTCACCCAGCTGGCCATCGACTACCGCATGCAGTTCAAGCGTGACGTGGTCATCGACCTGGTCTGCTACCGTCGCCGTGGCCACAACGAGGCTGACGAGCCTAACGGCACCCAGCCGCTGATGTACCAGCAAATCAGCAAGCAGCGCACTACCCGTGAGCTGTATGCCGAGCAGCTGATCCAGGCCGGTCGCATCGACGCCGAGCGCGCTCAGGCCAAGATCGACGAGTACCGCAACGCGCTGGACAATGGCCTGCACGTGGTGAAAAGCCTGGTCAAGGAGCCGAACCGCGAGCTGTTCGTCGACTGGCGTCCGTATCTGGGCCATGCCTGGACCGCGCGTCACGATACCCGTTTCGACCTCAAGACCCTGCAGGATCTGTCGGCCAAGCTGCTCGAGCTGCCGGAAGGTTTCGTGGTCCAGCGTCAGGTGTCGAAGATCTACGAAGACCGTCAGAAGATGCAGGCCGGTGGCTTGCCGATCAACTGGGGTTATGCAGAGACCATGGCTTACGCCACCCTGCAGTTCGAAGGTCACCCGATCCGCATGACCGGCCAGGACATCGGCCGTGGCACCTTCTCGCACCGTCACGCGGTGTTGCACAACCAGAAGGACGCCAGCACCTACATTCCGTTGCAGAACCTGTTCCCAGGCCAGCCACGTTTCGATCTGTACGATTCGTTCCTGTCCGAGGAGGCGGTACTGGCCTTCGAATACGGCTACTCCACCACCATGCCGAACGCGCTGGTGATCTGGGAAGCCCAGTTCGGCGACTTCGCCAACGGTGCGCAAGTGGTGATCGACCAGTTCATCACCAGTGGTGAGCACAAGTGGGGCCGTCTGTGTGGCCTGACCATGCTGCTGCCACACGGCTATGAAGGGCAGGGGCCGGAGCACTCCTCCGCGCGTCTGGAGCGTTACCTGCAGCTGTGCGCCGAGCACAACATCCAGGTCTGCGTACCGACGACGCCGGCACAGATTTACCACCTGCTGCGTCGCCAGGTCATTCGCCCGCTGCGCAAGCCGCTGGTCGTCCTGACGCCGAAGTCGCTGCTGCGCCACAAGCTGGCCATCTCGACCCTGGAAGACCTGGCAGAAGGCTCGTTCCAGACCGTGATCCCGGAAATCGACGCAATCGATCCGGCCAAGGTCGAGCGTCTGGTGCTGTGCAGCGGCAAGGTCTACTACGACCTGCTGGAAAAACGCCGTGCCGAAGGCCGCGAAGACATCGCCATCCTGCGTATCGAGCAGCTGTATCCGTTCCCTGAGGACGATCTGGTCGAAATCCTCGCCCCTTACACCAACCTCAAGCATGCGGTCTGGTGTCAGGAAGAGCCGATGAACCAGGGCGCCTGGTACAGCAGCCAGCACCACATGCGCCGTATCCTGGGCCGCCACAACAAGGCACTGGTCCTGGAATACGCCGGTCGCGACGCTTCTGCCGCGCCAGCCTGTGGTTACGCTTCGAAGCACGCCGAACAGCAGGAAAAACTGCTGCAAGACGCCTTCACTGTCTAACGCCTTCGCGCACCTGAAACCGAATTTAAGGAAACACAGATAATGGCTATCGAGATCAAAGCCCCAACCTTCCCGGAATCGGTTGCCGATGGCACCGTTGCCACCTGGCACAAGAAGCCGGGCGAAGCCGTCAAGCGTGACGAGCTGATCGTCGACATCGAGACTGACAAGGTTGTCCTGGAAGTACTGGCTACTGCCGATGGCGTGCTGGGCGACATCGTCAAGGGCGAGGGCGACACCGTTCTGTCCGACGAATTGCTGGGTTCGATCGTTGAGGGCGGTGCTGCCGCTGCGCCAGCCGCGGCCGCCGCGCCTGCAGCTGCTCCGGCTGCTGCCAGCGCTGACGCTGGCGAAGATGACCCGATCGCTGCCCCGGCTGCGCGCAAGCTGGCTGAAGAAAACGGCATCGACCTGGCTACCGTTGCAGGTACCGGTAAAGGCGGTCGCGTCACCAAGGAAGACGTGGTTGCTGCTGTTGCCAAGAAGAAGTCGGCACCTGCCGCTGCACCGGCTGCCAAGCCTGCCGCTGCTGCCGCTGCCCCGGTTGTCGTCGCCGCTGGCGACCGTACCGAGAAGCGCGTGCCGATGACCCGCCTGCGTGCCAAGATCGCCGAGCGTCTGGTCGAAGCCCAGTCGAACATGGCGATGCTGACCACCTTCAACGAAGTGGACATGACCGAAGTCATGGCCCTGCGTTCGAAGTACAAGGACCTGTTCGAGAAGACCCACAATGGCGTGCGCCTGGGCTTCATGTCGTTCTTCGTCAAAGCCGCTACCGAAGCGCTGAAACGCTTCCCGGCCGTCAACGCCTCGATCGACGGCAACGACATCGTCTACCACGGCTTCGCCGACGTCGGTGTTGCCGTGTCCAGCGACCGTGGCCTGGTGGTGCCGGTGCTGCGTAACGCCGAGTCGATGAGCCTGGCTGAAATCGAGAACGGCATCGCTACCTTCGGCAAGAAGGCCCGTGACGGCAAACTGTCCATCGAAGAGATGACCGGTGGTACCTTCACCATCACCAACGGTGGCACCTTCGGTTCGATGATGTCGACCCCGATCGTCAACCCGCCGCAGGCCGCCATTCTCGGCATGCACAACATCATCCAGCGCCCGATGGCCATCAATGGCCAGGTCGTGATTCGCCCGATGATGTACCTGGCGCTGTCGTACGATCACCGCCTGATCGACGGCAAGGAAGCGGTAACCTTCCTGGTCACTATCAAGAACCTGCTGGAAGATCCGTCCCGCCTGCTGCTGGACATCTAACCCTCTGGCTGCGTACCGTGCCGGGCCTGGCTTCGCAAGAAGCCAGGCCGCGCGGTTCGCGGCTTGTAGCTTGTAGCTGATAAGGAATCTTTTATGACCCAGAAATTCGACGTAGTGGTAATCGGTGCAGGCCCAGGCGGCTATGTGGCTGCCATCAAGGCTGCCCAACTTGGTCTGAAGACTGCCTGTATCGAGAAGTACACCGACGCCGAGGGCAAACTGGCCCTGGGCGGCACCTGCCTGAACGTAGGTTGCATTCCTTCCAAGGCGCTGCTGGACAGCTCCTGGAAGTACAAGGAAGCCAAAGAGAGCTTCAACGTCCACGGTATCTCCACGGGCGAAGTGAAGATGGACGTCGCCGCGATGGTTGGCCGCAAGGCCGGCATCGTCAAGAACCTGACCGGTGGCGTTGCCACTCTGTTCAAGGCCAACGGCGTCACTTCGATCCAGGGCCACGGCAAGCTGCTGGCCGGCAAGAAGGTCGAAGTCACCAAGGCTGACGGCACCACCGAAGTCATCGAAGCCGAGAACGTGATCCTGGCTTCCGGCTCGCGCCCGATCGACATTCCGCCGGCCCCGGTCGACCAGAATGTCATCGTCGACTCCACCGGCGCCCTGGAATTCCAGGCCGTACCGAAGCGCCTGGGCGTTATCGGTGCAGGCGTGATCGGCCTGGAGCTGGGCTCGGTATGGGCTCGCCTGGGTGCTGAAGTGACCGTCCTGGAAGCCCTGGATACCTTCCTGATGGCTGCCGACACCGCCGTGTCGAAAGAAGCCCAGAAGACCCTGACCAAGCAAGGCCTGGACATCAAGCTGGGCGCTCGCGTCACCGGCTCGAAAGTCAACGGCAATGAAGTCGAAGTGACCTACACCAACGCCGAAGGTGAGCAGAAGATCACCTTCGACAAGCTGATTGTTGCAGTCGGCCGTCGCCCGGTGACCACCGATCTGCTGGCTTCCGACAGCGGCGTGACCATCGACGAGCGTGGCTACATCTTCGTCGACGATTACTGCGCCACCAGCGTTCCGGGCGTGTACGCCATCGGTGACGTGGTACGCGGTATGATGCTGGCCCACAAGGCTTCGGAAGAGGGCATCATGGTCGTCGAGCGCATCAAGGGCCACAAGGCCCAGATGAACTACGACCTGATCCCGTCGGTCATCTACACCCACCCGGAAATCGCGTGGGTCGGCAAGACCGAACAGGCCTTGAAGGCCGAGGGCGTTGAGGTTAACGTGGGCACCTTCCCGTTCGCGGCCAGCGGCCGTGCGATGGCTGCCAACGACACCGGTGGTTTCGTCAAGGTCATCGCCGATGCCAAGACCGACCGCGTTCTGGGTGTTCACGTGATTGGCCCATCGGCTGCCGAACTGGTGCAGCAGGGCGCAATCGCAATGGAATTCGGCACCAGTGCCGAGGATCTGGGCATGATGGTCTTCAGCCATCCAACCCTGTCCGAAGCGTTGCATGAAGCAGCGCTGGCGGTGAATGGCGGCGCCATTCACGTGGCCAACCGTAAGAAGCGTTAATTATAAGAAACCACGGCGGGCTGCCCGTCGTGAGTCTTGCGTGCATGACTCACCGCGGAAAGTCCGCCGGACCGGATCACACGGGAAACCCGGGGTCAACGGTCACAGGTGGTGCGGCGCCACTGATGGCGCAGCGCCGAAGCGCAGTACCTAACGAAGACGGTAAAAAGCATGAATCTTCACGAGTATCAGGGTAAGCAGCTGTTCGCTGAGTACGGCCTGCCAGTTTCCAAGGGTTTCGCAGTCGACACCCCTGAGCAAGCTGCAGAAGCCTGCGACAAGATCGGCGGGAACGAGTGGGTTGTAAAAGCCCAGGTTCACGCGGGTGGTCGCGGTAAAGCGGGCGGCGTAAAGCTGGTTCGCAGCAAGGAAGACGCCAAGGCGTTCGCTGCACAGTGGTTGGGCAAGAATCTGGTTACCTACCAGACCGATGCCAACGGTCAACCCGTCTCCAAGATTCTGGTCGAATCCTGCACTGACATCGCCAAAGAGCTGTACCTGGGCGCTGTAGTCGATCGTTCGAGTCGCCGTATCGTGTTCATGGCTTCCACCGAAGGTGGCGTGGACATCGAGAAAGTCGCTCACGAAACGCCTGAGAAAATCCTCAAGGCCACCATCGACCCACTGGTCGGCGCTCAGCCGTTCCAGGGTCGCGAGCTGGCTTTCCAGCTGGGCCTGGAAGGCAAGCAAGTTCAACAGTTCGCCAAGATCTTCGTTGGCCTGGCCAAGCTGTTCAAGGATCATGACCTGGCGCTGCTGGAAGTGAACCCGCTGGTGATCAAGGCCGATGGCGACCTGCACTGCCTCGATGCCAAGATCAACATCGACGCCAACGCCATGTACCGTCAGCCGAAGCTGAAAACCTTCCACGACCCGTCGCAGGACGACGCCCGTGAAGCCCACGCTGCCAAGTTCGAACTGAACTACGTTGCCCTTGAAGGCAACATCGGCTGCATGGTCAACGGTGCCGGCCTGGCCATGGGTACCATGGACATCGTCAACCTGCACGGCGGCAAGCCGGCCAACTTCCTCGACGTTGGCGGTGGTGCTACCAAAGAGCGCGTTACCGAAGCGTTCAAGATCATTCTGTCCGACAGCAATGTCGCGGCCGTTCTGGTCAACATCTTCGGCGGCATCGTTCGCTGCGACATGATTGCCGAAGGCATCATCGGTGCAGTGAAAGAAGTCGGCGTTAAAGTTCCGGTCGTCGTTCGCCTCGAAGGCAACAACGCCGAACTGGGCGCTAAAGTACTGGCAGAAAGCGGTTTGAACATCATTGCGGCAACCAGCCTGACCGACGCTGCTCAACAAGTTGTCAAAGCTGCGGAGGGCAAGTAATGAGCGTCCTGATCAATAAAGATACCAAAGTCATCTGCCAGGGCTTCACCGGCTCGCAGGGTACTTTCCACTCCGAACAGGCCATTGCCTACGGCACCAAGATGGTCGGCGGCGTAACCCCAGGCAAGGGTGGCACCACCCACCTGGGCCTGCCGGTGTTCAACACCGTCAAGGAAGCCGTGGAAGCTACCGGCGCTGACGCTTCGGTCATCTACGTACCGGCTCCGTTCTGCAAAGACTCGATCCTGGAAGCTGCCTTTGGCGGCATCAAGCTGATCGTCTGCATCACCGAAGGCATTCCTACCCTGGACATGCTGGATGCCAAGGTCAAGTGCGACGAGCTGGGCGTGACCCTGATCGGCCCTAACTGCCCAGGTGTCATCACCCCGGGCGAGTGCAAGATCGGCATCATGCCAGGCCACATCCACTTGCCAGGCAAGGTCGGTATCGTTTCGCGTTCCGGCACCCTGACCTACGAAGCTGTGAAGCAGACCACCGACGCCGGCTTCGGCCAGTCGACCTGCGTCGGCATCGGCGGTGACCCGATCCCAGGCTCCAACTTCATCGACATCCTGAAGCTGTTCCAGGAAGACCCGAAGACCGAAGCGATCGTCATGATCGGTGAGATCGGCGGTTCGGCTGAAGAAGAAGCTGCGGCCTACATCAAGGCCCACGTCACCAAGCCTGTCGTTTCCTACATCGCCGGTGTTACTGCACCTGCGGGCAAGCGCATGGGCCACGCTGGCGCCATCATCTCCGGCGGCAAGGGCACTGCGGACGAGAAGTTCGCCGCCCTGCAGGACGCGGGTGTGAAAACCGTGCGTTCCCTGGCTGACATCGGCAAGGCCCTGGCCGAGCTGACTGGCTGGGAAGCCAAGAAGTAATACTGCTACACCCCCCACGCGCACAGAGGCCACCTTCGGGTGGCCTTTGTCGTATGTGGGGTTCGTAGGAGCGGGTTTACCCGCGAAGAGGCCGGTGTGGCGATAGAGACTCTTCGATAGGTTTGATAGGAATTTTCACGCAGACGAATGTTTCAATCCGAGGATAATACCTGCCGTCCTCGGTCACACAGACGACAAACATGTACGCACATCGGACAAGCAGCACTGTGCCAGTGCGTTTGACTGACAAACCAGTTACATTACGCGTTCACTCTGTGCCCGTACCCCAAAAGGGAACGACACGCTAAACGGGTCTGGCCTATCAAGCCGGGCAGCATTTCCCCTTACCCAAAGGGAAATCCCCTCTCGAATCCCGATTTCAGCAGTGTGGTACTACCTTAAATGAAAGTTCTCAAAGGCCAGGATATCCTGGCGCTTGGCTTTATGACGTTTGCGCTTTTCGTGGGTGCAGGCAATATCATCTTCCCGCCTATCGTCGGCCTGCAGTCTGGCCCGCACGTATGGATGGCGGCCTTGGGTTTCCTGGTCACTGCCGTGGGCCTGCCGGTCATCACGGTGGTCGCTCTGGCCAAGGTCGGTGGCGGCATGGATGCACTGAGCAGCCCGATCGGCAAGTTCTTCGGCGGCCTGCTGGCAGCCGTGTGCTACCTGTCGGTCGGCCCATTGTTCGCCACCCCGCGTACGGCCACCGTGTCGTTCGAAGTGGGCGTTGCACCGCTGACCGGTGAAAGCCCGCTGGCGCTGTTCATCTACAGCCTGGTGTACTTCATCGTCGTGCTGGCCGTGTCCATGTACCCTGGCAAGTTGCTCGACACCGTGGGCCGCTTCCTGGCACCGTTGAAGATCATTGCCCTGGCAGTACTGGGCATCGCTGCCTTCGCGCTGCCCGCCGGTAGCATTGGTGACGCACAGCCTGCCTATGCTGCCGCTGCGTTCTCCAAGGGCTTCTCCGATGGCTACCTGACCATGGATACCCTGGGTGCCCTGGTGTTCGGTATCGTCATTGTCAATGCCATTCGCTCGCGCGGTGTCGAGTCGCCGAGGCTGATTACCCGCTACGCCATCATCGCCGGCCTGATCGCCGGTGTCGGGCTGGCCCTGGTCTACATCAGCCTGTTCCGCCTGGGTGCCACCAGCCACGACATCGCGGCTGACGCCACCAACGGTGCGGCGGTGCTGCATGCCTACGTACAGCACACCTTCGGCTCCCTGGGCAGCGGCTTCCTCGCCGTGCTGATCGCGCTGGCCTGCCTGGTGACCGCGGTTGGCCTGACCTGTGCCTGCGCCGAGTACTTCAGCCAGATCCTGCCGCTGTCGTACCGCGCGCTGGTGGTGATCCTTGCCGGCTTCTCGCTGCTGATTTCCAACCTTGGCCTGACCAAGCTGATCATGTTCTCGATCCCGGTGCTCACCGCCATCTATCCGCCGTGCATCGTGGTGGTTGGCCTGAGCTTCGTGAAAGACCTGTGGAACTCGCCAACGCGCATCCTGGCACCCGTGATGCTGGTATCGCTGTTGTTCGGCATGGTCGATGCGATCAAGGGCAGCAGCCTTGCCCACGTGTTGCCAGACTTCATGGCGCACCTGCCATTGAGTGATGCCGGCATGGCCTGGCTGGTACCTTCGGTGGTGACCCTGGTGGGTGCCGTGGCCTGCGACCGCATGCTCGGCAAGCCGCGCGAGGCGCTGGCCTGACCGAACAAGTCGAAGCCTGAGGGCGGCACCGGCCACAAGCCGAAGGGTGCCCGCCAAGGGTGAAAACAAGAGAGCCCCGTATCCGAAAGGATGCGGGGCTTTTTGCTGTTTGCCTGTTTCGGCCTCTTCGCAACAGGTAATGCATTTTTCACTGTGCAGGTGTGCCTTTTGCCGCTTGCCAGCGTCGAAATCCGGTCCCTATCCTTTAGGCACATGGCCCTTTCGGTAACCCTGCATGAACTTCATCCAAAGCAACCTCAACAACCTGCTGGCCATCGCCTGGTTCGCCCTGTGCTGGGGTGGCTATACCCGATATGCGATTTGGAAGGGGCGCGACACCGCGTGCCTGGCCAGCGTGCTGCACTTGTACCGCGAAGACTGGATGCGCCGCATGCTGCTGCGCGACAACCGCATCGCCGATGCCAGCGTGATCGGTAACCTGGAGCGCAACGCTTCGTTCTTCGCCTCCAGCACCCTGATCATTCTGGCTGGCATCCTCACCGTGCTCGGTGCCTCCGACCGGGCACTGTCGTTGCTGGCCGACCTGCCGCTGGTTCAGCAAACATCCCAGGGCATGTCGGAGATCAAGCTGCTGTGCCTGGCCATGGTATTTGTCTATGCCTTCTTCACGTTCAGCTGGTGCATGCGCCAATACAACTTTGCCGCCGTGCTGGTGGGCTCGGCGCCGATGATCGGCGAACGGCTGGTCAATGAGCTGGAGCGCAAGGCGTTCGCCTCCCGCGCGGCGCGGGTATTGTCGTTGGCGGCCAACCAGTTCAACTTGGGGCTGCGTTCGTATTACTTCGGCATGGCCATGTTGAGCTGGTTTATCAGCCCATGGTTGTTCATGGCGATGAGTGTGGGAGTAGTGCTGATTCTGTACCGTCGAGAGTTCCATTCGGATGTACTCGATGTGATGGTGTTCACACCGACCGAAAGTGTACTGTCGGAGCCGGCCAAGGAAAGCTCGGTTGTCTCCAACTGAAACGATTAATCGAAAGTTCGCAGGCACAAAAAAACCCGACATTGTCGGGTTTTTTGTTTTAGCCAGTTACTGCTTGGCAGGTTCTGCCGGCGTAGCTGGAGCCGGAGTAGCCGGAGCGGCTTCTTCGGCAGCCTTCTGCTCGGCTTCGGCCTGATCTTTGGCAGCTTCGGCGTTTTCCTCGGCGGCTTCGTTCATCTTATCCTGAGCTTCACCCATTTTTTCCTGGGCTTGCTCGGCGTGTTGCTGTGCGTCCTGGGCTTTGTCTTCGCTCGCTTTATCGCAAGCAGCCAGGCCCATGGCAGCGGCCAGCATCAGAGCAAAAGCAAAAGGTTTACGCATGGGGGTGTTTCTCCTTGGTGGAATAAGTGACTTGTTCCTTCGAGTGCAACTACGCGGAATAAGTTCAACGAAGATTACAGATATATAACGTCCCGTTCTACATGGACTTTTTAACGAATTTATGCCGCTGCCCTGCGGCCGATGGGAACAGCCGATGAGCGATTCAACCTTGGTGGCAATGGCCGAGCGCTTTCTCTCGGCGTTAAAACATTGTCAGTTGTTGCAGATGCGCGTGGCGCAGGCTGATGGCGATGGCATGACCCTGGTCCTGCCGTGGTCGCCGGCGATTGTCGGCAACCCGCAAACCGGTGCCGTGCACGGCGGTGCGCTGACCACGCTGATGGACACCACCTGTGGCATGGCCACATTGTGTGTGCTGCCGCGCTTCGAAGTGTGCCCGACGTTGGACCTGCGTATCGACTACATGCACCCGGCTGAGGCCGGCAAGGACATCTATGGCCACGCCCAGTGCTACCGTGTTACCCGCGACGTGATCTTCACCCGTGGCACCGCCTACCAGGACGACCCCGACCAGCCCATCTGCCAGGTGGTGGGCACGTTCATGCGCCTGGGCCAGGACATCAAGGGCGGCATCCGTTTCGGCGACAGTCTGAAGGAGGGCAAGGCATGATTCCGCACGCGGTACGCCAGCAGCTCAACGCCGCCCATGCGGTGGGCGACTATCGACCGTTGCTGGCACTGATTCCCTATGCCGGGCTGATCGGCATCGAATGCGAGCGTCAGGGCGATGACGTGTTGTTCCGCCTGCCGGCCAGCCCGGACAATATCGGCAACCCACTGCTACCGGCCATCCATGGCGGCGTGATCGCCGGCTTCATGGAGCTGTCGGCAGCGCTGTACCTGCTGATCTACAGCGAGAGCGCAAGCATTCCGAAGATCATCGACTTTTCCATCGACTACCTGCGCGCCGGGCATTTTCGCGATACCTACGCCCAGTGCCAGCTGTGGCGCCAGGGCCGGCGGGTGACCAACGTGGCCATCACCGCCTGGCAGGGCGACAGGCAGTCGCCGATTGCCACGGCCCGTGCGCATTTCAAGATCGAACCGGAAAAGCCCTTGAAATCATCCGGGCAGCCCCCATCTGCATGACATCCGCCGTTAACGCTGGCCGAACCGGCCGCCAGGCGCCAACGCCATCAGATCGGAGTTTCGAAGACCATGACTGTGGAAACACAAAAGGAAACGCTGGGCTTCCAGACCGAGGTGAAGCAACTGCTGCACCTCATGATTCACTCGCTGTACTCGAACAAGGAAATCTTCCTGCGGGAGCTGATTTCCAACGCTTCCGACGCCGCCGACAAGCTGCGTTTCGAAGCCCTGGCCAAGCCAGAGCTGTTCGAGGGCGATGCTGACCTGAAGATTCGCCTGAGCTTCGACAAGGACGCCGGTACCGTGACCCTCGAGGACAACGGCATCGGCATGAGCCGCGAAGACGTCATTGCCCACCTGGGCACCATCGCCAAGTCCGGCACTGCCGACTTCATGAAGAACCTAACCGGTGACCAGAAGAAGGACTCGCACCTGATCGGTCAGTTCGGCGTGGGCTTCTACTCCGCGTTCATCGTTGCCGACAAGGTCGACGTGTACAGCCGCCGTGCAGGCCAGCCAGCGGCCGAAGGTGTGCACTGGTCGTCGAAAGGCGAGGGCGAGTTCGAAGTCGCCACCATCGACAAGCCACAGCGCGGTACCCGTATCGTCCTGCACCTGAAGAAGGACGAGCAGGAGTTCGCCGATGGCTGGCGCCTGCGCAACGTGGTCAAGAAGTACTCCGACCACATCGCCCTGCCGATTCAGCTGCCGAAAGAGCAGGCCGCCGCCGAAGGTGAAGAGCAGCCGGCCGAAGAGTGGGAAACCGTCAACCGCGCCAGCGCCCTGTGGACCCGTTCGCGCACCGAGGTGAAGGACGAGGAGTACCAGGAGTTCTACAAGCACATCGGCCATGACTTCGAAAACCCGCTGGCCTGGAGCCACAACAAGGTTGAAGGCAAGCTCGAATACAACTCGCTGCTGTACGTGCCGGCCCGTGCGCCGTTCGACCTGTACCAGCGCGAAGCGCCACGCGGCCTGAAGCTGTACGTGCAGCGTGTGTTCATCATGGACCAGGCCGAGTCGTTCCTGCCGCTGTACCTGCGCTTCATCAAGGGTGTGGTCGATTCCAACGACCTGTCGCTGAACGTGTCGCGTGAAATCCTGCAGAAAGACCCGATCATCGATTCGATGAAGACCGCGCTGACCAAGCGCGTGCTGGACATGCTGGAGAAGCTGGCGAAGAACGAACCCGAGAAATACAAGGGCTTCTGGAAAAACTTCGGTCAGGTGCTGAAAGAGGGCCCGGCCGAAGACTTCGCCAACAAGGAGAAAATCGCCGGTCTGCTGCGCTTTGCGTCCACCCAGGACGACAGCGGCGAGCAGAGCGTCGCCCTGGCCGACTACCTGGCCCGCGCCAAGGAAGGTCAGGACAAGATCTATTACCTCACCGGCGAGTCGTACGCGCAGGTCAAGAACAGCCCGCACCTGGAAGTCTTCCGCAAGAAAGGCATCGAAGTGCTGCTGCTCACTGATCGCATCGACGAGTGGCTGATGAGCTACCTCAACGAATTCGACGGCAAGGCCTTTGTCGATATTGCCCGTGGCGACCTGGACCTGGGCAAGCTGGATTCGGAAGAAGACAAGAAAGCCCAGGAAGAAGTCGCCAAGGACAAGGAAGGTCTGGTCGAGCGACTGAAAGGTGCGCTGGGTGACAGCGTGGCCGAAGTACGCGTATCGCACCGCCTGACCGACTCGCCGGCGATCCTGGCCATTGGCGAGCAGGACCTGGGCCTGCAGATGCGCCAGATCCTGGAAGCCAGCGGGCAGAAAGTGCCGGAGTCCAAGCCGATCTTCGAGTTCAACCCGAGCCACCCGCTGATCGAGAAGCTGGATCACGAGCAGAGCGAAGACCGTTTCGCCGAGTTGTCGCACATCCTGTTCGATCAGGCGGCCCTGGCGGCTGGTGACAGCCTGAAGGACCCGGCGGCTTACGTTCGTCGCCTGAACAAGCTACTGGTCGAGCTGTCTGCTTGAGTTGATGCACAGCAAAGCCCGCTTCGGCGGGCTTTTTTATGACGAGTGCCAAAGGAGTGCTTGATGAGCAAAGTAATCGTCGAATCGCTGGTTTATCACCTGTCTGGCAAGACCTACGAAAGCCGTTTGGTCTATGAGCCGGGTGCGCTGGGCCGCCCAGGGCTGGTGATGGCGCCGAACTGGATGGGCATTGGTGAAGGTGCTGAGCGCATTGCCAAGGAAGTGGCCGAGAAGGGCTATGTGGTGCTGATCGCCGACCTGTACGGGCAATCGGTGCGCCCGTCCAATGCCGATGAGGCAGGCGTGGCGATGATGCCGCTGAAGAATGACCGTGGCGAACTGCGCAAGCGCATGCAGGAGGCCTTGGCGCAATTGCTGGGGCAGTCGAAGGCGTTGCTGGAGCCTGGCAAGGTGGCCACCTTCGGCTTCTGCTTCGGTGGCTGCTGTGCCTTGGAACTGGCCCGTAGCGGCGCCGACCTGCGTGCGGCCGTATCGTTCCACGGCACCCTGGACACGCCGAATCCTGAAGATGCCAAGCGCATCAAGGGCTCGGTGCTGGTGTTGCATGGTGCCTCCGATCCATTGGTGCCTAAAGAGCAGCTGCCGGCATTCGAAGACGAGATGAACGCAGCCAAGGTGGACTGGCAGTTGCTCAGTTACGGCGGCGCGGTGCACTCGTTTACCGACCCGAATGCCAATATGCCGGGCAAGATGCAGTATGACCGGCGCACTTCCGAGCGAGCGTTCCGTTCGATGCATAATCTGCTGAGTGAAGTGTTCCAGCGTTGAGCTTGCAGGGGGCTGCTTTGCAGCCCTTCGCGGGTGAACCCGCTCCTACGCGACGGCCTGCGCCCAATCACCAATGTGCGTTCACCCCCGATCTGGGTGTAGGAGCGGGTTTACCCGCGAATACGGTGGCGGCGGCAACGGTGAACAGCGGGTGGAGATTGGCCAGCAGGTCCGGCCTCTTCGCGGGTAAACCCGCTCCTACAGCGGCTTGCGCCCAACCGTCGACCTGTGTCCACCCCCGATCACCGAGGCAACTCGATCCTAGAATGTTCCCCCGGCACCACCGGCCAATCCCCCGCAGCCCACCTGGCCCGGGCCCGCTCGATCAGCTCCGGGTCGCTGGCCACGAAATTCCAGTTCATCCGACGCGGCCCATCCAGCGGTGCACCGCCAATCAGTACCAATTGGCATTCACCCTCCGCATACAACGTCACCTCTTCCCCCTCCGGCAGCACCACCAGGCTGCACGGTTCCACGTCTTCATCGTTCATCGTCAACTCACCATCTAGCAGGTACAGCGCCCGCTGCACATGCTCATTCGGTACCAGCAAGGTGGTCGCCGGTTGCATCCGTACATGCGCATAAAGGGTAGGGGACAGCACCGGCACCGGTGACGCCAGGCAGAACCCGCTGCCAGCAATCATGCAGATACGCACACCCAGGCTGTCACTGACGGGCAAGCTCGCGGCGGGGTGATGGCTGTAGCTTGCCGGGCCTTGCTCAAACTCGCGTGGCGACGCCAGCCATACCTGCAGCCCATGCAGGCGCGAGCCATGGGCCAGGGCATCTTCCGGGGTGCGCTCGACATGGGCGACGCCGCTGCCTGCGGTCATCCAGCTGACATCACCGGGCAGCACCCGCTGCGCCGAGCCAAGGCTGTCCTTGTGCAGAATTGCGCCTTCGAACAGGTAGGTCAGGGTGGACAGGCCGATATGCGGATGCTGGCGGATGTCCATGCCATGCCCCGGGGCATAGTCTGTTTCGAGCATGTGGTCGAAGAACACGAACGGGCCGACGCTGCGGCACTGGGCTGACGGCAGCGGGCGCAGGATCGGCTGGCCCTCGACCGTCTCGGCTCGGGGGTGGATGACCAGTGGGCTGCTCATGGGGAAGGCTCCGGGCACGGTGGAAGTGCCTCAAGCATAGCGGTTTGCCCGCCGTGGCTGAACCGTCTTGGCGGCCGCCTGGTCTACTGGGTTCGTACTTGCATGAGGAGGATGACCATGACCGCCAGAGCGCTGGCTTGTGTGCTGTTGTTCGGCTGGCTGTGCCAGGCGGCCCAGGCGCGCGAGTACCGCTACAGTGATGCCCACCTGCACTACGTGGACTTCTTCCAGGAAAGTGAAGGCATGCCGGCGCTGATCAAGGCCATGGATGCCGCAGGGGTTGAGCAGTCGATGATTTCAGGCATACCGGTGGCCAAGAAATGGCACGAAGACGAACCCAAGCGCCCGCGCTACTACGCCGGTGATGACGCTGATGCCTACTGGTACAGCGCCACTGATACTTACGTGGCGGCGGCGCTGCAGCAATTGCCAAGTGAGCAGCGCAAGCGCTTTCACCCATTCCTCAGCGGTTTCAACCCGGTGGACAAGAATGCGGTCAGCCATATCGAGCGCATGCTCGATTTGTACCCGGGCCTTTGGCAGGGCATCGGCGAGGTGTTCACCCGACATGATGACCTGACAGCGCTGACCAGTGGCGACACGCCACGTGCCAATAATGAGGCCATGACGCGTATCTACCACCTGGCGGCCGAGCGCGACCTGCCCGTGCTGCTGCATTCCAACATCACCTCCAAGCGCGAGCGCAACCCGCTGTACCTGGCGGAGATCGAAGAGCCGCTGCGCAATCACCCGCATACGCGATTCATCTGGGCGCATGCGGGCAGCAGCATGGAGATACATCGCCACCAGACGCAGATGGACTTTCTACTGCCGGTGCTGACGCGATTGCTGGAGGACTACCCGAACCTGTATGTCGATTTGTCGTGGAGTGTGCTGCAGCCGTATTTGCTGGATGAGCAGGGCGCGCCGCGCAAGGAATGGCTGGCGCTGGTCGAGAAGTACCCGGAGCGGTTCATGCTGGGGTCGGATGTGGTGGGGCGGTTTGGCAGCCTGGGGGAGCAGATGCACGGGTTCAAGCCGTTTCTGGATGCCTTGCCGGAGCGGGTGGCGCACAAGGTGGCCCGGGAGAATTTTCTGGCGGTGTTGCCCAAGGTACAGCAGTGACCTGTGCGGGCCTCTTCGCGGGTAAACCCGCTCCTACAGGGTGGGCACAGCGCTGAAGGCTTGTGTGGTGGGTTTACCCGCGAAGAGGCCAGCACAGGCAACCCAAACAAAAACGCCCCGAACCAGTCGGGGCGTTTTCATTTACAGCAGCAGCGTCTTACTTGCCTTCCCAGCGCTTGAGCACCAGGGTGGCGTTGGTGCCGCCGAAGCCGAAGCTGTTGCTCATGACCGTGTCGATCTTGGCGTTTTCTTCGGTTTTACGCAGGATTGGCAAGTCGGCGACTTCCGCGTCCAGCTCGTCGATGTTGGCAGAGCCGGCGATGAAGTTGTTTTCCATCATCAGCAGGCAGTAGATCGCCTCGTGCACGCCGGCAGCGCCCAGCGAGTGACCCGACAGGCTCTTGGTGGAGCTGATCTTCGGAGCCTTGTCGCCGAACACGGCACGCACGCCCTTGATCTCGGCCACGTCACCGACCGGAGTCGAGGTACCGTGGGTATTCAGGTAGTCGATCGGGGTGTCGACAGTGGAGAGCGCCTGCTGCATGCAGCGGATGGCGCCTTCGCCGCTCGGTGCAACCATGTCGTAGCCGTCGGAAGTGGCACCGTAGCCAACGATTTCGGCGTAGATCTTGGCGCCGCGGGCCAGGGCGTGTTCCAGTTCCTCGACCACGACCATGCCGCCACCGCCAGCGATGACGAAACCATCACGGTCAGCGTCGTAGGCGCGCGAGGCCAGTTCCGGGGTTTCGTTGCGCTTGGTCGACAGGGCGCCCATGGCATCGAACAGGAACGACTGGCTCCAGTGCTCTTCTTCACCACCACCGGCGAAGACGATGTCCTGCTTGCCCCACTGGATCTGCTCCAGTGCGGTACCGATGCAGTGAGCCGAGGTGGCGCAGGCCGACGAGATCGAGTAGTTGATGCCCTTGATCTTGAACGGGGTGGCCAGGCATGCCGAAACGGTGCTGCCCATGGTGCGGGTAACGCGGTATGGGCCGACGCGCTTGACGCCTTTCTCACGCAGGGTGTCCAGCGCTTCCATCTGGTTCAGGGTCGAGGCGCCGCCGGAACCCGCCACCAGGCCGGTACGCGGGTTGGAAACCTGCTCTTCGGTCAGGCCAGCGTCCTTGATCGCGTCCTGCATGGCCAGGTAGGCGTAGGCAGCCGCATGGCCGACGAAGCGGTAAACCTTGCGGTCGATCAGTTCTTCGAGGTTGAGGTCGATGGACCCGGAAACCTGGCTACGCAGCCCCATTTCCTTGTATTCCGGGTTGAAACGGATACCCGGACGGCTGTTGCGCAGGTTTTCGGTGACGGTAGCTTTGTCATTGCCCAGGCACGATACGATGCCCAGACCAGTGATAACGACGCGGCGCATGCGAATAACCCTTAGAAATTGTCAGTGGAGGTGAACACGCCGACCCGCAGGCCTTCGGCAGTGTAGATCTCGCGGCCGTCGACGCTGACCGAACCATCGGCGATGGCCATGTTCAGCTTGCCCTTCAGGACGCGCTTGATGTGAATGTTGTACGTGACTTTCTTGGCTTCAGGCAGTACCTGGCCAAAGAATTTCACCTCGCCCGAACCCAGGGCGCGGCCACGGCCCGGCAGGCCCTGCCAGCCGAGGAAGAAGCCAACCAGCTGCCACATGGCGTCGAGGCCCAGGCAGCCCGGCATTACCGGATCGCCTTCGAAATGGCAGGCGAAGAACCACAGGTCCGGGTTGATATCCAGCTCGGCGACCAATTCACCTTTGCCGTACTTGCCGCCTTCTTCGCTGATATGGGTGATGCGATCGACCATCAGCATGTTCGGCGCGGGCAGTTGCGCATTACCTGGGCCGAACAGCTCACCGCGACTGCAGCGCAGCAGGTCTTCCCGAGTAAAGGCGTGTTGTTTGGTCATGCGAGCTCCTCAATAACCCCCTGCGGCAGGGGATGAATCTTCCCGGCCGGCCCGAAAACAAAGCGCTTCGAGACGGCAGCCTACAGGTAGACTATTGCGTTGTGGTGAAAGTCACAGCGCACCTGGTGAAAGAAGTACAGGTGTGCACTGAAACGTCTATTTTCAGGTCCGATGAAGGTCCTGTCCAGTGTTTAAGACTGCCGCACTTTAGCATTTATCGCCAGTCGCGGTTGTCTGACCGGGTAACCAGCGCTGCAGCACCTGCTGCAATTCGGTACGGCGCAAGGGTTTGCTCAGGTAATCGTCCATACCGGCGGCCATGCAACGTTCACGGTCGCCCTGCAACGCGTTGGCGGTTAGGGCGATGATCGGTAGCCCGGCGCCGTTGGGCAACTGGCGGATGCGTCGGGTGGCTTCATAGCCGTCCAGGTGCGGCAGGCGGCAATCCATCAGCACGGCAGCAAAGCGCTGCTGGCCGACCAGCTCGACGGCTTCAAGGCCATCTTCTGCCGTGCATACTGCCAGCCCCAGGCTGCGCAGCATGGCTTCCACGACGCTCCGGTTGACCGGATTGTCCTCCACCAGCAGTACCTGATCATTGTCCGGCACCGTCGTTCGTACAGTCGTTGGCGGCGTCAACGGGACGGGGGCAGGATTGGCAAGGGCCAACGGCATCTCCAGGGTGAAGGTCGAACCCAGGCCCTCACGGCTTTCACCGCGTAGCTTGCCGCCCATGCGCTCGGCCAGGGTACGAGCGATCGACAGCCCCAGCCCGGTGCCGCCATAACGACGGGAAATCGAGCTGTCGGCCTGCTGGAAGGCGACGAACATCATTTCCAGGCGGTCGCTGTCGATGCCGATGCCGGTGTCGCGCACGCTGCAGGTCAGCCAGATCAACTGCCGGTCGAGCACCTGCCAGCGTGCGTCGACTTGCACCTGGCCGCGTTCGGTGAACTTCAGGGCGTTGCCTATCAGGTTCAGCAGAATCTGGCGGATGCGCGTGGGGTCGCCGTTCACCTGCAACTGCTCGATGCCGGCCGGCAGTTGCAGGTGCAGGCCCAGGCCGCGTTGCTGGGCGCTGTGCTGGAACGACTGGACACTGTTGGTGATCAGCTCGCCCAGGTTGAAGTCGATGTGCTCCAGCTGCAGCGCGGCGCGTTCGATGCGCGAAAAATCGAGGATGTCGTTGATGACCTTGAGCAAATGCCCGGTGGACTCGCTGGCCACTGCCGTGTAATCGGCCTGTTCACTGCTCAGCGGTGTGGTTTCCAGCAGTTGCAGCATGCCCAGCACGCCATTCATCGGGGTGCGCAACTCATGGCTCATCATCGCCAGGAAATCCGATTTGGCACGGTTGGCCTGTTCGGCCTCCTCGCGGGCCTGGATCAGTTCGGCGATGGCCTGCTTCTGTTCATCGCTGGCCTGTTCCAGGGCGCTGGCCAGGTTATTGATGTGGCGGGCCAAGTGGCCCAGCTCGCTGTCGTCGACGACCGGCAAGGGGGTGTTGTACTCGCCTTGCTGAATCGCCTTGACCGCATGGCCCATGTCGCTGATCGGCTTGGCCAGGCTCAGGGCCAGGCGGCGTGCCAGCAAGAAGGTGAACAGCAGGGCGAACAACGCCAGGATCCCGGCCTTGATCACGATTTCCTGCTGGCGCTGACTGAAGGCGTCATCGGACATGCCGACGATCACGCGGCCCAGGTAGTCGTCACCGATGGCCGGGGTGGTGGCTTTGCCCTGTTGCAGGAAGTCGTTGTCCAGGCGGATTTGCTGCAGGCGAATGGGCGCCTGGAACACCTCGACCTGTTGCGCACGGTTGGCACTTTCGTCGGACTGCTCGACGTACACCAGAATGTGGTTGCGGCTGTCCTGCACTTCCAGAAAGCGCACGTGCGGGATGCTGAGGGTGGCACGCATCAGCCCTTCAAGCACTTCGTTGTTGCCCGAAATCACCCCATATTCCGACGCCGGTGCCAACTGGTTGGCGATCAGTTGCCCGGTGTGGTTGAGTTCCTGGCGCAGGTCCTGGATGCGTACGAAGGTAAAGAAGCTGATCAAGAGCAAGGTCAGTAGCAGGGCGGGGCCGAGACTGATGATCTGCGTGCGGGTATGAATGTCCCAGCTCAAGCGTTTGCTCATTGGGTGGGTTCTCCCTCGGCCAGGGCCTTGACGGCGGCGTTCTGATCGATTGGTTCAAGACCCAGGGCACGGGCCACCTGCTGGTTGCCACTGACGCCGTAACGCACCGGGTACAGGCTTCGCGGCCAGCGCGTCGGCGGCTGGTCGAGCAACTGGTCGAGCACCCACAGCCAGTCGTCCTGGTCGCTGTAGGTACTGGCCAGGGCGCCGGCGCGAACGAAGCCGGCGTTCGGGCCGATCAGTGCCATCTGCCGGCCATAACTGCTCAACAGCAGGTTCTTTGCAGTCTTGGAGTTGTACAAGTCAGGGTCGTCCAGGCCCAGGAGCACATCGCTGTTGCCCAGCAGGTGCTGCAGGGGCCTGTTGTCACGCGGGTCGGACCAGTCCTGGGCCACGATCTCCAGGCCTAGCGGCCGCGCAGCATGGCGCAGTTCGTCCAGCAGAAAGCTGCTGTGCTCGCCGTACAGCACGCCAACGCGCCTGGCCTGCGGCAACAGGTAACGTGCCAGGCGCAGTTGCCGTCCCAGCGGTGCGTCGCTCCACAGCAGTGTGAGGAACGCGGGGCGCGACTTTCCCAGGCGCTGTTCAGCCTGTACCCGGCTGACCCGCATGACCAGCGCCGGCGGGCCGGCGGTTTCCCCCAGGCGCCATTCCAGTGCTGCGTTGTCGAGCAGGATCAGGCGTTGGTCGGCTTTGAGCTTGCCTGGGCGCGGCAGGTTGGCGGTGGTTTGAAACTGCACATGATCGTGCGGCCGGCGGCTTTCCAGGGCGGCGATGAAGCTGCGGACACCGGGCTGGTCCTCAGCCCCCACCAGCAGGACTTCGCTGGCGGACAAAGGCCCCAACGGCCACAGGCAGAGCAGCAACAGGCGCAGCAGCAGGGCCATCAGAACTCCAGCTCCGCGCTCACGCTCAGGCGGTGACGGCTGTCGTAGCGGTTCTGCAGGGCCGAGGTGGGTTCATCGTCCAGGCGCTGCTGCCACAGCGCCGCCAGCTCCAGGGTGCTGCCATACACCCGAAAACGCTTGGCCAGGCGCAGGTCCAGACGCTCGTAGCGGTACTGGTTGAGGGCATCGTCGCCGTAGTAGAACAGCGCGCTCGACCAGCCGGCACCCCATTCGCGCATCCACCCGGCCGAGCCGCTGTTACGGGCGCTAAGGCGACGGTCGTCGGGGTTGCTGGCCCAGGCATCGACGTAGGCATAGGTCAGGCGCAGGCGGTCGCGCAGGGTGGGGCGCCAGTCCATTTGCGCCTCGCTGCCGCTGAAACGGGCCTTGTTGGCGTTGCTGGCGATGTACTGGTTGTTCCTCAGAGGCTCGCTGATCATGCCGGTGATCTCGTCGTAGAACAGCTTCACATCCAGGCTCAGGTCGAGGTCGCTGAAGTAGCCGTTGTAGCCTAGCTCGCGCGAGCGCATGCGCTCCTGTTCAAGGTCGCCAGGGCCACGGGTCTTGACGAAGTACTCACCGTTTTGCAGGCCGAATGAATTGGGGGTGAGGTTCTTGACCGTGTAACTCCAGTTGACGTTGTTCTCGAACATGTCGGGCGAGCGCACCGCTTCGGAGTACACCGCACGCAGGCCGTGGCGCGGGGTGATCAGGTAGTTGACCGCAACGCGCGGGGTCAGCGAACTGCCAGACAGGCGCGAGTCTTCGAACATGGCCCCACCTTGCAGTATCCAGTGCTCGTCGGCCCGCCATTCCAGCTGGCCGAACAGGCGCCAGGTCTGGTCGTCGATGCTGCCGTTGAAGTAGGTCTGCGAGTCGGCGCGATCATAGCGGTAGTTCATGCCACTGAGCAGACGCAGGCTGTCGGTCAGGCTCAGGGTGTCCTGGATTTCCAGGTCATAGCGGGTTTCACGGGTGCTCTGATCGACATCGCCGCAGACCTGCTCCTGTCCTCCCTGCTCCCATTGCTGCTGCACTTTCTGCAGAAGCCCTTTCAGGGCAGGGTCGTCAGTGGAAAGGGGGGCGCCAGTCGCAATGCCGCGCGCCACTTTTTCGGCGAAGTCGGGGTTCATCTGCCAGAGCTGGGTCAGTTCGGGGCTGAACGACTGCAAGGCATCACAGGCGCGCCACACTTGCTGGCGATCAAAATGCTGGGCTGAACCCTGGATATAAAGGCTGTGTTCAGCGCTGAAGTCCTTGGTCCAGCGCAACGAGCCCGCATAGTCCTTGGCGTTGACGTCGGCATTGTTCCCGGACTCGTACTGCTGGAACACCGGCTGGTAGGTGTAGGGCCGCTGATTGCTGCCTTCCTTGGCCGCCAGTTGCCACTCCAGGGTCTGGTCGACTGCCAGGTTGTGGTTGGCGCTGAGGTTGAAGCGGGTCAGGCGGCGGCTGTCGCGGTAGTCCTGGCCGAACTGGTTCTCATCGAAGCCGTCGTCCTGTTGGCCCGACAGCGACAGGCGCATGTCGCCACCGTCCCAACCCAAGCCGTGGCTGGCATAGAAGTCGTTGATACCGTCCTGGCCGCGTGTCACTTTCAGCCGCGTACCATGGCTGTCGGCGGGTTTGCGGGTGAGGATGTTGACCACCGCCATCAGCGCGTTGGCGCCATAACTGACGGTGTTCGGGCCGCGGAACACCTCGATGCGCTCGATGTCCTCCATGGCCAAGGGGATGTCGCTCCAGTCCACCGTGGCCAGGCCTGCGCGGTATACCGAGCGGCCATCGATCAATACCTGCATGCGCCGTGCGTCGTTGACGTTGCTGCCGTGGTAGTTGACCGTGGGTTGATTACCGGCACCGTAGCCGATCATCATGCCCGGTACCAGGCGCAGCAGTTCGGGGATGTCACGGGCACCGCTGGCGCGAATCAGTTCGCTGTCGAGTACGGTCATGCTGCCCGGGACAGCGGCGGGGGATTGTTTCAGGCGTGTGGCGGTCAGAACCTGTGGCAGGTCGGTGTTGTCGATGAACAGGTCGTCGGCCACGGCCTGACCGCCGAGCAGGGCGGTCAATAACAGCAGGCGCGGGTACGGGGGCGTGCCAGGGAACACGGAGCGGCCTTTGTTTCAGGATTGAAACAGGCATGGTAACTGACCGTGGGGGTTTTGCCAGTGGGTGTCGGGCGTACGTCTTGAAAAGTACCGCGTGGCGGCGCTCGATCTCGACGGCTCCGAAAATGCCATGGCAAATACTGCAAACGCCCAGACACTGGTTCTGTAGCAGGCGAGCCGTATAATGGCGGGGTCGCCACTTACTTTTGGCTTTAATGGATTGGATATGACTGAACAGCAACCTGTTGCGGTTCTGGGCGGCGGCAGCTTCGGCACCGCCGTGGCGAACCTGCTGGCGGAAAACGGTGTGCCGGTGCGCCAATGGATGCGCGACCCGGCGCAGGCCGAGGCCATGCGTGTGAATCGCGAGAATCCGCGCTACCTCAAGGGTATCCGCCTGCACGATGGGGTTGAGCCGGTCAACGACTTGCTGGCCACCCTGCAGGCCAGCGAGCTGATCTTCGTTGCCCTGCCATCGAGTGCCTTGCGCAGCGTGCTGGCACCGCATGCCGAGCTGCTGCGCGGCAAAGGCCTGGTCAGCCTGACCAAGGGCATCGAAGCGCAAAGCTTCAAGCTGATGAGCCAGATCCTCGAAGAGATCGCCCCCGAGGCGCGCATCGGCGTTTTGTCGGGGCCCAACCTGGCGCGCGAAATCGCCGAACATGCGCTGACTGCCACAGTGGTGGCCAGTGAGCACGAAGACCTGTGCCAGCAGGTACAGGCCGTGCTGCACGGGCGCACCTTCCGCGTCTACGCCAGTGCCGACCGTTTCGGTGTCGAACTGGGCGGTGCACTGAAGAACGTCTACGCGATCATCGCCGGCATGGCGGTGGCCTTGGGGATGGGCGAGAACACCAAGAGCATGCTGATTACCCGGGCCTTGGCCGAGATGACCCGTTTCGCCGTCAGCCAGGGCGCCAACCCCATGACGTTCCTCGGCCTGGCCGGTGTCGGTGACCTGATCGTCACCTGCTCCTCGCCCAAGAGCCGCAACTATCAGGTTGGCTACGCACTGGGGCAGGGCCAAAGCCTGGAAGAGGCGGTCAACCGCCTGGGCGAAGTGGCCGAGGGGGTCAACACGCTCAAGGTGCTCAAGACCAAGGCCCAGCAAGTGCAGGTGTACATGCCGCTGGTGGCTGGCCTGCATGCCATCCTGTTCGAAGGGCGCACGCTGAACCAGGTGATCGAGCACCTGATGCGCGCCGAGCCCAAGACCGATGTCGATTTCATTTCCATCAGCGGTTTCAACTGAGCCCTTGGCGGCTCTGACACGAGCAAGGAGCAACACATGAACGATACGCCCGAACGCGCCCAGCGCGAGTCGATCATCCTGCGGGTGCTGTGGATGCTGGTGTTCCTGGTGGTCTGGCAACTGGCCGAGTTGCTGTTGGGTGGCCTGGTGCTGGTACAGCTGATCTACCGACTGGTGTATGGCGCGCCCAGCGCCAGCCTGATGAACTTCGGCGACAGCCTGAGCCAGTACCTGGCACAGATCGGCCGCTTCGGCAGTTTCCACAGCGACCAGAAGCCGTGGCCGTTCGCAGACTGGCCGGCCCCGCGTGCGCCGGAAGGTGAAGCAGCGCACGCCGTGGCACCGGCCGCGCATCCGGTGCGTGACGAGGAACCCAAGCTGTGAAGCTGTGGGTGCTGCGCCACGGTGAAGCTGAGCCGCGGGCCAAGACGGATGCCGAGCGCCGTCTGACTGCCCATGGTCGCGAGCAGGTGCTGCACAGTGCGGCTTACCTGATCGGGCAGCCATTGCAGGCTATTGTTGCCAGCCCTTACGTACGCGCCCAGCAGACCGCCGCGCTGGTGCATGACACCCTGGGCTTCGCCGAACCGGTGCGCACCGTGCCCTGGCTGACGCCCGAGGGTGATGTACAGCAGGTCATCGGCGAAATCGAGCGACTGGGGCTTGAGCATGTGCTGCTGGTCAGCCACCAGCCGCTGGTAGGTACCTTGGTCGGTGCGCTGGAGCACGGCCACAGGCAACAGCCGGCAGCCATGAGCACTGCCAGCCTGGCAGAGATGGAAGGGGAGTGGCCGCTGGCCGGGTTGATGACGCTTCGGGCCATCCACTCACCCGCGTGAACCTCCCATGGCTTGTGCAGGCCACTGTTTCGCTCGCGTCTGAATGCTGGCATGGGTAAAGAGCAATAAGGCAACTGGCATTTTTGTCAGTTGTCGCACTTCACCACCGCTTGTTAGCGTTGCCACATGGCAAACATCAGGGAACGGCGAATGAGGGGTGAAATGCTGGAGCTGTTGCGCTCCCTGGACCTGCAACCCACCCTGGAACAGGTTGACCAAGGTACTTCGCTGGATTTCGCCCAATACAGCCTGCTGCGTGAATCGGCCGATGCCAAGCTTTACCACCTGATGCGCAAGGTGAACGACAACCCCGGGCTGGACCCTGTTGCGAGGCAACAATGCGAGCAGGACCTGCGGACGCTGCAGGACGCCTGCCTGCGGGTCTCGCACCTGCTGCAAACCAGTTGTCTGGCCTTGCGCCGCCTGCAACTGGACTACCAGGACCAGCGTCTGGCCCGCGAGGCGCTGGAGAGCCAGGTGGCCTACATGCAGGCCTGCCTGCGTCGGTCGCTGAGCAGTTTCGACCGCTCGGCATGACCTGATCCCCCTCGCCGATGACCTTTATGGACATTGCCGAACCGCCCCGCGATGCCGACAATGGGCCATCATTCCGGTCCGGACCAGGCGCCATGTCGCAGCAGATCTTCTTCGCCCATGCCAACGGTTTCCCATCGGCCACCTACGGCAAGCTGTTTGCAGCGCTGGCGCCGGACTATCAGGTGCAGCACCTGGCCCAGCACGCGCATGACCCGCGCTTTCCCGTGGACGAAAACTGGCAAAGCCTGGTCGATGAATTGTTGCATCACCTGGCGCAGCAGGACCAGCCGGTCTGGGGCGTTGGCCATTCGCTGGGTGGCGTGTTGCATCTGCACGCGGCATTGCGCTGCCCCGAGTACTACCGGGGGCTGGTGATGCTCGACTCTCCGGTGCTCACCCGCGCTGATCAATGGCTGCTGCGCACAGCCAAGCGCTTTGGTTTCATCGACCGCATCACACCGGCCGGGCGCACCCTGGGGCGTCGCGAAACGTTCAATGACCGCGACAGCGCCCGTGACTATTTCGCTGGCAAATCACTGTTCCGCCATTTCGATCCCGATTGCCTCGACGCTTATGTGGAACATGGCCTGCAGGTGGTGGGGCAAGGGCTGCAGTTGCGCTTCGACCCTGCCACTGAAATCAGCATCTACCGCAGCATCCCGCATACCAGCCCCGCCCCCGCGCGCCAGTTGCAGGTGCCGCTGGCCATGGTGCGCGGCAACCGCAGCAACGTCATTCGTCGCCACCACACCTTGGCTGTGCGCGGTATGCCCAAAGGTGAATACCACAGTGTACCGGGTGGGCACATGTTCCCGCTGGAGCGCCCGGCCGACACTGCCAGCCTGATCAAGGGCCTGTTCGACCGCTGGAGCCAGGCATGAGCGCACACGTTGAGGAAATTCGTCTGAGCCTGGGCCATATCGAACTGGCTGCACACCTGTTCGGCCCCGAAGACGGGCTGCCGGTGATTGCCCTGCATGGCTGGCTGGACAACGCCAACAGCTTTGCTCGCCTGGCACCGCAACTGAAAGGTCTGCGCCTCGTCGCCCTGGACCTGGCCGGCCATGGTTATTCGGAGCACCGCCCGCTCGGCGCCGGGTATGCCCTGGCCGACTATGCCCATGACGTGCTGCGCGTGGCCGAGCAACTGGGTTGGCCGCGTTTTGCCCTGCTGGGGCATTCGCTGGGCGCGATCATTTCGGTGCAACTGGCCGGTGCATTGCCCGATCGGGTCAGTCACCTGGCGCTTATCGATGGCGTCATCCCGCCGACCGGTGCCGAGCAGGACGCAGGCGAGCGTTTGGGGATGGCGCTGCAAGCCCAGTTGCGGCTGGATGGCAAGCGCAAGTCGGTGTATGCGACATTGGAAGCAGGGGTGCAAGCCCGGATGAAAGGCATGGTCGCGGTCAGCCGTGAAGCGGCCGAGCTGCTGGCCCAACGTGGCCTGATGCCGGTGCCCGGTGGCTACAGCTGGCGCAGCGACAGCCGGCTGACCCTGCCCTCGCCGGTGCGCCTGAGCGAGGCCCAGGCCATGGCCTATGTGCGGCGGGTGAGTTGCCCGGCGCTCTTGGTGGTGGCCGCCGACGGTATGCTGGCGCGCCACACCGGGTTGCTGGAGCAGCTACCCTTTGAACAGGTGACGCTGCCCGGCGGCCATCACCTGCACCTGAACGATGCGCAGGGCGCGTCCCTTGTTGCAGACTGTATCAATCGCTTCTTTGGCTTTGCTTGACTTGCACCGGACAAGTGTCGAGGCTTGGCGGGTTGAACAGGGAGACAACCATGCAACTGCCAGACATCCTGGAGCTTCAATTCGGCGCTGAGCGCCGCCTGGTTCGCCAATGAGCGTGCCTGATTCCATTCGCACTGCCTTGGCTGCCTGCCTGGTGCTCGCCACCCCCGTGTCGTGGGCCGGCAGCCTGCCGGTCCCGCAGGACGCCAAGGTGGTCGATCAACGCCCGGCGACGGAACAGGAGCGGGTCTACCCGATGGGCCCGCTACGCAAGATCAGTGGCCGCCTGCGGGTCGATGACAAAGTCGAGAGCCGCGGTCAGGTCAGCTCGGTGACCTACGAATTGCCCGTCGAGCGGACTGCACGCGAGGCCTTCACCAGTGCCCGCGAAGCACTTGTACGCGAGGGTGGCTACCCGTTGTTCTGGTGTCAGGGGCGTGATTGCGGTGAGGCCAGCCTGTGGGCCAATGATGTGTTCGCCAATGCCCGCCTCAACGGAGGCGACGAGCAGCAGGCGTTCATCCTGCTGCGCCGCTCGGCAGACGAGGCCGACACCCTGGTCGCGCTGTACAGCGTTACCCGTGGCAACCGTCGTGCCTATCTGCATGTGGAAGAGTTCATCTCAGGCAGCCCGCTGGGCGAGCTGCTGCCAACCGCCGCTACGGTGCTGCGCGAAATGCGTGACACCGGCAAGCTCGACTACCCTGACCTTGCTGCACCGCAAGACGCCTGGGTAAACCTGCTGGCCCGCAGCCTGAACCTTGACAGCACCTTGCGCGTCAGCCTCAGTGGCGCCCAGGCTGAGGCCTGGCGCGAGGCGCTGGTCAAGGCCGGGGTGCGCAATCGCCGTCTTGAAGTCGGCAGTGCGCCTACAGACGGCCTGCACCTTGAACTGATCCCTTGAACGAGCACCCTCATGGTTAACAATGATCGCCTGCTGGTCCAGATTCTGCTGGTGGCATTGCTGGGGGCCGGCCTGTGGGTGATGGCACCGTTCATATCGGCATTGCTGTGGGGGGCCATCCTGGCCTTTGCCAGTTGGCCGTTGATGCGCTTTCTTACGCGCCTGCTGGGCGGTCGCGAGACGCTGGCCGCCGGCCTGCTGACCATGGCCTGGATCCTGATCGTGGCACTGCCGCTGGTGTGGCTGGGGTTCAACCTGGCCGATCACATTCGCGACGCTACGGCGTTCGTGCGTGACGTGCAGGTCGACGGCCTGCCCGATGCACCGGCCTGGCTGGGTGGCATTCCTTTCGTTGGCGAGCGTCTGGTCAACGGTTGGCAATCGCTGGACCAGCAAGGCGCAGCCTTGCTTACCTCGATCAAGCCTTACTTTGGGCAGGTGGGCAACTGGTTGCTGGCGCGCAGCGCGCAGATCGGCAGCGGCGTGCTGGAACTGACCCTGAGCCTGGTGTTCGTGTTCTTCTTCTACCGCGACGGGCCACGCTTGGCGGCATTCGTGCTGCGTTTGCTGCACCGGCTGGTGGGCGAGCGCGCCGAGTATTACCTGGACCTGGTAGCCGCTACCGTGCAGCGGGTGGTCAACGGGGTGATCGGCACGGCGGCCGCGCAGGCCCTGCTGGCACTGATCGGCTTCCTGATCGCCGGGGTGCCCGGGGCGATCGTGCTGGGGTTGGTGACCTTCATGCTCAGCCTGATCCCCATGGGGCCGCCACTGGCCTGGATCCCGGCCACCGCTTGGCTGGTGTGGAAGGGCGAATACGGCATGGCGGTGTTCCTGGGTGCGTGGGGCACGTTCGTCATCAGCGGCGTGGACAACGTGCTCAAACCGTACCTGATCAGCCGTGGCGGCAACCTGCCGCTGGTGATCGTGCTGCTGGGCGTGTTCGGCGGCTTGCTTGCCTTTGGCTTCATTGGCCTTTTCATCGGGCCGACCTTGCTGGCGGTAGGCTACAGCCTGCTGCTGGACTGGAGCCGTAACGCGGCGCAGCAGCCGCCACAACAATAAGCCTGTAACGGCCCTTTCGCGGGCTTGCCCGCTCCCACAGGTACCACACAGGCCTTGAAGGCTGTGCAGTACCTGTGGGACCGGGCAAGCCCGCGAAGAGGCCGTTACAGGCAGACCACAACGCTGATTTTTACGCATTCTTTATACCCACCCCCACCCCCCGATCTCGCCCCTTTACGCCTCTCCCTCGGACAATTTCACCAAAGCGGCCCAAGCCGTAACACGGGGAGATCCACACATGAACATGCTCGACGGGCTGTCACTGCTGCTGGCAGTGGCATTGGCGTTTTATCTGCTGGTGGCGCTGCTGCGCGCCGATCGCAGCTAGGGAGCGGCCATGCACAGTTACGATTTCGCCTTGCTCTTGGCATTCTTTGTCATCGTGCTGCTACCGGCACCCTGGCTCGGGCGGTTCTACTACAAGGTCATGGAAGGCCAGCGTACCTGGCTGACCCCTGTGCTGGGGCCGGTCGAGCAGGGCTGTTACCGGCTGGCGGGTGTGAACGCCAGCCAGGAGCAGAACTGGCGGCAATACGCCCTGGCCCTGTTGGCGTTCAACCTGGTCGGTTTCCTGCTGCTGTTCGCCGTGCTGCTGTTGCAGGGCTACCTGCCACTCAACCCTCAGCACCTGCCTGGCCAGGAATGGTCACTGGCGTTCAACACCGCCGTCAGTTTCGTTACCAACACCAACTGGCAGGCCTACAGCGGTGAGGCGTCGGTCAGCTACCTGAGCCAGATGCTTGGCCTGACCGTGCAGAACTTTGTCAGCCCTGCCACCGGTCTGGCCGTACTGGTTGTCCTGTGCCGCGGTATCGCTCGGCGCAGCGCGACGACGCTGGGCAACTTCTGGGTCGACATGACCCGTGCCACCCTCTACGGCCTGCTGCCGCTGTGCTTGCTGCTGGCGCTGCTGCTGGTATGGCAGGGCGTACCGCAGACCTTTGCCGACTACGCCCACGCGCTGACCTTGCAAGGGGCCGACCAGACCATTCCGCTGGGGCCGGCCGCCAGCCAGATCGCCATCAAGCAGCTGGGTACCAATGGCGGTGGCTTCTTCGGCGTCAACTCGGCGCACCCGTTCGAAAACCCAACGGCCTGGAGCAACCTGTTCGAGGTGGCATCGATCATCCTCATTCCGGTGGCATTGGTGTTCACCTTCGGTCACTACGTGAAGGACCTGCGTCAGAGCCGCGCCATCCTCGCCTGCATGCTTGCCCTGTTCCTGATCGGTGGCAGCACGGCGCTGTGGTCCGAGCATCAGCCGAACCCGGCCCTGGAAAGCACGCAGGTGCAACAGACCGCCCCTCTGGAGGGCAAGGAAAGCCGCTTCGGCACCACTGGTTCGGTGCTGTGGGCGGTCACCACCACCGCCGCCTCCAACGGTTCGGTCAACGCCATGCACGACAGCCTGAACCCGCTGACCGGTATGGTGGCGATGGTCAACATGATGGTCGGCGAGGTGATATTCGGCGGCGTCGGCGCGGGCCTCTACGGCATGCTGCTGTTCGTCCTTATCGCGGTGTTCCTGGCCGGACTGATGATTGGCCGTACACCGGAATACCTGGGCAAGAAGCTGCAGGCCCGTGAAGTGCAGCTTCTGGTGGCAACCCTGCTGGTGATGCCGGTTGGCGTGCTGGTACTTGGCGCCATCGCCGCCAGCCTGCCCGGCCCGGCCGGGGCGGTCACCAACCCGGGGGCGCATGGTTTCAGCCAGTTGCTGTACGCCTATACCTCGGGCTCGGCCAACAACGGCTCTGCTTTTGCCGGCTTTGGCGCCAACACCGTGTACCACAACCTGATGATCGGCCTGGCCATGCTCATCGGCCGCTTCGGCTACATCCTGCCGATACTGGCGTTGGCCGGCAGCCTGGCGGCG
This sequence comes from Pseudomonas sp. GD03862, assembly GCF_029840855.1. NCBI lineage: Bacteria > Pseudomonadati > Pseudomonadota > Gammaproteobacteria > Pseudomonadales > Pseudomonadaceae > Pseudomonas > Pseudomonas sp. GD03862. The sequence continues at coordinate 71,878 of NZ_JAOCDI010000011.1, forward strand.
AAAAAAAGCGCGCCGCTGGGGCAGAACAGCTTCCCGACTCACGGCCCGCTGTTCACCGGCCTGCTGCTGGTGACCATCCTGCTGGTCGGTGGCCTGACCTTCCTGCCGTCCCTGGCCCTTGGGCCAATCGCCGAACACCTTAGCCTGGGTTTTTGAGGACCGATCATGAACATGCCCATCCCTGAAGTGAATAGCCGGCACAGTGCCAAGGACCAGACCCGCTTCGCCGCGCTGTGGCGCCCGGCGCTGGTGCAGGCGTTCGTCAAGCTCGACCCGCGTCAGCTCAAGCGCTCCCCGGTAATGCTGGTGGTGGCCCTGACCGCGGTGCTGACCACCGTGCTGTGTTTTGCCCCCGGCGGCGGCGTGAGCACCGGTGTTGCGGTGCAGATTGCCCTGTGGCTGTGGTTCACCGTGTTGTTCGCCAACTTCGCCGAGGCGTTGGCCGAAGGCCGTGGCAAGGCCCGCGCCGACAGCCTCAAGGCCGGCAGCCAGGGCCTGACCGCCCAGCGTCGTCTGCGTGATGGCAGCTACGAGACGGTAGCTGCCAGCGCGCTGCGCAAGGACGACGTGGTACGTGTGGTCGCCGGCGAAATGATCCCCGGCGACGGTGAGGTGATTGAAGGCATCGCGGCCGTCAACGAGGCCGCCATTACCGGCGAATCCGCGCCGGTAATACGCGAATCAGGTGGCGACCGCTCGGCGGTGACCGGTAATACGCGGCTGGTCTCCGACTGGCTGCTTGTCCGCATCACCAGCAACCCGGGCGAGTCGACCCTGGACCGCATGATCGCCCTGGTCGAAGGTGCCAAGCGGCAGAAGACGCCGAACGAAATCGCCCTCGACATCCTGCTGATCGGCCTGACCCTGATTTTCCTGATCGTGGTGGTGACCTTGCAGCCGTTCGCCCACTTCGCGGGTGGCAGCCTGCCGCTGATCTTCCTGGCCGCGCTGCTGGTGACGCTGATCCCGACCACCATCGGCGGCCTGCTATCGGCCATCGGTATCGCCGGCATGGACAGACTGGTACGGCTGAATGTCATTGCCCGCTCGGGCCGCGCCGTCGAGGCGGCCGGGGACGTGCATACGCTGATGCTCGACAAGACCGGCACCATCACCTTCGGTAACCGCCGCTGCAGCGCACTGCATGCTGCACCGGGCATTACCGCCAAGGAACTGGGGGAGGGCGCCTTGCTGGCCTCGCTGGCCGACGACACCGCCGAAGGCAAGTCGATTGTCGAATACCTGCGCCAGTTGCACGACTTCGTCGACCCGCCTGCCGGGCAGTTCGAAGCGGTGGCTTTCAGTGCCGAGACACGCCTGTCGGGTATCGACTTCGAGCAGCACCGCTACCGCAAGGGCGCCGTCGATGCGGTGCTGGCATTCGTCGGTATGCAACGCCTGGAAATGCCGGCGGCGCTGGCCCGTGAAGTCGAACGCATCGCGCAGAGTGGCGGCACACCGTTGCTGGTGTGCGTCGACAAGCGTTTGCTTGGCGTGATCCACCTCAAGGACGTGGTCAAGCCTGGTATCCGCGAGCGCTTCGCCGAGCTGCGCAAGCTGGGCATCCGCACGGTGATGGTGACCGGCGACAACCCGTTGACTGCGGCCGCCATCGCCGCCGAAGCGGGGGTCGATGACGTGCTGGCCGAGGCCACGCCCGAGAAGAAGCTGGCGCGCATTCGCCAGGAGCAGAATGAAGGCCGCCTGGTTGCCATGTGTGGCGACGGTGCCAACGACGCCCCGGCACTGGCCCAGGCTGACGTAGGCATGGCCATGAACGACGGCACTCAGGCTGCGCGGGAGGCCGCGAACATGGTCGACCTGGACAGCGACCCGACCAAGCTGCTGGACGTAGTCCAGGTCGGCAAGGAGCTGCTGGTCACCCGCGGTGCGTTGACAACGTTCTCCATTGCCAACGACGTGGCCAAATACTTCGCCATCCTGCCGGCGCTGTTCGCTGCCATCTACCCGCAACTGGGTGTGCTCAACCTGATGCAACTGGCCAGCCCGCAGAGCGCGATCCTGTCGGCGATCGTGTTCAACGCGCTGATCATCATCGTGCTGATCCCGCTGGCGCTGCGTGGGGTGCGCGTGCAGGCGGCCAGTGCGGCGCACCTGTTGCGGCGCAACCTGCTGATCTACGGGCTGGGTGGCATTGTGGTGCCGTTTGCCGGGATCAAGCTGATCGACCTGCTGCTCAACGCCCTGAACCTGGTCTGAGGAGGCCGCCATGACTGCTTATCTACGCCCGGCATTGAGCCTGGCTTTGTTGATGACCCTGGTGACGGGCGCCCTGTATCCGCTGGCGGTGACCGGTATTGCCCAAGTCGCTTTCCCGAACCAGGCCAACGGTAGCCTGGTACGCGATGCGCAAGGCCAGGTGCGGGGTTCGGCATTGATCGCCCAGGACTTCCAGGGCGATGGCTGGTTCCACTCGCGGCCCTCGGCAGGTGCCTACGCGACCGTGGCCAGCGGCGCCAGCAACCTGTCGCCGAGCAACCCGGCGCTGGCTGAGCGGGTAAAGGGCGATGCGGCCACGTTGTATCAGGCGCAGCAGGGGCCAGTGCCGCAGGCGCTGCTGACCACCTCGGGCAGCGGCCTGGACCCGCACTTGCCACCGGAGGCCTTGGCCTATCAGATCCCGCGAGTGGCGGCGGCACGGCAGCTGCCGGTCGAGCGCTTGCAAGCCTTGCTGGAACAGGCCACCCTCCACCCATTGATCGGCCCGCCGGTGGTCAACGTGCTGGCGTTGAACCAGGCCTTGGAAAAGCTCGCCATTGTCAGGTAATCGAAGCGCTGGCAGGAAGCCTGTAGGAGCGGGTTCACCCGCGAATGCGGTGGTGGTGCCACTGACGTATTCGCGGGTAAACCCGCTCCTACACGTTAAGGGGGCTTTCCCTGAAGTGGCCGACTGTTGGACAAAGTAAAGGATGAAACATGAGTGACTCCGCCCGCGCCGATGCGCTGTTGGCCAACCTCCCACGCACCGGCCGGGGCCGGCTGAAGGTGTTCCTTGGCGCTGCCCCCGGCGTCGGCAAGACCTTCGCCATGCTCCAGGCCGCACACGCCCAGCAACGCCAGGGCGTGCAGGTGTTGGCCGGGGTGGTCGAAACCCATGGCCGCGCCGAAACCGAAGCGTTGCTCGGAGGGCTGCATCAGCAGCCCTTGTTGCGTAGCCAGTACCGTGGCGTCACCCTCGAGGAAATGGACCTTGACGGCCTGCTGCGTGCCGCGCCGGCCTTGGCCCTGGTGGACGAACTGGCCCACACGAACGCCCCCGGCAGCCGCCACGCCAAACGCTGGCAGGACGTGCAAGAACTCTTGGCCGCGGGCATCGACGTGTACACCACGGTCAACGTCCAGCACCTGGAAAGCCTCAACGACAAGGTCCGCGACATTACCGGCGTGCAAGTGCGCGAGACCCTGCCGGACTGGGTGCTGCAGGAAGCGTTCGAGCTGGTGCTGATCGACCTGCCTCCGCGAGAGCTGCTCGAACGCCTGCGTGAAGGCAAGGTGTACGTGCCCGAGCAGGCTAGGGCGGCCATCGATGCGTATTTTTCACAAACCAATCTCACCGCCCTGCGCGAGCTGGCCATGCAGACCGCCGCTGCTCAGGTCGATGCCGACCTGGCCCACGGCTATCGTCAGCGCGGCCAGGAGGCGCCGGCCTTGCGCGGCCGGTTGCTGGTGGGCATAGACGGTGACGACCAGGCCGAACGCCTGGTGCGCCATGCCAGCCGCGTGGCCCAGCGCCGCCACCTGCCCTGGAGCCTGGTGCATGTGGACAACGGCCGCCTGCGTGACGAAACCGCACGGCATCGTTTGCAAGCCGCGCAGCAACTGGCCGAGCGACTGGGCGGGGAGGTGGTGCTCCTGCGGGCTGGGGAAGTGGCCCGCACGCTGATCCAGCATGCTGTCGAGCGGCGGGCCAGCCTGGTGCTGGTCGGGCAATCCCGCAACCGCCTGCATCGGCGTTTGTTCGGCGCGGGTGTGGCGGCGCGGCTGCTGCGCGAAAGCCGTGGCCTGGAAATCAACGTGCTGGACCGCGACGTGCAGCCGCCAGCGCCGCGTTCAGCCGTGCGGCGGGTGTGGGTGTGGCGTCATTACCTGCTGGCGCTGCTGGCCACCGTGATGGCTGCGGGTCTGGCCTGGGCGGTGTCCAGTGTGCTCGCGTTGCCCAATATCTCGCTGGTGTTCCTGGCGGCGGTGTTGCTGGTCGCGGTGCGCAGTAGCCTGGGACCTGCGCTGGCTTGCGCCGCGCTGTCGTTCCTGGTCTATGACTTCCTGTTCATACCGCCCAACTTCTCGTTCACCATCCAGCGCGAAGAAGACGTGCTGACACTGGTGTTCTTTCTGTTGATGGCTGCGCTCACCGGCAACCTGGCCGCGCGCCAGCGTCGCCAGTTGCAGGCGCTGCGCGAGACCCAGGCGCAGACCAGCCAGTTGCTCGACCTGTCGCGCCGGTTGACGGTAGCCACCGACCGCCAAGCCATATTCAAGGCTGCCGGCCAGCACCTGGACGGCTGGCAGGACGCCCAGGTGTGCTTGCTGGAGCGCAACGCCGAGGGCCAGTTGCAAGTGGCCAGCGGGGAAGCCTGCACCTTCAGCGACACCGAACGGGCGGCTGCCGATTGGGCCTGGCAGCATGGGCAGGCCGCCGGCCACGGCAGCGATACCCTGCCTGATGGCCGCTGGTGGTGGTGGCCATTGGCGGTGGACGATCAGCCGCTGGCGCTGCTGGGTGTGCGCCCGCGCAACGGGCAGCCGCTCAGCGACCCACGCCGGCGCCTGCTCACCGCCCTAGGCCAGCCCCTGGCCCAGGCCCTGGCCCGCGCACGCCTGGCCGAACAGCTGGAAGCCGCACGCCTGCACGGCGAAACCGAGCAACTGCGCAGCGCCCTGCTGGCTTCCGTATCCCATGACTTGCGCACGCCGTTGACCGCCATGCGTGGCAGCATCGACAGCCTGCTGGCGTTGGGCGATGCGATCCCGGCGGAAGACCGCCGCGAGCTGCTGGAGGGCACCCGCAACGAGGCCGAACGCCTTGATCGCTACATCCAGAACCTGCTGGACATGACCCGCCTGGGCCATGGCGGCCTCAAGCTGGCCCGCGACTGGGTGGCCCCGGCGGACATCGTCGGCAGTGCGCTCAACCGCCTGCGGGTGGTGCTGGCGCCGCTGCGTGTGCACACGGACGTGCCGGCCGAGTTGCCATTGCTGTTCGTGCATGCGGCGTTGATCGAGCAAGCGTTGGTCAACGTGCTGGAAAACGCCGCACGCTTTTCGCCGGCCAATGGTCGGCTTGAGCTGCAGGTGGCGGTGCATGACGACCAACTGCGCTTGACCGTCAGCGACCAGGGCCCCGGCATTCCCGAAGCCGACCGCGAGAAAATCTTCGACATGTTCTACACCGCCGCCCGTGGCGACCGCGGCGGGCAGGGTACCGGGCTGGGCCTGGCGATCTGCCAGGGCATGATCGGTGCCCATGGCGGGCAGATTCTGGTGGGCGAAGGCATTGATGGCCAAGGCACCAGCATCACTCTATGCTTGCCGCTGCCTCCTCAACCTGAAGCCGAAAGCGAAACCCCATGAGCCACTCCGCCACCCTGTTGGTCATCGACGATGAACCGCAGATCCGCAAGTTCCTGCGTATCAGCCTGGCCTCGCAAGGCTACAAGGTGCTGGAGGCCGCCACCGGTGCCGAAGGGTTGGCCCAGGCGGCACTGGGCAAGCCGGACCTGGTGGTGCTCGACCTGGGGCTGCCGGACATGGACGGCCAGCAGGTACTGCGTGAGTTGCGCGAATGGAGTGCAGTGCCGGTGATGGTGTTGTCGGTGCGTGCCAGTGAAGTGCAGAAGGTCGATGCGCTGGATGGTGGTGCCAATGACTATGTGACCAAGCCGTTCGGTATTCAGGAGTTTCTCGCGCGCGTGCGGGCGTTGCTGCGCCAGGTGCCACAAGCCGGCGGCTCGGAAGTGGCAGCCAGCTTTGGGCCGCTGACGGTGGATTTTGCCTTCCGCCGGGTGACGCTCGACGGTGTGGAGGTGGCATTGACACGCAAGGAGTATGCTTTGCTGGCGCTATTGGCCGGGCACCCCGGGCGGGTGATTACCCAGCAGCAGTTGCTCAAGGATATCTGGGGGCCGACCCATGCGGAGGATACCCACTACCTGCGCATCGTGGTCGGGCATCTGCGACAGAAGCTGGGCGATGACCCCACGGCGCCGCGGTTCATCATTACCGAGGCGGGGGTTGGCTACAGGTTGGTGGCGCCGACAGCATAACCCGCACACAGCCCAAAGGGCTGGGCGAACGCCTGCAGGGCCTGGACGCGCGCAAGGGGGTCAGGCCCTGGGGGGCTCCTTCTCGAACAGCTGGCGCATGACTTCCAGGTAGCGTCGCGCGCCCAGGCCCAACGGGCGCGACTTGATCCAGATGATGTCTACCCACAAGCGCAGGCGGCTGGCCATGTTGTCGAAGCGCACCTCGGCCAGTGCGCCCGAGGCAATCAGCGGTTCGACCAATGGCTGCGGCAGGTAGGCCCAGCCCAGCCCGGACTGCACCAGGTCCAGCGTGGCGAGGTAGCTGTCGGTCAGCCAGATGCGCCGGGACAGCACCATGCGTGGGTCCGATCCGGTGGCCTTGCCCGAAGCCACGATGATCTGCCGTTGTTCGGCAAAGGCCTCTTCAGGCAATGGCGAACCGCTGTTCTGCCCGGCTGGATGGCGTGGTGAGGCAACGGCCACCAGCAGTTGGCTGCCTGCTTCGAGGAAGGATTCGCGCTCATCGATGCCGGGCCGTTCGAACACCAGGGCCAATTGCACACTGCCGTCATGCAGCAGGCGAATGGCTTCGGTCTGGGTGGCCGAACGTACCTCGACTTCCAGGCTGGGAAATGCCTGGGCGAGGATTTCCAGCGGCTGGCTCCAGCGGCCGGTCTGCAACTCGGGCGCCATGGCGATGGTCAGGCGCTTTTCCAGGCCTTTGTGCAACTGCAGGGCCTGGGCATCCAGCAGGTTGAGTTGGCAGATGACCTGCCTGGCCTGGGGCTCCAGCGCCAGGGCGGCGTTGGTGGGCAAGGCTTTGCGCGTGGCCCGGTCGAACAGGGGCAGGTCCAGTTCCGCTTCCAGTTGGGCGATTGCCATGCTCACGGCTGAAGGCACACGGCCCAGCTTGCGGGCGGCGGCGGAGAACGAGCCGGCATCGAGCACCGCGAGGAAAATCGCCAGGGAGTCGCTGGAAAAGGCCATTGTCAGTAAACCTGATGATGATCATCTTTTATTGCTAAAAATTATGAACATTAATGCACCAGCAGGACAGCCCCCTAATGGAGAAAAGCGTGCACAGACCAACCGCGTGGCATGTCACCCACTGGAGTAGCGACCCGTTCAGCCTCGGTGCCTACAGTGCCTTGCTGGCTGGCGGATCGCCGTTGCATCGAAGCGCCCTGGGCCAAGTGCTGCATGGGCGCTTGGTCATCGCTGGAGAAGCTTGTAATGCCAGCGCTCCGGCAATGACTCATGGTGCGTGGAATGATGGGCTGCGTGCCGCCGAGGCAGCCGTGAGTGCCGGTGCGAGCAAGGTGATCGTGATCGGTGCGGGGTGTGCAGGCTTGGCTGCCGCTCAACGCTTGCGGGAAAGGGGGGGCGATTGCACTGTGCTGGAGGCGCGTGGGCGAACGGGTGGGCGCACGCACACTGTCGAGTTGGGCGGCGTGAAAGCAGATGAAGGTGCGGCATGGCTTCAGCATTTTGCCGAGAACCCCTTGGCCGCTGTTGCACTTCAACATGGCTTGGCTTGCGTCGAGACCGATTTCAGTTGCCCGCTTGCAGCAGCACGCGGCGGGGCGTTGCCGGATATCGACGCCGCCTGGGATGCCTTGACCAGGCGTCTCGATCGGCAACAACCTTTGTCTGAGGCGATCGATGGCTACATGGCCACACTCGACCCCGCGCTCGCGCGTGCCACGCAGTTCGCCATCGACGCCAACCTTGTACTGGAAGCGTGTTTGCCCGTCGAGCAACTGTCGGCCTGTGCCTTGGATGAAGAGGGGGTCGGGCATGGTGATCGTATGCTGCCAGGCGGCTACAGCGAGCTTGTCGACTTGCTGTCGAAGCACCTGGATATCCGCCTGAACAGTCCTGTCACCCACGTCGACTGGTCGAGCGCGCGCGTCAAGGTAAATGAAGAGGTGTGCGACTTCTGCATTTGCACAGTCCCGGTGGGGGTTCTGAAAACGTTGCACTTTACCCCTGCGTTACCTGAAACACAGCAGGGAGCGTTGGCGCATCTGGGGATGGGCAAGCTGGAGAAAGTGATTCTGCAGTTCGATGAGCGATGGTGGCCGTGTTCACCCTCAGGCTACCTGCGCTGGTACGACGTACCCGCCAGTTGGGGGGAATGGCTGGACCTGACCGATGCTGTCGGCAAGCCCACCATTGCCGGGCTGATCGCCGCCGATGCGATCGAGCGGCAGTTCACCGGGCGCACCGATGAGCAGGTGGCCATGGCCGCGTGTGAGGCATTACAGGCGTGGGCCGCAGCCGTCGGGCCCACGCCTTGACACCTACAGACCTTCGCCCAGCACCCGGTCAATGCTGTCGACAAAGTAGTCCACGCTCGCACGGCTGGTGCACATCGGTGGCTTGATCTTGAGGATGTTCAGGTAGTCGCCGGTCGGCTGCATGAAGATGCCCAGATCACGCAGGCGATCGCACAGCATCATGGTTTCTTCGGTGGCCGGCTCCAGGGTGGTGCGGTCGCGCACCAGTTCCAGCCCCAGGTAGAAGCCCGAGCCATGTGCCGCGCCGGCCAGCGGGTGCTTGTCGACCAGCGCCTGCAGGCGTGCCTTGAAGTAGCGCCCGGTGTCACGGGCGTTGTCCCACAGGCCTTCCTCCTGCATGACATCCAGCACTGCCATGCCGATGCGGCAACTGACCGGGCTGCCACCGGCCGAGGAGAAGAAGTAGCCCTCGGCCTCCAGCGCCTCGGCGATTTCGCGACGGGTGATGACCACGCCCAGCGGCTGGCCGTTACCCATGCCCTTGGCCATGGTAATGATGTCCGGCACCACGCCCTGTTCCTCGAAACCCCAGAAGTACTCGCCCAGGCGGCCATAGCCCACCTGCACTTCGTCGGCGATGCACACCCCGCCGCGGGCGCGGACCTTGGCATAGGCTGCGCGCAGGTAGCCTGCGGGCAGCGAGATACCGCCGGCATTGCCGTACACCGGTTCGCAGATGATGCCCGCCAGCTGACGGCCACGGGCGTCGAGGTCAGCCAGCTTGGCATCGACGTCTTGCAGGTAGTCGGCGGCGCTGTCGGCCCCGCGGAAGCGGCCGCGGAAGGTGTTCGGTGCTTCGACCGGGTGAACCCAGTCCGGGCGGGTTTCCAGGGCTTGCGGGTTGTCGGCGATCGACGTGGAGATGGCATCGGTGGCCACCGACCAGCCGTGGTAGGCCTCCAGCACACTGAGCAGATCGCGCCCGCCACTGTAGGCCCAGGCCAGGCGAATCGCCAGGTCGTTGGCCTCGGTGCCGCTGTTGACCATGAACACCCGGTCGAAACCTTCGGGGGCCAGGTCCAGCAGGCGCTCGGAGAATTCGGTGATTGCTGCGTAATGGAAGCGCGAGTTGGTGTTCAGCAGCGACCACTGCCGCGCCGACTCGGCAACCATGCGTGGATGGCCATGGCCCAGCACTGCGACGTTGTTGAGCATGTCCAGGTAGGAACGGCCCTGCATGTCGATCAGGTAGTTGCGCCAGCCACGCTCAATGTGCGGCGGTTGCGCGTAGTAGTGCTTCTGCGAGCGGGCGAAGCTGGCGTCGCGGCGGGCCAGCAGGGCTTGCGGATCGGGTAGCGGCTCGGCATCGCAATCGAAGCCCAGCAGGGCGGCCGGTGACGGGCACAGGGCCAGCCAGGCGGCGGCTTGTGACGGCGTGGCGAAGAGCGGCGGCTGGATGCCATTGTCCAGGCATACCTGCACGCTGAGGAAGCCGCAGCTGCTGCCCAGGGCCTGGCCTTTTTCCACGGCCTGGCCGTCTGCCGGTGCGTCTTCCAGGCCTTGCAGCCACAAAGCCCAATGCGGGGTGCGCAGGCAGCCCCGGCCGTCGCCGCTGTGCTGCCAGGTGCCGGCTGCCGGCGCTTGCACCGGGCTGCCGTTGGGCACATGCAGCTCGACGCCAAGGGCGCAGGTGGCGGGCTCCTCGGGGCGATCGATATGGGTCTGCGACAGGCGATACTGCCCGTGCAGGCTGCAGGCCGGGGCGGCTTGCGAGGTCAGCAGATGCTGGTCATAACCGGGTTGTTCCCAGTTGCCGGCCTCGAAGTGTTTGCTGAGTACTCCCAGGTCCACCCGTGTGACAGCCTGCCCGGCCAGCTCGGGGAGCAGGGGGGCACAGTCGTTCCAGTCCGGCGCCGCGGGTTGCAGGCCCGCAGCCTGCAGGATGGCCGCCTCCATCAAGGCGAAAGGCACGGCGGTGGCCGTGTCGAAAATTTCCCATTCGTGGGCAATGTTGTCGCGGGTGTACTGGTTGCCCGGGTCGACGGTTAGCTGTTGTTCGCTGCTCAGCACCAGCACGGCAGCGCGGTTCAGCACCAGCGGCCACAGGGCGCGCAGTTCGGCCTCGGTCAGCGGGTTGAGCGCCTGGTAGGCCTGCACGGCTGGCAGGATGCGCAGGGGGTCGCCCTCGGCGTGGTGCAACAGCGCAGCGCAGGTCACCGACAGGTCGGCGATACGCCAGGTGCGCAGCAGGTCGCCGAAATCGATCACGCCTTGCAGTTGCCACTGACGCTGGGCATCACGGGTCCACACGGTGTTGTCGTCGGTGATGTCCAGGTGCACGGCCTGACTGGGCAGTTGATCGATCAGCGGCATCAGGTGCTCGTTGGCCTGTCGCGTGGCGTGTTCGATGCGGGCGCGCTGCCCGCCGTCCTGCAGCACCGGTAGCAGGTGATCGATCAGTGCCCCGGCATGCTGCGGGTCCCATTGCAAGGTGCGCGCAAGGCCCGGGTGATCGAAATGGGCAAGCGCCTTGTCCAGCTTTGCACAGAGCCCGCCCAGTTCAGCTATCAGGCGCGGCTCCATGTGCTTGAGGCGGGTCAGCGGTTGGCCTTCGATGTAATCGAGCAGGCGCAGGCGCAGTGGTTGCGCGTCGATGTCCAGTTCCAGCAACCCCATGCCGTTGTCGGCTGAGCGCACGGCGGGTACCGGCAAACCTTGATCGCGCAGGAAGGCCAGGGCGGCGTGCTGGGCTTCAAGCTCCAGTTGGGCGTAGCTGCCGTGGCAGGCCTTCAGCACATAGCCACCCTGCGGTGTGACCACGCGAAAGTTCAGGTCTTGCTGGCTGCCCAGTACCGAAAGGTTGCCGGCAAGGCCATAGTGGGCCTGCAGCACGGCGTGTGCCTGGGCTTCGCTCAGCGTTGGGCTGGGCAGGCCGGAGCGCTGGATCAGGGTGGCCAGGGCAGGGGAAGCGGGCTGGTGTTGTGGACTGGACATGGGCTCTACCGTGGGTACTGGGAGTTGACGGCGGAGAATTTATGCCCGATTCGGCTGATGATGGAAGACGATTATTGTCAGAAAAATTGATCACCGCTGCTTGATTCTGTTGGCGTGGCAAGCAGATGGGCTAATTTTCTCGGCTGCCTGGCCCGGCCCTTTCGCGGGCACGCCCGCTCCCACAGGTATTTGCAAGTCTTGAAGATTGTGGTGATCCCGTGGGAGCGGGCGTGCCCGCGAAAGGGGCGGCCCTCACGGCACATTAATCAACCTTGATGCGAAGTCCCGAGGTCATCATCAGGATCGAAGCGGTGATTTGGGTTGCCGCTTCAACGCCTTATGCACCACGCTCGCGGCGCTCGATCTCAAACACGCCGCATGAATCAAGGCGAACACGCCCCCTTTCCCTACGAACCCCCAACCTCCAAAAACGCCGCCTCCAGCAACTGTCGGGTATACGGATGCTGCGGCGCATGGAAGATCGCCTGCGCGTCCCCTTGCTCCACCACATGCCCATGCTTGATCACCATCAACTGGTGACTCAACGCCTTCACCACCGCCAGGTCATGGCTGATGAACAGGTAGGTCAGGTTGTACTTTTGCTGCAGGTTACGCAGCAATTCCACCACTTGGCGCTGTACGGTGCGGTCCAGTGCGGACGTGGGTTCATCCAGCAGAATCAGTGCTGGCTTCAACACCAGCGCCCGGGCAATGGCAATGCGCTGGCGCTGCCCGCCGGAAAACTCATGGGGGTAGCGATGGCGCGTGCGCGGGTCCAGGCCTACTTCCTCCAGGGCCGCGATAATCGCCGCTTCCTGTTCCTGCGCGGTGCCAATGCGGTGAATGCGCAGCCCTTCACCGACAATGTCCGCCACGCACATGCGCGGGCTCAGGCTGCCAAACGGGTCCTGGAACACCACCTGCATTTCCCGCCGCAGGGGGCGCACGGCTTTCTGGTTCAGCCCTTCGAGGTTCTGCCCATGAAAGCGAATGCCGCCCTGGCTGGAAATCAGCCGCAGGATCGCCAGGCCCAATGTGGACTTGCCCGACCCGGATTCGCCAACAATGCCCAGCGTCTGGCCCTGGGGCAAGCTGAAGTTGACCCCATCCACCGCCTTCACATGGTCGACCGTGCGCTGCAGAAAGCCCTTCTTGATCGGGAACCAGACCTTGAGGTCATCCACCTCCAGCAACGGCGCGCCCACCGGGTTGTGCGCCGGCAGCCCGCTGGGCTCGGCATTGATCAGCATCTGGGTGTAGTGGTGCTGTGGCGAGCTGAACAGCGTGGCGCATTCGGCTTGCTCGACAATTTGCCCACGCTGCATCACGCACACGCGGTGAGCGATGCGGCGCACCAGGTTCAGGTCATGGCTGATCAGCAACAGGGCCATGCCCATACGCGCCTGCAATTCCTTGAGCAGCTCGAGGATCTTCAGCTGCACGGTCACATCCAGCGCCGTGGTCGGCTCGTCGGCAATCAGCAGCTCGGGCTCGTTGGCCAGCGCCATGGCGATCATTACCCGCTGGCGCTGCCCGCCCGACAATTCGTGGGGCAGGGCCTTGAGGCGCTTGTGCGGCTCTGGAATGCCGACCATATCCAGCAACTCCAGGGTACGCGCAGTCGCTTCCTTGCCGGTCAGGCCCTTGTGCAGCAGGAGGATTTCGTTGATCTGCTTCTCGATGCAATGCAGCGGGTTGAGCGAGGTCATCGGCTCCTGGAAGATCATCGCAATGCGGTTGCCGCGAATGCGCTGCAGGGTCTTCTCATTCTGCTGCAGCAGGTCCTTGCCTTCGTAGCGGATGCTGCCGCTGGGGTGCCGGGCCAGGGGATAGGGCAGCAGGCGCAGGATCGAGTGCGCGGTGACCGATTTGCCCGAGCCACTTTCGCCCACCAGGGCCAGTGTCTCGCCTTTGCGAATATCGAAGCTGACGCCGTCAACCACCCGGTTGACCTGGTCCCCGGTCACGAACTCCACGGCCAGGTCCCGCACTTCGATCAGGTTCTGTTCACTCATGTCACTTCCTCGGGTCGAAGGCGTCGCGGGCGGATTCGCCGATGAACACCAGCAGGCTCAGCATCAGCGCCAGCACGGCAAAGGCGCTGATGCCCAGCCATGGCGCTTGCAGATTGGACTTGCCCTGCGCCACCAGTTCGCCCAGCGAGGGCGAACCGGCGGGCAGGCCGAAGCCGAGGAAGTCCAGGGCGGTGAGGGTGCCGATGGCGCCGGTGAGGATGAACGGCATGAAGGTCATGGTCGAGATCATCGCGTTGGGCAGGATGTGCCGGTACATGATTGCGCCGTTGCGCATGCCAAGGGCGCGTGCGGCGCGCACGTATTCCAGGTTGCGCCCGCGCAGGAACTCGGCGCGTACCACATCCACCAGGCTCATCCACGAGAACAGCAACATGATGCCCAGCAGCCACCAGAAGTTGGGTTGCACGAAGCTGGCCAGGATGATCAGCAGGTACAGCACAGGCAGGCCGGACCAGATTTCCAGAAAGCGTTGCCCGGCCAGGTCGACCCAGCCACCGTAGAACCCCTGCAGGGCGCCTGCGATGACGCCGATAATGGAGCTGGCCACGGTCAAGGTGAGGGCGAACAGAACCGAAATGCGGAAGCCGTAGATCACCCGCGCCAGCACGTCGCGGCCCTGGTCGTCGGTGCCCAGCCAGTTGTCCGCCGAAGGTGGGGCGGGGGCGGGGACACGCAGGTCATAGTTGATGCTCTGGTAGCTGAACGGGATGGGCGCCCACAGCACGAAGCTGTCTTTCTTCGCCAGCAGTTCGCGGATGTAGGGGCTCTTGTAGTTGGCTTCCAGCGGGAATTCCCCGCCGAAGGTGGTTTCCGGGTAACGCTTGAACGCCGGGAAGTACCATTGGCCGTCGTAACGTACGGCGATCGGTTTGTCGTTGGCGATCAGTTCGGCGCCCAGGCTCAGCCCGAACAGAATCAGGAACAGCCACAGCGACCACCAGCCACGGCGGTTGGCCTTGAAACGCTCGAAGCGCCGGCGGTTGAGGGGGGACAAGGCCATGTCAGTGCTCCCGGCTGGCAAAGTCGATGCGCGGATCGACCAAGGTGTAGGTCAGGTCGCCGATCAGTTTCACCACCAGCCCTAGCAGGGTGAAGATGAACAGGGTGCCGAAGACCACCGGGTAGTCGCGGTTGATGGCCGCTTCGAAACTCATCAGGCCCAGGCCGTCGAGGCTGAAGATCACCTCGATCAGCAAGGAGCCTGTGAAGAAGATGCCGATGAACGCCGAAGGGAAGCCGGCGATCACCAGCAGCATGGCGTTGCGGAACACGTGGCCGTACAGCACCCGTGATCGGCTCAGGCCCTTGGCCTTGGCGGTGACCACGTACTGTTTGTTGATTTCGTCGAGGAAGCTGTTCTTGGTCAGCAGGGTCATGGTGGCGAAGTTGCCGATGACCAGCGCGGTGATCGGCAGCACCAGGTGCCAGAAGTAGTCCAGCACCTTGCCGGTGGTGCTCAGTTCGTCGAAGTTGTTGGAGGTGAGGCCACGCAGCGGGAACCAGTCGAAGTAGCTGCCACCGGCGAAAAGCACGATCAGCAGTATGGCGAACAGGAACGCCGGGATGGCGTAGCCGACGATGATCGCCGAGCTGGTCCACACGTCGAAGTGGCTGCCGTGGCGCACGGCCTTGGCGATCCCCAGCGGGATCGACACCAGGTACATGATCAGCGTGCTCCACAGCCCCAGCGAGATCGAAACCGGCATCTTCTCGGCGATCAGGTCGATCACCTTGGCGTCGCGGAAGAAGCTGTCGCCGAAGTCCAGCTGGGCGTAGTTCTTGACCATGATCCACAGGCGCTCGGGCGGCGACTTGTCGAAGCCGTACATGCGCTCGATTTCAGCGATCAGCGCCGGGTCCAGGCCCTGGGCGCCGCGGTAGCTGGAGCCGGCCACGGAAACCTCGGCACCGCCACCGGCAATGCGGCTGGTGGCGCCTTCGAAGCCTTCGAGCTTGGCGATCATTTGCTCGACCGGGCCACCGGGGGCGGCCTGGACGATGATGAAGTTGATGATGAGGATGCCGAACAGGGTCGGGATGATCAGCAGCAGGCGGCGCAGGATGTAGGCCAGCATCTTAGTTGGCCTCGTCCGCAGGCGCTTCGCTGACCGCCGGGGTTACATCGGGCTTGATCCACCAGGTGTCGATGCCGATGTCGTACTTGGGCGACACGTTCGGGTGGCCGATGTGGTTCCAGTAGGCCACACGCCAGGTCTTGATGTGCCAGTTGGGGATCACGTAATAGCCCCACAGCAGCACGCGGTCGAGGGCGCGGCAGTGGTCGATCAGGCTCTGCCGAGAGTCGGCGTTGATCAGCTGGTCCACCAGTTGGTCGATGGCCGGGTCGCGCAGGCCGATGAAGTTGCGGCTGCCGGGGTTGTCGGCGGCGGCGCTGGACCAGAACTCGCGCTGCTCGTTGCCTGGCGAGTTGGATTGCGGGTAGCCGCCAACGATCATGTCGTAGTCACGCGAGCGCAGGCGGGTTATGTACTGCGAAACGTCGACGCGGCGAATGTTCAGCTCGATACCGAGGTCGGCAAGGTTGCGCTTGAACGGCAGCAGAATGCGTTCGAACTCGGTCTGCGCCAGCAGGAACTCGATGCTTGCCGGCTTGCCTTGGGCGTCGACCATCTTGTCGTCGACGATTTTCCAGCCGGCTTCCTGCAACAGTTTGTAGGCCTGGCGCTGTTGCTCGCGGATCATGCCGCTGCCGTCACTGACCGGGTTGTGGAAGACCTCGGTAAATACTTGCTCGGGCACTTTGCCGCGCAGTGGTTCGAGGATTTTCAGCTCGTTGGGGCTGGGCAGGCCGCGGGCGGCCATTTCCGAGTTCTCGAAGTAGCTGCCGGTACGGGTGTAGGCACCGTTGAACAGCTGCTTGTTGGTCCACTCGTAGTCCAGCAGCAGGCTCAGGGCCTGGCGCACACGCACATCCTGGAAAACCGGGCGGCGGATGTTGAAAATGAAGCCCTGCATACCGGTGGGGTTGCCGTTGGGCAGCTCTTCCTTGATCAGGCGACCTTCGCGCACGGCGGGCACGTTGTAAGCGGTGGCCCAGTTCTTGGCACTGACTTCCAGGCCATAGTCGAATGCCCCAGCCTTGAGGGCCTCCAGGGCGACGGTGGTGTCGCGGTAGGAGTCGAACGTCATGGCATCGAAGTTGTAGAAGCCGCGGTTGATGGGCAGGTCCTTGGCCCAGTAGTCCTTGACCCGTTCGTAGCGCACCGAGCGCCCGGCCTTGACCTTGGCGACCTTGTACGGGCCGCTGCCCAACGGGATTTCCAGGTTGCCGCGGTTGAACTCGCGGTTTTCGTACCAGTGCTTGGGCAGTACCGGCAGCTGGCCGAGAATCAGTGGCAGCTCGCGGTTGTTCTTGTGCTTGAACTTGAACAGCACCTTCAGCGGTTCTTCGGCGACCACTTCGGCGACGTCGGCGTAGTACTGGCGGTACAGTGGGGCGCCGTCCTTGATCAGGGCGTTGAACGTGAACACCACGTCGTCGGCGCGCATCGGATGGCCGTCATGGAAGCGCGCTTCGGGGCGCAGGTAGAAGCGCACCCAGCTGTTGTCCGGGGCCTTTTCGATCTTGCCGGCAACCAGGCCGTATTCGGTGAACGGTTCATCCTGGCTCTGGCGCATCAGGGTGTCGTAGATAATCCCGATATTTTCGGCCGCCACGCCTTTGTTGATGAACGGGTTGAGGCTGTCGAAGCCGCCGAAGCTGGACTGGCGGAAGGTGCCGCCTTTGGGCGCATCCGGGTTGACGTAGTCGAAGTGCTTGAAGTCGGCGGGATACTTGGGTGGCTCATCGTAAAGGGTGAGCGCGTGCTGCGGTGCGGCCAGCGCGGGAAGGCTCAGGCAGGCGAGCAACAGGCTGCCTGCCAGCCGGCGCAGACGGTGCGTTGGCGTCATTGGGCTTTCTCCGAAGTCTTGATCCACCAGCTATTCAGCCCAAGGGTGTAGGCCGGCGTGGTGACGAAGGCGAACCGGTTGCGGTAGGCCAGGCGATGGTTGTCGAGGTACCAGTTGGGGATCATGTAGTAGTGCCATGAGAGCACGCGGTCCAGGGCGCGGGCAGCGGCGACCTGGTCATCGCGGGTGCGGGCGGTGAGCAGGGTGTCGAGCAGGTGGTCGACCACCGGGTCCTTGACCCCAGCATAGTTCTTGCTGCCCTTTGTCGCGGCCTGGCTGGAATGGAAATACAGCCATTGTTCGAGGCCGGGGCTGAGGGTCTGGTTCAGGGTCATCAGAATCATGTCGAAATCGAACTGGTCCAGACGTTGTTTGTACTGGGCACGGTCCACGGTGCGCAAGCGCGCATCGATGCCGATGCTGGACAGGTTTTCGACATAAGGTTGCAGGATGCGTTCAAGGTTGGGGTTTACCAGCAGCAGTTCCATGCGCAACTGCTGGCCCTTGCTGTCGACCAGGCGCTGGCCGTGCAGCTTCCAGCCGGCCTCGGCGAGCAGGCCCAGGGCCTGGCGCAGGGTCTGGCGGCTGATACCCCGACCATCGGTGTGGCTGACCTTGTACGGTTCGCTGAACAGCTTGGCCGGCAACTGGTCACGGAATGGCGCCAGCAGCAGCCACTCCTTGCCGGTGGGCAGGCCGCTGGCGGCGAACTCGCTGTTTGGGTAGTAGCTGGTCGAGCGGCGGTAGGCGCTGCTGAACAGCGCGCGGTTGGTCCACTCGAAGTCCAGCATCAGCCCCAGCGCCTGGCGTACCCGCGGGTCACTGAACGCGGCCCGGCGGCTGTTCATGAACAGGCCCTGTGTTTGCGTGGGGATGCTATGCGGGATTTGTGCCTTGATCACTTCACCCCGGCGCACGGCAGGGAAGTTGTAACCGTTGGCCCAGTTTTTTGCCTGGTGCTCGATATAGATGTCGAACTCGCCGGCCTTGAAGGCTTCGAAGGCCACCGTCGCGTCACGATAGAACTCGTATTCGACCCGATTGAAATTGTACTTGCCACGGTTGACCGCCAGGTCTTTGCCCCAGTAGTTCTTCACCCGTTCGAACACCAGTCGTCGTCCGGGTTGTACCTGGGTGATGCGGTAGGGGCCGCTGCCCAAGGGGGGCTCGAAGGTGGTGGCCTTGAAGTCGCGCTTCTGCCAGTAGTGTTTGGGCAGCACCGGCATTTCGCCCAGACGCAGGATCAGCAGCGGGTTGCCGGCGCGTTTGAACACGAAGCGGATGCGTAGCGGGCCGAGGATGTCTACCCGCTGCACTTCCTGCAGGTTGGTGCGGTAGATCGGGTGGCCATCCTTGAGCAGCGTGCGGTACGAGAAGGCCACGTCAGCCGAGGTGATGGGCTGGCCGTCATGCCAGCGGGCTTCGGGGCGCAGGTTGAACACCACCCAGCTGCGGTCCTCGCTGTACTCCACCGAGCGGGCGATCAGGCCATAGCTGGAGGTTGGCTCGTCACCGGACGGGTCGTACTGGCCTGTGCCGACCATCAGTGGCTCGTTCAGCTCGCTGATGCCGTACTGCTGGAAATTGGGCGTGGTAATCGGGCTCGACCCTTTGAAGGTGTAGGGGTTGAGCGTGTCGAAGGTACCAAAAGCCATGGCCCGCAACGTGCCGCCCTTGGGCGCTTGCGGGTTGACCCAGTCGAAGTGGGTGAAGGTGGCTGGGTACTTGAGCGTGCCGAACTGCGCGTATCCGTGGCTTTCGCTCACGATCGCGGCTGCGGGAAAGCTCAAGGCCAGGCTGAGTGACAGCAGGAGGGGACGTATCAAATCGGCATCCGATCCAGAGGCGTTGGGCTTTGATCGGGTACAGTAACAGCTTGGTGGGGTTGGAAAAAGAGAGGGGCTGGGGTTTTCCAGTGGCTGGGTTTTCAGGCCCATTCGCGGGCACGCCCGCTCCCACAGGTACGGCACCGGCTTTGAGGACTGTGAAAAACCTCTGGGAGTGGGCGTGCCCGCGAATGGGCTGCAAAGCAGCCCCTGTAACGACTCAATGCCCGAGGTAGACGGTCAGGGTCTGGCCTGGCTTGAGGGCGTGGCCGCTGCGTGGATTCCAGCGCTTGAGGTGCTTCATTTCCACATTGAAGCGCTTGGCCACCAGGTACAGAGAATCGCCCTTGCGGACCTTGTATTGCGTGGAGCGCTTCCCGGAGGCAGCAACCCGGTTGCCGGCGGCGCTTGGCGCACTGCCACCACGCAGGGCCAGAACCTGGCCAGCGCGTAGACTGTTGCCGGACAAACGGTTCCAGCGCTTGATGTCCTTGACCGATACACGGTTGGCCTTGGCGATGACGCTCAGGTTATCGCCACGCTTGACCCGGTAGCTGCGTGCCCCCACCGGTGCCTTGGCTTCGGCCACGGCCCGGGCAAACGCTGCTTTCGGGGGTTGCAGGCTGACCAGTTGCTCCGGGTTGAGGTTGGACAGGCTGGCACTGAGCAACTGCGCCTTGGCGGTGGGCACCAGCAGCTGTTTCGGGCCATCGACGGTCATGCGCTTCTTGAATGCCGGGTTGAGCTGGATCAGCTCGTCCTCGTCGATGTTGGCAAAGGCCGCGACCCGGGAAAGGTCCAGACGGTCATTGATCGCCACCGCTTCGAAGTACGGTTCGTTGGCGATCGGGGTGAGATTGACACCATAGGCTTCTGGCGTGGACACCACCTGCGACAGTGCCAGCAACTTGGGCACGTAGTCGCGGGTTTCCTGTGGCAGCGGCAGGTTCCAGTAGTCGGTCGGCAGGCCGAGCCTTTCGTTGCGCTCGATGGCTCGGCTGACGGTGCCTTCGCCGGCATTGTAGGCCGCCAGGGCCAACAGCCAGTCGCCGTTGAACATGTCGTGCAGGCGGGTCAGGTAGTCCAGCGCGGCGTTGGTCGACGCGGTGACATCGCGGCGGCCGTCATAGAAGTTGGTCTGGCGCAGGTTGAAGTGGCGACCGGTAGCCGGCATGAACTGCCACATGCCGGCAGCGCTGGCGCGTGAGTAGGCCATGGGGTTGTAGGCACTTTCGATGGCTGGCAGCAGGGCCAGTTCCAGCGGCATGTCGCGTTCTTCAAGGCGCTCGACGATGTAGTGCAGGTAGAGGCTGCCACGTTCCCCGGCGCTTTCGATGAAGGTCGGGTTGCTGGCGAACCACAAGCGCTGCTGCTCGATGCGCGGGTTGACGTCGATGCTGTCCTGCAGGGCGAAGCCCTGGCGCATGCGCTCCCAGACATCCTGCGGCGCCTGTTCGGCCGGCTTGACCAGCAGCGGGGAAGGTTTGTGCTTGATCCGTGCCTGGTAGTTGTGCGCGCGAACGCTATCGGATTCGTCGAGCTGACGGGTGCTCTGGCAGCCCACCAGCGTGGCTGCCAGGGCCAGCGCGCTGATTTGGGCCAGGCGCGTCAGGGCGGCGGAATGAGAGGTTCTGCGGCTACGGGAAGACATCGGCTGACACAGGTATCCGGGCGAAAAATTTCGGCGATTCTAGAAACCGCTCCGGCCCGGGTCAACCTTCGGCCCTCACTTGCGATATATCTTGCGGTTATCAGAAGGTGTCCTTCCAAGACCTCAAGGCAGCAAAAACAGCGACATGCGAGGTGTTTGAATGTCCCTTCCATTCGTCTGCTTTTTGTTTAACTAATGTTTCAGCGGTACGCAGAAAGGGGTTGGTCAGGCGCTCCAGGCCGATCGTTGAGGGCAAGCTGATGCGATTTTCGGCGCGCAAACGGGTAACGTCCTCGAAGCGTTGCTGAACGTGCGGGTTGGTCGGTTCCACAGCCTTGGCGAAGCGCAGGTTGCTGAGGGTGTATTCATGGGCGCAGTACACTTGTGTCTGCTCTGGCAGGGCCGCCAGGCGGGCGAGGGCGGGCTGCATCTGTTCGGGTGTACCTTCGAACATGCGCCCGCAACCGGCGGCGAACAGGGTGTCGCCACTGAACAGGATGGGCGTTGCTGGCTGGTCGCTGAAGAAGGCGATATGCCCCAGGGTGTGGCCGGGTACCGCCAGTACCTGGAACGTCACACCCAGCACGTCCACCCTGTCGCCTTCGTCCAGTGCCAGGTCGCGGCCGGGAATGCGCTCGTTGGCAGGGCCACAGACCCGTGCGCCGGTCAATTGCCTGAGCCGTTCCACCCCACCGACATGGTCATTGTGGTGGTGGGTGACGAGGATGTCGCTCAGCACCCATTCGGGGTTGGCAGCCAGCCAGCGCTCCACTGGGCCGGCATCGCCCGGGTCGACCACCGCACAACGGCGTTTGGCAGTATCCTGTAACAACCAGATGTAGTTGTCGGAGAAAGCGGGGAGAGCTTCGATCTGTATCATGGTGCGGATCCGATTCGCCTAGCGTGGCACATGAGGGCATCTTAGCCGCGATGGCGCGGTGGGAGAACCTTCGAGGGAGAGCGCAATGACCGACCAAGCCTTTGCCCAGGCCGACCCGGACTGGGTCGAGCTGATCAGCCTGGCCCGTGAGTGGTTCAACGGCCCACTTGGGCAACTGATGCTCAAGGAGGAGGACAAACTGCTGGAAGAAGAGCTCGGGCGCTTCTTTGGCGGTTATCTCGTGCATTACGGGCCCTGTGCCGAGCCACCGCCCAGAGCCCCCCAGGTGCAGCGTAACGTGCGCCTTGGTGCGCCCTTGCCGGGTGTGGAGATTGTCTGCGAAGAACAAGCCTGGCCGTTGAGCGAGCACGCTGCCGACGTGGTGGTGCTGCAGCATGGCCTGGACTTCTGCCTGTCGCCCCATGGCCTGCTGCGCGAGGCCGCCAGTGCCGTACGCCCGGGCGGGCACCTGCTGATCGTGGGGATCAACCCCTGGAGCAGCTGGGGCATGCGCCATTTCTTCAGTCACGGTGCTCTGCGCAAGGCGCGCTGCATCTCGCCGTCACGGGTGGGCGACTGGCTCAACCTGCTGGGCTTCGCGCTGGAGAAACGCCGCTTCGGGTGCTATCGTCCGCCGCTTGCCTCACCAGCCTGGCAGCAACGCCTGGAGGGCTGGGAACGACTGGCCGGCGGCTGGCAGGGCTCCGGTGGCGGGGTGTACCTGCTGGTGGCGCGCAAGATGGTGGTAGGCCTGCGGCCTTTGCGGCCGGAACGCCGCGAGCCAATGGGCAAGCTGCTGCCGCTGCCACTGGCGAAGGTCAACCGCACCGCAGCCAACCCCGAAACTGACAAGCACTGAATTCAAGAGTGGTACATGAGCGATAGCGTCGAGATGTTTACTGATGGTGCCTGCAAGGGCAACCCTGGCCCGGGTGGCTGGGGCGTGCTGATGATCTACAAGGGCGTCGAGAAGGAACTGTGGGGCGGCGAACGTGAGACCACCAACAACCGCATGGAGCTGATGGCCGCAATCCAGGGCCTGATGTCGCTCAAGCGTGAATGCGAGGTGGTGCTGACCACCGACTCGCAGTACGTGATGAAGGGCATCAACGAATGGATGGTCAACTGGAAGAAGCGCGGCTGGAAGACCGCCGCCAAGGAGCCGGTGAAGAACGCTGACTTGTGGCAGCAGCTCGATGAGCAGGTCAACCGGCACAAGGTGACCTGGAAGTGGGTGCGCGGCCATATTGGCCACCCCGGCAACGAACGCGCCGACCAGCTGGCCAACCGTGGGGTCGATGAGGTGCGCGCCCAGCGTTGAGCTGGGGTACAATCGCGGCCTTTGTAACGGATGCAAGTTGGAGCGCCCGCGTGGAGCAGCAGCAAGATAAACGGTTCGTCATTCTCGATACCGAAACCACGGGTATGCCGGTTGGCGAAGGCCACCGGATCATCGAGATCGGCTGTGTCGAGGTCATCGGCCGGCGCCTGACCGGGCGGCACTTCCACGTCTACCTGCAGCCCGACCGCGAGAGTGACGAGGGCGCGATCAACGTTCACGGCATCACGGATGCCTTCCTGGTCGGCAAGCCACGTTTTGGCGATGTCGCCGAGGAGTTCTTCCAGTTCATCCAGGGCGCCACGCTGGTCATCCACAACGCGGCGTTCGACGTTGGCTTCATCAACAACGAATTCGCCTTGCTGGGCCAGCAGGACCGCGCTGACATTTCGCAGCACTGCACCATTCTGGACACCCTGCTGCTGGCACGTTCGCGCCACCCGGGGCAGCGCAACAGCCTGGATGCGCTGTGCAAACGCTACGACATCGACAACTCGGGCCGTGAGTTGCACGGCGCACTGCTCGACTCGGAACTGCTGGCCGACGTTTACCTGGCAATGACCGGTGGCCAGACCAGCCTGTCGTTGGCTGGGAATGGCGCAGATACCGAAGAGGACGGGCAGGGCGCTGGCGGCAGCGAGATCCGCCGGATTGTCGGGCGTGCGCCAGGGCGGGTGATCATGGCCAGCGCTGAAGAGCTGGAGGCACATGCCGAGCGGCTGGCGGCCATTGCCAAGTCGGCGGGTGGGCCTTCGCTGTGGCAGGCCCTGACTGAGACACCAGCCGGCTGATCTTTCGCCCTGCAACAGAAGTGGAGATCGTTGTAGGGGCGGGTTTACCTGCCGAATACGGTGGCGGCTGCGGCGGTGAATGGCGGGGGCAGATTGGCCAGCAGGCCCGGCCCTTTCGCGGGTAAACCCGCTGCTGCTGGGCACCGGTCGGTGATTGGACACAGGCCGTCGTAGGAGCGGGTTCACCCGCGAAAGGGCCAGTACACGCAATACAAGGCTCAACTACCCTGAAATGGACGCCATGTCCTTCGGAGGTAGCCACCTGATGTACAAGGACCTCAAGTTCCCGATCCTCATTGTCCACCGCGCCATCAAGGCCGACAGTGTTGCCGGCGAACGCGTGCGGGGTATCGCCGAGGAACTGCGCCAGGATGGCTTTGCCATTCTCGCCGCAGCCGACCACGCCGAAGCGCGCCTGGTCGCCGCCACCCACCATGGCCTGGCCTGCATGCTGATTGCCGCCGAAGGCGCTGGCGAGAACACCCATTTACTGCAGAACATGGCCGAGCTGATCCGCCTGGCCCGTCTGCGCGCACCCAACCTGCCGATCTTCGCCCTGGGCGAGCAGGTGACCTTGGAAAATGCCCCCGCCGAAGCCATGAGCGAGCTCAACCAGCTGCGTGGCATCCTCTACCTGTTCGAAGACACCGTGCCGTTTCTCGCCCGCCAGGTGGCGCGAGCCGCACACACCTACCTCGATGGCCTGCTGCCGCCGTTCTTCAAGGCGCTGGTACAGCACACCGCGCAGTCCAACTATTCCTGGCACACCCCGGGCCATGGTGGCGGTGTGGCCTATCATAAAAGCCCGGTAGGCCAAGCCTTTCACCAGTTCTTCGGGGAAAACACCCTGCGCTCGGACCTGTCCGTTTCCGTGCCGGAGCTGGGTTCGCTGCTCGACCACACAGGCCCGCTGGCCGAAGCCGAGGCCAGGGCGGCGCGCAACTTCGGCGCCGACCACACCTTCTTCGTCATCAACGGTACCTCCACGGCCAACAAGATCGTCTGGCACGCCATGGTCGGTCGTGACGACCTGGTGCTGGTGGACCGCAACTGCCACAAGTCGGTGGTGCACGCGATCATCATGACGGGTGCCATCCCGTTGTACCTGTGCCCGGAGCGCAACGAACTGGGCATCATTGGCCCGATCCCGCTCAGCGAGTTCAGCCCCGAGGCGATCGCCGCGAAGATTCAGGCCAACCCCCTTGCCCGTGATCGTGGGCAGCGTATCAAGCTGGCGGTAGTGACCAACTCCACCTACGACGGGCTGTGTTACCACGCCGGGCTGATCAAGCAGGCCCTGGGTGCCAGTGTCGAGGTGCTGCACTTCGATGAGGCCTGGTTTGCCTATGCCGCGTTCCACGACTTTTTCACCGGGCGCTACGCCATGGGCACCGCCTGCGCGGCAGACAGCCCGCTGGTGTTCAGTACCCACTCCACCCACAAGCTTCTGGCGGCGTTCAGCCAGGCCTCGATGATTCATGTGCAGGACGGTGCCAGGCGGCAGCTGGACCGGGACCGTTTCAACGAAGCGTTCATGATGCACATCTCTACCTCGCCGCAGTACAGCATTCTCGCCTCGCTGGATGTGGCTTCGACCATGATGGAAGGGCCGGCCGGGCGCTCGCTGCTGCAGGAGATGTTCGACGAGGCGTTGAGTTTTCGTCGTGCCCTGGCCAACCTGCGTGAGCACATTGCCGCAGCGGACTGGTGGTTCAGCATCTGGCAGCCGCCAAGTGCCGAGGGCATCCCCCGTCTGGCCGCGCAGGACTGGCTGCTGCAGCCGGGGGCGCAATGGCATGGGTTTGGTGAAGTGGTGACCGACTATGTGCTGCTCGACCCGCTGAAGGTGACCTTGGTAATGCCGGGCCTGAGCGCAGACGGTGTGCTGGGCGCGCGCGGTATCCCGGCAGCGGTAGTCAGCAAGTTTCTCTGGGAGCGCGGGCTGGTGGTGGAAAAAACGGGCCTGTACAGCTTCCTGGTACTGTTTTCCATGGGCATCACCAAGGGCAAGTGGAGCACCCTGCTCACCGAGCTGCTGGAGTTCAAGCGCCACTATGACGGCAACACCCCACTCAGCAGCTGCCTGCCCAGTGTGGGGGCTGCCGACGCCTTGCGCTACCAGGGCATGGGCCTGCGTGACCTGTGCGACCAGTTACATGACTGCTACCGCGCCAATGCCACGGCCAAGCAGCTGAAGCGGCTGTTCACCCGTTTGCCGGAGGTGGCCGTCAGCCCGGCCCAGGCCTATGACAAGATGGTGCGTGGCGAAGTGGAGGCGGTGCCGATCGAGGCATTGCTGGGGCGTGTGGCGGCGGTGATGCTGGTGCCGTACCCGCCTGGCATCCCGTTGATCATGCCGGGTGAGCGGTTCACCGAGGCGACCCGCTCGATCCTTGATTACCTGGCATTCGCCCGAGCATTCAACCAGGGCTTTCCCGGGTTTGTCGCCGATGTGCACGGCCTGCAGCACGAAGGGGGCCGCTACACGGTGGATTGCATCACGGAATGCGCGTGATCTCGACGCCGGAGCGTGCCAGTTCGAAACGGTTTTCACCCAGGTGGTTGACCTTGTCGCCGATGGCCAGGCGGTAGGTGGTGATGGGGGCGCCCAGCGTGCTGCCGTCGAGTTGCAGGGTGGATTCCTGAAACTCGTGCACGGGGTAGATGCGGCCTTCGGCGTCACGGGCGTGGAATTGGCCGACCATTACTGCTGCCATTTGGGTGGAAACCTCTGAATTACGTAGGAAATGTATGAAGGCATAGACCGTGAAACTGACTCGGAAGTTTTCGCCCTGCGGAAAAAAAACTCAGGCGCCGGAGAACGGTCATCTATAACTACAACGTCTATTTAACCCGCAAAGGTTGGAATTGCCATGAGTCAGGTGTATTCGGTAGCAGTCGTCGTGGGCAGCTTGCGCAAGGAGTCCTACAACCGCAAGGTCGCCCGCGCACTTTCGGAGCTGGCGCCGTCCAGCCTTGCGCTGAAGATCGTCGAGATTGGCGACCTGCCGCTGTACAACGAAGATATCGAAGCCGAGGCACCGCCGGAAACCTGGAAGCGTTTTCGCGATGAAATCCGTCGCAGTGATGCGGTGTTGTTCGTCACCCCGGAATACAACCGCTCGGTGCCGGGCTGCCTGAAAAATGCCATCGATGTGGGTTCGCGTCCTTACGGGCAAAGTGCCTGGAGCGGCAAGCCGACGGCGGTTGTGAGTGTGTCGCCGGGGGCGATTGGAGGCTTTGGCGCCAACCATGCGGTACGCCAGTCGCTGGTGTTTCTTGACATGCCCTGCATGCAGATGCCCGAGGCTTACCTTGGCGGTGCGGCGAGCTTGTTCGAGGATTCGGGCAAGCTCAACGATAAGACGCGACCGTTCTTGCAGGCGTTTGTCGACAGGTTTGCTTCATGGGTGAAGTTGAACAGGGCGGTCTGAACCCCTAATCATGCTGTGCAGCGCCCCCCCGTAGGAGCGGGTTTACCCGCGAATGCGTCATTGAATTTGCCGACGCATTCGCGGGTAAACCCGCTCCTACCCGTCAGCGGAAGCTGTAGGAAACCCCCGCGTATACGCCAAACCCTTCGCCCGGTGTCGAACGGGCATTGTCCTTGCCGGCGTCGTTGTAGGCCGGCGTCACGGTCGCTGCATAGCGCTGGTTGGTCAGGTTGCGCAGGTCCAGCCAGGTCTGCCAGTCCTGTTTCGGTGAGTCCCAGCCAACGCGCGCACCGAGCAAGGCATATTCATCGGCGTGGTAGCTATTGGCATAGTCCACCTGCACCTTCGAGGCCATTTGTGTATTGACCCCGGCATAGAAGCCGTTCGGCCAGTCATAGCGCAGCTCGGCCTGGTAGTAGTGCATGGGGATGCCGGGCAGACGGTTGTCGCCAAACGTGTCGTCATCACGGTAGTGGAAGTCGCTGAAGGTGTAGGCCTGGCGCAAGCTCAGCTTGCCAGTGCCCGCGCGTTCCCACAGGGTGCTGTCGAGGCCGGCTTCCACGCCTTGGTGCACGGTAGCGCTGGCGTTGAATTCCTTGGCCGGGGCGCCTTGCACGATTTCCACCGCCAGCAATTCATGGCGAACCTGCGAGTAGTACCACGCTAGGTCCCAATGCCCCAATGCCGATTCGCCGCGTGTGCCCAATTCCAGTGTGGTGGCGGTCTGGTTTTGCATTTCGATCGGTTGGTTCGCTGTGGGCGCACTCCAGATCAGGGCCCAGGGATGGGGCGGCTCTACCGAGCGGCTCAGGTTGCCGTACACCTGCAAGTCCGGGCGGATGTCGTAGCGCAGCCCCAGGCGGGGGGCATAGTCCCAGTCATGCATGCTCACCTTTCCGCCTTCAGAGGGGTAGGTCACGTCACTTTCGCGGCGCGTGTAGATCATGGCCAGGCCGGTGCTCAGCCACAGGTTGGGGACCAGTTCCAGGTCGTTGCCAACATGCAGCACGGTGTCCGAGCCCTGGTAGGTGAAGTCACGGGTGCGCTCGCCAAACACATCGCCATTGCGGGTAAATTGCGAAGCGCCACTGTTGGGCAGGTGCTTGGTGGTACGCCAACCAACGGTGGTCTTGCTCTCGCGGCCGAACAGTGTGTCGCGGCGGAAATAGTTCAGCGTACCGCTGACATCGGTGTAGGCGACCTTCAGGCGCATGGGGCCTTCGCGCAGGTCCATCGGGTAGTCGTGATAGACCAGGCCGGCTTCCAGGCGTGCCTCGTCGTCGAGGTAGAAGGTCGTCTTGTTGCCCACCCAGGTGCTGCCTGGTTGCGGGCGGCTGTCGTCGCGTGCCAGATAGTTGGGGTTGGCCGCGCGCGGGTGGTGCTTGATCTGGTCCTTGGTCAGGCGGCCGGGCAGTTCGTTTTCAGTTTCCCGATAGCGCAGGTAGAAGCGGGTTTCCAGGTTGGGGTTGAAGCGGTAACCGGCATTGGCGGCAATGCCCTTGGCGCTGCCGCTGCTGTGCGCCTGGTAGCCGTCATATTCCGAATCGGTCAGGGCCACGTAATAGTCGAGGTTGCCCAGCACCTGGCCCGAACTGATGTGCCGATGCTGGTAGCCGCGGCTACCGACTTCGTAGCGTACTTGCAGTGCAGGCGCGTCGTAGCCGGTGTGGGTGACGTAGTTGATCGCACCGCCCAAGGCCAGGGAGCCTTGGTCAAAGCCATTGGCGCCACGCAGCACTTCGGCACGGCTCAGCCACAGCGGTTCGAACAGTTCGTAAGGCGTACCGCCCGGACCGGTCAACGGCAGGCCGTCGAACATGGTGTAGACACCGGAACCGTGCGCCCCCGGCGCACGGTTGATGCCCGAGCCGCGTATCGACAGCTTGATGCCGTCGTTGCCTGCCGATTGGGCGAACACCCCAGGCTGGTAGGCCAGTACGTCCTGGTTGCTGGCCACTCGGCCTTGCCCCACGCGCTGCATGTCCACCAGGTTGCTGGCCCCCGGTATTTCACGCAGGCGCTCGCTGGCTGCCGTCAGCTCGTTCTGCTCCTCATCGGTGATCAGCACCCGGCCCAATTCGACCGAGGATGCCCCCAGGGCGGGCTGAGTGGCAGCCAAGGCCGCCAGCAGACCGAGGCAGGACGAGAGGGGTAAATCGGAACGCATTGTACGACTCCAGGCGAAAGGCGAATGGACAACGGCGTTGAGACGAGCGAAATGCGGCTTGGAGCACGCAGAAAGTCAGCAAATCGTGCGTCACCTTCGTCATGCGGTCTTGTACGAAAGTTCTTTACAAACCATGGCGGTGGAGGTGGGTGGCCTGTGCTTCGTAAGGTGACTGCAAGTAGGCAGCAATGCCTCGCTCAATCACCCGTGGAGTTCAAACATGACTGACAACGCTCGACACTCGCAGCAACCCTTGGCGGACGCCCCGGTTCGCCTGACGCCACGTGAACAGCAAGTGCTGTTGTGGTGTGCTTATGGCAAGAGCTCGTGGGAGATCGGCCAGATCCTTGAATGCAAGGAGTCGACGGTGAACTTTCACGTGTCCAACATCCTGCGCAAATTCGAAGTGCCTACCCGGGTGGCTGCTGTGATCAAGGCCATTCGCTACGGCATGCTGGCCGAGCAGTAAGGGGGTAGCGCATGAGCAACGATCCTCGGCTACCGCGCTTTGCCGATTGCCATGACCCGTTCTGGCCGCGGGTGGATCTGGGCAGGTTGCGTGAGCACCTGCAACTGCCGCGGTCTGTCAGTGACGCGGCTTTGGAAGTGGCCGCGCGCTGCGCAGCCATCGAGGCAGCACGGGAATTCGCCCGCTGGCGTTCAGTGCTGCGAGAGCGGGGCTACAAGCGGCTCGAGGATGTGGCCGGGCATGATCATGGGCGTGCCTTGCGGGTGTGCTACATCCGTTTCGTCGAAGCGGCGGTCATGTATAGCCTGGGTTCAACCGCCTGCCTGCCTGTTCCGCGCGGAGGGCAAGTACATGCCTGAGCGATCTGTTTTCGACCACCTGGCCCCGGCATTGGTGACGTTCCTGGGGGTGGATGGCGATGTGCTGTTCGCCGCGCTGCTGGGAGCATTGTTGGTGAGCGCGGCACGCGATCGATTGATCACCAGTGAGGCCAGGCGCCTGACGTTGGCCAAGAAACTGCTGCTGCTATTCGTGACCGTGGGCGTGGGCCATCTGTTCGAGCCACTGGTTTCGTCATTGGTGCCTTTGCTGACCCGGGGCATGGCGGCATTCGTGGCCGCTGTGGTGGTGATCCCCATCAGCCTCAAGGTCATGGTCTGGCTGGATACACTCGACCCGCGCGAGCTCATCCAGCGCTGGCGCCGTCGGGGTTAGCCATTGGTTGCGCCGCCGAGCTCGCTCAGTTGCTGTTCCAACTGCTGGATGCGCTGTTTGTCCTTGATGAACAGCAGGATGGCCTGGCGATCGCTGTGCGAGAGCGTGCGCAGCCGTTCGAGCATTTCGCACTCCCAGCCCGCATCACCTGGGTCGGCGGCGATGTGCTCGGCTTGACCCAGCAATAGCCAGTCCAGTGAGCATGCATGCTTTTTGGCGATGTCTATGCAAAGTGAGTAAGGAATGCTCTCGCGAACCTTCCAGCTGCTCAGCGTTTGCGGGCTGACCGACAGTGCACGTGACAGCTCGGCATCAGTGTTTGCGCCAGTGAGAAGCTTAAGGCGCGTGAGCACCTCAGCAAGTATGTGAGTACTCATAACAAATATCCATGACTGGTTTAATGATATTCCATGGGCTTAAACTACTCGTTATGAATACAGCCCTGCGTTTTAAGGAGCACTTCTGCAATGAGAACCATCAAATTGAAGAATACACCCACAGTTGCAGCCAATACTGACACACAGACTAGCCTGGGCAATGCTAGCAGGTACTTGCCGTGAGTACTTACAAGCTGGTTTGCCCGCATTGCCACAGCCGGATGCGCATACGTACTAGCGAAGGGCGCCATATTTTCCTGCGAATCGCTTATTTGCAATGCACTACCGAGGCGTGTGGCTGGTCAGTGCGCGCCGAATTCGAAATGACCCATGAACTCTCCCCCAGCGGCATGCCCAACCCGGAAGTGTACCTGCCTTCGGCCAATGGTGATTTGCGCAAGGCCGCCTTGCCGGGCGCAGGTCAGGGCTGCCCGAGTGAGTGAGGCACCCGTGGGCGCAGGTAGCAAAACGTGCAGATAAAAAAACACCCCGCCTAGGCGGGGTGTTTTCTGTTACCGGGGCTGCCGGGGTGATCAACCGACCAGTTGCAGGCCCGCTTGCTGAACCATTTCCAGCAGGGGCTGCGGGTACACACCCAGTACGAAAGCGAGAATGGCGATAGCCAGCAGCATGACGCCGCCGGTGCGCTGTTCCCACTTGAGCGGGGCGTCGTGACGACGCAGGTTCGGCTCGACCAGGTACAGGGTAACCATGACGCGCAGGTAATAGTACACGCCGATGGCGCTACCGATCACCAGCGCACCGACCAACCACCACAGGTGCGATTCGACGCCGGTAGCGATGATGTAGAACTTGCCGATGAAGCCAGCGGTCAGCGGGATACCCGCCAGCGACAGCATCATCACGGTCAGTACCGCTGTCAGGTACGGGCGGCGCCAGAACAGGCCGCGGTACTCGTACAGGGCATCGGCGTCACGGCCGCCGTACGGCGAGGACATCAGGGTGATGACACCGAAGGCGCCCAGGCTGGTGATCACGTAGGTGACCAGGTAAACGCCCATGGCTTCCAGGGCCAGGCCCTTGCTGGCGACCAACGCGATGACCAGGTAACCGAAGTGGGCGATGGACGAGTAACCCAGCAGACGCTTGAGGTTGCTCTGGGTCAGCGCCAGCAGGTTACCAATCAGGATCGAGGCTACGGCAATCACCGCCAGTACGGTGCTGAGCACGCCGCTGCTGGCAGCAGGGGAGAGCATGAACAGGCGTACGACAACGGCGAATACTGCCACCTTGCTGGCGGTTGCCAGGAACGCGGCGACCGGCGCCGGAGCGCCTTCGTACACGTCCGGGGTCCACAGATGGAACGGTACCAGCGACAGCTTGAAGGCCAGGCCAACCAGCATCATGCCCAGGCCCAGCTGGGCCACCAGGCTTGGCATGCTGGTGGTAGCCAGGGCCTTGCCGATCTGGTCGAAGCTCAGGCTGCCGGCGTCGGCGTACAGCAGGGCCATGCCGAACAGCAGGAAAGCCGAGCCTGCGGCCGACAGCACCATGTACTTGATGCCGGCTTCCAGCGATCGCTTGTTGAAGAAGGCATACGCCACCAGGCCATAGACCGGTACCGACAACAGCTCCAGGCCGATGAACAGGCCGGCCAGGTGGTTGGCGCTGACCAGCACCAGGCCACCGAGGGCTGACATCAGCAGCAACAGGTACAGTTCTTCACGGTTGCCCGGGAAACCCTTGGCGCCCTCGCCGAGGTAGGCGTGGGCGAGGGTGACGCAGGCCAGCGTCGCCACGAGGATGATCGCCATGTACAGGCAGGCGAACTTGTCGATGGTGATCAGCGATGTGACCGCCAGCGGCGCGACCTTCAGCGCCGGCAGGAGCGACAGCAGGGCCAGGTTCAGGCCCACGGTGGACAGCAGGAAGGTCTGCGAGTGGTTGCGCTTCCAGGCGATCGCCAGCATCACCACCACCGTGGTGATGGTGGTGATCAGCATCGGCGCCAATGCGATGAAGTGTTGAGTGGTGAATTCCATAGCGCTCTTACCGGGCCGAAGCGAGTTGAGTGAAAGCGGATCCGAGCCACTGCTGCACACCACTCATGGTGGCGGCAGAGGTGTCGAGGAACGGCTGCGGATACACGCCCAGCAGGATCAGCAATACCGCCAGACCCAGAACCATGACCAGTTCGCGACCGTCCATGCCGGCCAGCACGGTGTCGGTCTTGGCCGGGCCGAAGTAGGCACGGTGGATCATGATCAGCGAGTAAACAGAACCGAACACCAGGCCGGTAGTGGCGATCACGGTGATCCACGGCACGTGCACGAAGCTGCCGATCAGGATCAGGAACTCGCCGACGAAGTTGCCGGTGCCTGGCAGGCCCAGCGATGCCGCTGCGAAGAACAGGCTGATGGCCGGCAGGTAGGCGATGCGGTGCCACAGGCCACCCATCTGACGCATGTCACGGGTGTGCAGGCGCTCGTACAGCTGGCCGGACAGGATGAACAGCGCCGCAGCCGACAGGCCGTGGGCCAGCATCTGGATCACCGCACCTTGCAGGGCCTGCTGGCTGCCGGAGTAGATACCGATCAGCACGAAGCCCATGTGCGAGACGCTGGAGAAGGCGATCAGGCGCTTGATGTCGGTTTGTGCGAAGGCCAGGAAGGCACCGTAGAAGATACCGATCAGGCCCAGGGTCATGGCGATCGGCGCGAACTCGGCCGAGGCGTTCGGGAACAGCGGCAGGGCGAAGCGTAGCAGGCCGTAGGCCGCGGTCTTCAGCAAGATACCCGCCAGGTCCACCGAGCCTGCGGTCGGTGCCTGGGCGTGAGCGTCAGGCAGCCAGGAGTGGAACGGCACCACCGGCAGCTTCACCGCGAAGGCGATGAAGAAGCCCAGCATCAGCACGTACTCGATACCGGCTGGCAACTCGGCCTTGAGCAGGTCGCTGTAGTTGAAGGTGAGCACGCCAGTGGTGTTGTAGTTGACCAGCACCAGGCCCAGGATCGCCACCAGCATGATCAGGCCGCTGGCCTGGGTGAAGATGAAGAACTTGGTCGCCGCGTAGATCCGGGTCTTCTTGCCGTCTGCCGAGCTGTGACCCCAGAGCGCGATGAGGAAGTACATCGGCACCAGCATCATTTCCCAGAAGAAGAAGAACAGGAACAGGTCCAGGGCCAGGAACACACCGACCACGCCGCCGAGGATCCACATCAGGTTGAGGTGGAAGAAGCCGACGTGGCGCTGGATCTCTTTCCAGGAACACAGTACCGACAGCACACCGAGCAGGCCGGTGAGCAGGATCATCAGCAGCGACAGGCCGTCCAGGGCCAGGTGGATGCTGATGCCGAAACGCTTGATCCACTCGACTTTGTATTCGAGTGCCCAGGCCGGTTCGGCGCCCGGTGCGGGAGCAAGGGTGTAGTCGCCGGTACCCCACAGCCACAGGCCGATGCCAAGCAGCAGGGACATGGTAAGCAGCGCGATCCAGCGCGGCAGGGTGGCGCCGAAGCGCTCACCCAGCCAGCAGAGGAAGCCGCCGATGAAGGGGATCAGGATCAGCCAAGGCAAAATCATGACGGGTTGGTTTCCTTTGGCAAAGTCGCAAGATTCATAGTCATACCGCAGCCACTACCACGGCACCGAGTACCAGCACGGCGCCCACGGCGATAGAGGCGGTGTACCAGCGCAGTTGGCCAGTCTCGGTCTTGCTCATGGCCACGTGGCCACCACGCGCCATCCGAGGAATCAGGCCGATGGTGCGGTCAACCGGGTCCTTGCGCAGGATGTGGCTGATCAGCAGGTACGGTTTGACGAAAAGCTTGTCGTAGATCCAGTCGAAGCCCCAGGCAGCGAACCACCAGGCCGACAGGACGCGACCGATGCCACTGTTGGCGACGGCGCTGACGAAGCGGCGCTTGCCCAGGAACAGCAGGGCGGCCAGCAGGATACCGGCGATGGCGATGGCACCCGAGGTGATCTCCAGCGCGTGCTTGGCTTCGCCACCGGCATGGCCGGCGCTTTCCGGCAGCACACCGGCCAGCGGCGGGGTGATCCAGGCGCCGACGAAGGTCGACAGCACGATCAGCACGCCCAGCGGCAGCCAGTGGCTGATGCCGTGGCCCGCGTGGGCTTCGGTCTTGGCTTCGCCGTGGAAGGCGATGAAGATCAGGCGGAAGGTGTACAGCGAGGTCATGAACGCGCCTACCAGGCCGGCATACAGCAGGCCGGTGTTGCCGCTGGCGAAGGCTTCCCAGAGGATCTCGTCCTTGGAGTAGAAGCCTACGGTCACGATTGGCAGGGCCGCCAGTGCCGCGCCACCGACCACGAAGCTGGCGTAGGCCAGGGGCAGTTTCTTCCACAGGCCGCCCATCTTGAAGATGTTCTGCTCGTGGTGGCAGGCAACGATCACCGCACCGGAGGCAAGGAACAGCAGGGCCTTGAAGAAGGCGTGGGTCATCAGGTGGAAGATCGCCGCGTCCCAGGCACCCACGCCCAGGGCCAGGAACATGTAGCCGATCTGGCTCATGGTCGAGTAGGCGAGGATACGCTTGATATCGGTCTGTACCAGCGCAGCGAAGCCTGCCAGTACCAGGGTCACGCCACCGACCACACCTACAAGGTGCAGGATGTCCGGCGCCAGCAGGAACAGGCCGTTGGTACGGGCGATCAGGTACACGCCCGCGGTCACCATGGTTGCGGCGTGGATCAGTGCCGAAACCGGAGTCGGGCCCGCCATGGCGTCGGCCAGCCAGGTCTGCAGTGGCAGCTGTGCCGATTTACCGACCGCACCACCCAGCAGCATCAGCGTGGCCAGCACCATCCAGGTGTCGCCAGCCTGGAACTTCTGCGGTGCCAGCACCAGCAGTTCCTGCACGTTCAGGGTGCCCAGCTGGGCGAACAGGATGAACAGGCCGATGGCCATGAACACGTCGCCGATACGGGTGACGATGAATGCCTTGAGTGCCGCGTTACCGTTGTTGCGGTTGCTGTAGTAGAAACCGATCAACAGGTACGAGCACAGGCCCACGCCTTCCCAGCCGAAGTAGATGAACAGCAGGTTATCGCCGAGGACCAGGAACAGCATGCTGGCGATGAACAGGTTGGTGTACGAGAAGAAGCGCGAGTAGCCGGCTTCGCCACGCATGTACCAGGATGCGAACAGGTGGATCAGGAAGCCGACACCGGTCACCACGCCGAGCATGGTGACCGACAGGCCGTCCAGGTACAGGGTGAAGTTCGGCGCGAAGCCGTCCACCGACATCCACTGCCACAGCAGCTGGCTGTACGCACCGCCCTCAGGCGGGGCGACGTTGAACTGCCAGATGACGTAAGCGGCCGTGGCGGCCGACAGGCCTACCGAGCCGACGCCGATCAGGGCGGACAGGTTCTCCGAGAACCGTCCACGCGAGAACGACAGCAGCAGGAAGCCGACGAGGGGAAAGACGAAAGTCAGGAAGAGAAGGTTCATCCGCGCATCTCACTGGCAGCATCGATGTCGAGAGTGTGGAAGCGGCGATACAGCTGCAGCAGGATGGCCAGGCCAATGCTGGCCTCGGCGGCTGCCAGGCTGATCACCAGAATGAACATCACCTGGCCGTCGGGCTGGACCCAACGGGCACCGGCGACGACGAACGCCAGGGCAGAGGCGTTCATCATGACTTCCAGGCTCATGAGCACGAAGAGGATGTTGCGGCGGACCATCAGGCCAACCAGACCTAAGCAGAACAGGATGCCGGCGACCGCCAGACCATGTTCGAGAGGGATAGCACCCATGATTTACTCCTTCGCCTCGTTGCGGCCCAGGTGGAAGGCGGTGACGGCTGCAGCCAGCAGCAGCATCGACGCCAGTTCGACCACCAGCAGGTAAGGGCCGAACAGGCTGATGCCCACGGCTTTCGGGCCCACGGTGGTACCGCTGATGCCGGCGCCACTCGGGGTGACGAACAGCACGTACAGCAGCTCCGCCAGCAGCAGGGCGCCGAGGATTACCGGCCCGGCCCAGATGCCGGGCTTGAGCCAGCCCCGTTCCTGAGCGACCGAAGCCGGCCCGAGGTTGAGCATCATCACCACGAACACGAACAGCACCATGATGGCGCCGGCGTAGGCGATCACTTCCAGGGCGCCGGCAAACGGCGCACCCAGGGCGAAGAAGATCATGGCCACGGAAATCAGCGAAATGATCAGGTAAAGCAAGGCGTGCACGGGGTTGGTGCCAGTTACCACCCGAAGGGTGGAGACCACGGCGATCCCGGATGCGAAGTAGAAAGCGAATTCCATCTTTCTGTCCTTATGGGAGCAAGCTCTTCACGTTGATCGGCTCGGCTTCGTTCTGTGCAGAGCCCTTCGGCTTGCCAGCGATTGCCATACCCGCAACACGGTAGAAGTTGTAGTCAGGGTTCTTGCCGGGGCCGGAGATCAGCAGATCTTCTTTCTCGTACACCAGGTCCTGACGCTTGAACTCGGCCATTTCGAAATCCGGAGTCAGCTGGATCGCGGTGGTCGGGCACGCTTCTTCACACAGGCCGCAGAAAATGCAACGCGAGAAGTTGATGCGGAAGAACTCCGGGTACCAGCGGCCGTCCTCTGTCTCGGCCTTCTGCAGCGAAATGCAGCCAACCGGGCAGGCCACCGCGCAGAGGTTGCACGCTACGCAGCGCTCCTCGCCATCGGGGTCGCGGGTGAGGACGATGCGGCCGCGGTAGCGCGGCGGCAGGTACACGGGTTCTTCGGGGTACTGCAGGGTGTCGCGCTTGCGGAACCCGTGGGAGAACACCATTGCCAGGCTGCGCAGCTGGGTGCCGGTGCCCTTAACGATGTCGCCGATATACTTGAACATGGGTCAAATCCTCACTGGGCCGCGACGGCTGGCGTGTTGTAGAGCACGATCGCAGCGGTCACCAGCAAATTGATCAGGGTCAGCGGCAGGCAGAACTTCCAGCTGAAGTCCATCACCTGGTCATAGCGTGGGCGCGGGATCGAGGCGCGCAGCAGGATGAACAGCATGATGAAGAACGCGGTCTTCAGGGCGAACCACAGGAACGACAGTTGCGGCAGGATGCCGAACGGGCCGTGCCAGCCACCGAAGAACAGGGTTACCAGCAGCGCCGAGATGAGGATGATGCCGATGTACTCACCGACGAAGAACATGCCCCACTTCATGCCGGCATACTCGATGTGGTAGCCGTCGGCCAGTTCCTGTTCTGCTTCCGGCTGGTCGAACGGGTGACGGTGAGTCACGGCGACGCCAGCGATGAAGAAGGTGCAGAAGCCGAAGAACTGCGGAATGATGAACCACAGGTTCTGCGCCTGGTACTCAACGATGTCGCGCATGTTGAACGAACCCACCTGCACCACCACGCCCATCAGCGCCAGGCCCAGGAACACTTCGTACGACACGGTCTGTGCCGAAGCACGCAAGCTGCCCAGCAGGGCGTACTTGTTGTTCGACGACCAGCCGGCGAACAGCACCGCGTAGACCGACAGGCCGGCCATGGCGAAGAAGAACAGCAGGCCGATGTTCAGGTCGGCAACGCCCCAGGTCGGGGTGATCGGGATGACCACGAAGGCGATCAGCAGGGCGCTCATGGCCACTACCGGTGCCAGGGTGAAGATCACGCGATCGACGAAGGGTGGGTTCCAGTCTTCCTTGAAGAACATCTTCAGCATGTCGGCAGCGATCTGGAACATGCCGAACGGGCCGACGCGGTTCGGACCGTAACGGTCCTGCCACCAGCCCAGCAGGCGGCGCTCGACGAAGCTGAGCAGCGCACCGCAGACCACCACCGCCAGCAGGACCACGATGGCCCGCAGCACGGTGAGGATCACATCGATCACTTCGGGGGTGAACCAGCTCATTGTGCTGCCTCCTGCAGACCTTCGACGGATGCACCGAAGATGGCAGGCGGAATGCCAGCCAGGCCTTTCGGCAACGCGACCAGGCCAGCGCCCAGCTCTTCATTGATACGCAGCGGCAGACGCAGGGCCACACCGGCGACGTTCAGGCTCAGCAGGGCGCCTTCGTTGACGCCCAGGCGGTCGGCTTCGGACTTGGCCAGGGCCACGTAGGCAGCCGGGATGCGTTCTTGGACCGGAGCGGCGCGCGAGGAGCTTTCTTCGCTGCCGAACAGGTGGAAGAACGGCACGGCAGTCCAGGTGCCACGGGCTGGGTTGAAGGCCCCCGGAATGGCGTTGAACCAGTTCAGGCGGTCGCCTTGCGATTCGATCAGGCGTACACCTGGGTCACCGGCACGCAGGTGGCCACCGACCTCGTCCTGAAACTTGTTCCAGGCTTGTGGGGAGTTCCAGCCCGGCGACCAGGCGAACGGCACCTGCTGGCGCGGTTCGGCCGAACCCGAGTAGCCTTCCATGGAGAAGGCGAACGCGGTGTCCTTGTCTTGCGGGGTGCGCGGCTCGTGCACACTGATGTTGGCGCGCATGGCGGTACGGCCGGAGTAGCGCAGCGGCTCACGGGCCAGCTTCATGCCCTTGATGCGGAACGCAGCGCTCGGCGCGGCGTTGACGATGCCAGCCAGTTGCGGGGCGGCTTCGGCGCAGGCGCTGGTGACGTGGTCAAGCTGGGTCCAGTCGACCGGCTTGTTCAGCAGGGTGGCACGCAGGGCGTGCATCCAGCGCCAGCCTTCGTGGATCTGGATGCTGCTGTCCAGGTACTGCGGGTCGAACACCTGGAAGAAGCGCTGGGCACGGCCTTCCTGGCTGACCAGGGTACCGTCGCCTTCGGCGAACGAGGCGGCCGGCAGCACCAGATGGGCGCGGTCGACGGTGGCGGTTTTGGAGTGGTCGGCAACGATCACCACCTTGGCCGCAGCCAGGGCAGCATCGACCTTGGCGGCCGGTACGCGGGCGTACAGGTCGTTTTCCAGCACCACGATGGCATCGGCTTTGCCGCTGATGACCGCGTCCAGGGCGGCATCGACCGACTCGCCACCGAGCATGGCCAGGCCGAGGCTGTTGGCCTCAGGCACCACCAGGCTCAGCGAGCCGTTTTTCTCGCGCAGCTTCAGGGCCTTGGCGATGTTGGCAGCTGCTTCGATCAGCGCCGGGTCGGCCAGCGAAGTACCGGCTACGACCAGTGGGCGCTTGGCGGCGACCAGGGCGTCGGCGATGCGCTGGGCCAGGGCCTGGGCTTCGTCGTCCAGGCCGGCGACGGCAGGGGCGCTCGGGTCGATGGCGTGGGCCACGGCGAAACCGATGCGGGCCAGGTCGGCCGGCGCGGCGTGTACGCACTCTTCGGCGACGTCGTCGAGCTTGGTTTCAGCCAGGGATGCGATGAACAGCGGGTACAGCGCGTGCTGGCCAATGTTCTTCACGGCAGCGTCGAGCCAAGGCTGCACTTTCATCGCTTCGGCCATGGCCTCGGCCTTGCCTTTGGTGGCCTGGCGCACGGCCAGGGCAACGCGGGCAGCGGTCTGGGTCAGGTCTTCACCGAGCACGAACACGGCGTCGTGGTCTTCGATGTCGCGCAGGGTCGGCACGGGCAGCGGGCTGTTGTTCAGCACGTTCAGGGCCAGGCGTACGCGGGCCAGTTCGCCAGCTTCCATGCCCGAGTAGAAGTATTCGGCGCCGACCAGCTCACGCAGGCCGTAGTTGCTTTCGAGGCTGGCGCGTGGCGAGCCGATACCGACGATGGTACGGCCGCGCAGCAGGTCGGCGGCCTTGTCCAGGGCGGCGTCCAGGCCCAGCTTGGTGCCGTCGGCCAGTTGTGGCTGGCGTGGGCGGTCCTTGCGGTTGACGTAGCCGTAGCCGAAGCGGCCGCGGTCGCACAGGAAGTACTGGTTGACCGAACCGTTGAAGCGGTTTTCGATACGGCGCAGTTCGCCGTAGCGCTCACCCGGGCTGATGTTGCAGCCGCTGGAGCAGCCATGGCAGATGCTTGGGGCGAACTGCATGTCCCACTTGCGGTTGTAGCGCTCGGAGTGGGTCTTGTCGGTGAATACGCCGGTCGGGCAGACCTCGGTCAGGTTGCCGGAGAACTCGCTTTCCAGCACACCGTCTTCGACGCGGCCGAAGTACACGTTGTCGTGGGCGCCGTAGACGCCCAGGTCGGTACCACCGGCGTAGTCCTTGTAATAGCGCACGCAGCGGTAGCAGGCGATGCAGCGGTTCATCTCATGGGCGATGAACGGGCCGAGGTCCTGGTTCTGGTGGGTACGCTTGGTGAAACGGTAGCGGCGCTCGTTGTGGCCGGTCATTACCGTCATGTCCTGCAGGTGGCAGTGACCGCCTTCCTCGCACACCGGGCAGTCGTGCGGGTGGTTGGTCATCAGCCATTCGACGACGCTGGCGCGGAACGCCTTCGACTCTTCGTCGTCGATGGAGATCCAGGTGCCGTCGGAAGCAGGGGTCATGCAGGACATGACGATACGACCACGGGTGTCGTTCTCGTCGGTGTACTGCTTGACTGCGCACTGCCGGCAGGCGCCAACGCTACCAAGCGCCGGGTGCCAGCAGAAATAAGGGATGTCGAGGCCGAGCGACAGACACGCCTGTAACAGGTTGTCTGCACCGTTGACTTCGAGCGCTTTGCCGTCTACGTGGATAGTGGCCATTGTTCAAAGTTCTTCGTTGGCCCGCGTGAGCGGGCGTGGCTAATGGAAATCGGTGAGCTTGCGACACGCCTCGATTGCTCGGGCCTGCCGGTAAGCTGGCGAGTGGCACGGACCACCCGCCTAATCATCTTGTTATGCGCCGACCACGATCGGCTTCGCCAGGTCGGGGCGCAGGGTGGCAGCGCTTTCTGGCGCCACACCGGCCTCGAACTCCGAGCGGAAGTATTTGATGGCACTGCCCAGCGGCTCGACGGCACCCGGTGCGTGAGCACAGAAGGTACGGCCTGGGCCGAGGAAGTTGACCAGCCCCAGCAGCGTCTCGATGTCTTCGGCGCGGCCCTGGCCTCTTTCCAGTGCACGCAGCATCTTCACGCTCCACGGCAGGCCGTCACGGCATGGCGTGCACCAGCCGCACGACTCGCGGGCGAAGAACTCTTCCATGTTGCGCAGCAGCGACACCATGTTGATGCTGTCGTCGACCGCCATGGCCAGGCCGGTACCCATACGGGTCCCGACCTTGGCGATGCCACCGGCGTACATTTGCGCATCGAGGTGCTCAGGCAGGAGGAAGCCGGTACCGGCGCCGCCTGGCTGCCAGCACTTGAGCTTGAAGCCATCGCGCATGCCACCGGCGTAGTCTTCGAACAGTTCGCGCGCGGTAACGCCGAATGGCAGTTCCCACAGGCCTGGGTTCTTTACCTTGCCGGAGAAGCCCATCAGCTTGGTGCCATGGTCTTCGCTGCCTTCGCGGGCCAGCGACTTGTACCAGTCGTTGCCGTTGGCGACGATGGCCGGGACGTTGCACAGGGTTTCGACGTTGTTCACGCACGTCGGCTTGCCCCACACGCCAACGGCGGCAGGGAAGGGCGGCTTGGAGCGCGGGTTGGCGCGGCGGCCTTCCAGCGAGTTGATCAGTGCGGTTTCTTCACCGCAGATGTAGCGGCCTGCACCGGTGTGCACGAACAGCTCGAAATCGAAACCGCTGCCCAGGATGTTCTTGCCCAGCAGGCCGGCGGCCTTGGCTTCATCGATGGCGCGGTTGAGGTTCTTCGCTGCGGTGGTGTATTCGCCACGCAGGAAGATGTAGCCGCGATAGGCCTTGAGGGCG
This sequence comes from Pseudomonas sp. GD03862, assembly GCF_029840855.1. NCBI lineage: Bacteria > Pseudomonadati > Pseudomonadota > Gammaproteobacteria > Pseudomonadales > Pseudomonadaceae > Pseudomonas > Pseudomonas sp. GD03862. The sequence goes on from NZ_JAOCDI010000011.1 coordinate 114,614, forward strand.
CGGGCGCTGATCAGCATGCCCTCGACCAGCAGATGGGGCTGTTGCTCCATCAGCATGCGGTCCTTCCAGGTGTTCGGCTCCATTTCGTCCGCGTTGCACAGCAGGTAGCGGATGTTCATGGATTCGTCTTTGGGCATCAGGCCCCACTTCACGCCAGTGGGGAAGCCTGCACCGCCACGGCCCTTGAGGCCGGAGTCCTTGACGCTTTGCACGATGTCGTCGGCGGACATTTGCGCCAGCGCCTTGCGGGCTGCGGCGTAGCCGTTCTTCGATTCGTACTCGGCCAGCCAGACCGGCTCGCCGTCGTCACGCAGGCGCCAGGTCAGCGGGTGGGTTTCGGCCGAGCGCGCGATGCGGTTGGCCGGGCCGAAGGAAGTAATGGTCATACGTAACCCTCCAGCAGTTTGGAAACGCCAGCCGGCTGCACGTCACCGAAGGTGTCGTCGTCGATCATCAGCGCCGGGGCCTTGTCGCAGTTGCCCAGGCAGCACACGGGCAGCAGGGTGAAACGGCCGTCGGCGGTGGTCTGGCCGAGGCCGATGCCCAGCTCGCTCTGGATCTGGCTGACCACCGACTCATGGCCGCCGATGTAGCAGACCATGCTGTCGCACACGCGGATGATGTGGCGGCCGACCGGTTGGCGGAAGATCTGGCTGTAGAAGGTGGCGACACCCTCGACGTCGCTGGCCGGAATGCCCAGCACTTCGCCGATGGCGTGAATGGCGCCGTCCGGCACCCAGCCACGCTCCTTCTGGACGATCTTCAGGGCTTCGATGGACGCCGCGCGCGGGTCCTCGTAGTGATGCATTTCGTGCTCGATGGCCGAGCGCTCGGTTTCGCTCAGGGCGAAACGGTCTGTCTGGATAAGCGTGCTGTTCATGCTTAGCGGTCCACGTCAGCCATAACGAAGTCGATACTGCCCAGGTACGCAATGAGGTCGGCGACCATGCTGCCTTTGATCACCGAAGGGATCTGCTGCAGGTGCGGGTAGCTCGGGGTGCGGATCCGGGTGCGGTAGCTCATGGTGCCGCCATCGCTCGTCAGGTAGTAACTGTTGATGCCCTTGGTCGCTTCGATCATCTGGAACGACTCGTTGGCCGGCATGACCGGGCCCCACGAGACTTGCAGGAAGTGCGTGATCAGGGTCTCGATGTGCTGCAGGGTGCGCTCTTTCGGCGGCGGCGTGGTCAGCGGGTGATCCGCCTTGTACGGGCCTTCCGGCATGTTGCGCAGGCACTGGTCGATGATGCGGATACTCTGACGCATCTCCTCGACACGGACCATGCAGCGATCGTAGGCATCGCCGTTGTGGGCCAGCGGTACTTCGAACTCGAAGTTTTCGTAGCCGGAGTAAGGACGGGCTTTACGCAGGTCGAAGTTGCAACCGGTGGCACGCAAGCCGGCACCGGTGGTGCCCCATTCCAGCGCTTCCTTGGTGTTGTACGCGGCAACGCCGATGGTACGGCCCTTGAGGATGCTGTTTTGCAGGGCGGCCTTGGTGTATTCGTCGAGGCGCTTGGGCAGCCACTCGACAAAGTCCTTGACCAGCTTGTCCCAGCCACGTGGCAGGTCGTGGGCGACGCCACCGATGCGGTACCAGGCCGGGTGCAGGCGGAAGCCGGTGATCGCTTCGATCACCGTGTAGGCGCGCTGGCGGTCGGTGAAGGTGAAGAACACCGGGGTCATGGCGCCGACGTCCTGGATGTAGGTACCCAGGAACAGCAGGTGGCTGGTGATGCGGAAGAACTCGGCCAGCATGATGCGAATCACGTCGACCTTCTGCGGCACCTTGATGCCGGCCAGCTTCTCTACCGCAAGCACGTACGGCAGGTTGTTCATCACCCCGCCGAGGTAATCGATACGGTCGGTATAGGGGATGAAGCTGTGCCAGGACTGGCGCTCGGCCATTTTTTCGGCGCCACGGTGGTGGTAGCCGATGTCCGGTACGCAGTCGACGATTTCTTCACCGTCCAGCTGCAGGACGATACGGAACGCACCGTGCGCCGAAGGGTGGTTGGGGCCGAGGTTGAGGAACATGTAGTCCTCGTTGGCGCCCTGACGTTTCATGCCCCAGGCTTCCGGGTTGAAGCGTGCCGATTCCTCTTCAAGCTGCTGCTTGGCCAGGGTCAGGCTGTAGGGGTCGAACTCGGTCGCACGGGCAGGGTAGTCCTTGCGCAGCGGGTGACCTTCCCAGGTCGGCGGCATCATGATGCGGCTGAGGTGCGGGTGGCCGGCAAAGTCGATGCCGAACATGTCCCAGACTTCGCGCTCGTACCAGTTGGCGTTTGGCCAGATGCCCGTCACGGTCGGCAGGTTCAGGTCGCCTTCGCTGAGCGACACCTTGATCATCACATCGCTGTTACGCTCGATCGACAACAGGTGGTAGAACACGCTGAAATCGGCGGCTGGCAGGCCACGGCGCTGGGTGCGCAGGCGCTCGTCGACGCCATGCAGGTCGTACAGCATGCTGTAAGGCTTGGCGACGCCGCGCAGGAAACTGAGCACCTCTTTGAGCTGGGCGCGTTTTACCCACAGCACGGGCATGCCGGTGCGGGTCTCCTGGGCGACGAATGCTTCGGCGCCAAAACGGTTGTTCAGTTCGACGACCACATCCTGGTCGTCAGCCTTGTAGGGCGGAATGAAAATAGCGTTGTCCGCTGTCATGGTCTCGGTCGCTTTGGGTCAACGTTAAGAATGAAGCCAGGCCGCCGGCTCCTTCGGGAGCGGGCGGCAGGTCGCTGGATCAGACTTCGTCGGGGCTGCGCAGGTTGGTTACTGCAATGCGCTGCTCACGACGCAGGTCTTTCTGGGCTGGCATCTCGGCACGGTAAATACCTTGATCACCAACAACCCAGGAAAGCGGGCGTCGTTCTTGGCCGATCGACTCCTGCAGCAGCATCAAGCCTTGCAGGAAAGCCTCAGGGCGTGGCGGGCAGCCAGGCACATAGACGTCCACGGGGAGGAACTTGTCGACCCCCTGAACGACCGAGTAGATGTCGTACATGCCACCGGAGTTGGCGCACGAACCCATGGAAATGACCCATTTCGGCTCGAGCATCTGCTCGTACAGGCGCTGGATGATCGGCGCCATCTTCACGAAGCAGGTACCGGCAATGACCATGAAGTCGGCCTGACGCGGCGAGGCCCGGATGACTTCGGCGCCGAAGCGGGCGATGTCGTGGGGTGCCGTGAAGGCCGTGGTCATTTCCACGTAGCAGCAGGACAGGCCGAAGTTGTACGGCCAGAGGGAGTTCTTGCGGCCCCAATTGACCGCGCCACGCAGCACATCTTCAAGTTTGCCCATGAAGATGTTCTTGTGGACCTGGTCCTCTAGCAGTTGATCGGTGACGGTTTCCCGTTCACCGACCGGGTACTGCTCGTTGGGCGCATCCGGATCGATTCTGGTGAGATTGTATTGCATGCCAAAGCCTCATTGTTTCAGCTTCGCTTGCCGCTTGCGGCGACCTTCGGGAGCCCAATCAAGTGCCCCGACGCGCCATAGGTAGACAAGACCTGCCAACAGAATTGCTATGAAAACGAGTGCTTCGACGAATCCGGTCCAGCCGCTTTCGCGGACGGACACAGACCATGCAAAGAGAAAGAGGGCTTCGATATCGAAGATCACGAACAGCATCGCGACCAGATAGAATTTGGCGGACAGGCGCAGGCGAGCGCTGCCGACGGGCAGCATGCCGGATTCGAAGGGTTCGTTCTTGGCGCGGCCCCAAGCCTTGCTACCGAGCAGGCTGGACAGGCCGAGCATGAAGGCGCACAGGCCGACGACACCCAGGAGGAAGATGGCAAAGCCCCAGTTGTGGGCGATGAGTCCTGCCGAATCGGACATGCTAGAGATCCTTATACAGAGACCCAGCTCTGCAGTCTGAAATAAGTGTAGAGCGGCGACTTGGCGTCGCACATGCAGTGACCAAATGTCGCAGCCGAATCAATCGCGCTGATTTTATGGGTAAACCTGGTGCAAGTAAAATTTCTGTCGCAAATTTATTCGTAGGATTAAGTACAAAAACCGTTCGTAACTGGCTGAGGGCCTTGAGATTCGGGCATTACGCGCGGTTTTGTTAATTATGTTTCTTGCTGCAGGTAACGAATTGCAAGTCCTGTAATGATAATTAATATCATTTGAGCTGCTGCCGTTGAATTTGGCTCTTCTGTGCCTTGTAAAGTTCATCTGGCGATTCCCCCTACTTGCAATTGCAAAAAACCCTTGTTCTAGCAGCTCTCGGTCCTGCGCGCACCGCTCTGGGTCAATACTTTATCGGTTGAGCGATGACCGACTGATGAAGCGATGGCCCATTGGCCGAGCCAGTAGGCGAGGATGATCAGGTACGGTGCGGCGGCGAACGGGCTGACGAAGCGGTCGATGCCGATCAGGCTGTCGGAGAACACGAACAGGCCGGCACCGAGCGCGGCCAATCCCCCGCAGGCCAGTGCGCGCCAGAGCATGGCGCTGATAGCCAGGGCGTAGAGCGCTACCGGGATCAGCAGCGGGCCGAGGCCGTTGCTGGCCAGTACGCCGAGCAGCGCGATGCCACTGATTGCGCTGAAGATCAGTGCGGGCAGGGCGGGGCGCAGGGTAATGCCGCAATAGCCGCGCAGGTAAGCAAGGTGGGCGCAAAGGAAGGCGGCCAGGCCGAACACGAACAGGTCGGCGGGGATGGCCAGCAGGATGTCACCGAGTACCGAGAAGCCCAGGCCGATCGAGATCCACGTGCGATAAGGCGAAACCGGGGTGCTGCGCAGCCAGGCAATCAAGGCCAGCACCGGGATGGGTTTGGCCATCAGGGCGAGCAGGGTGTTGTCGCTGGCCAGTGCATATATATAGAGGGCAGCGGCGGTCAGGGCGAGAATCATCAGGTGGCTTGGACGAGGCATGGGCGGTCCTTGCTGCTGGGCTGCCACAAGCATAGACCTGATCCAGGGTTTTGCTGTGGCCCGTGCCGGCCCTTTCGCGGGTAAACCCGCTCCTACAGCGGCCTGCGCCCAATCGCCGATGTGTGTCTCCTCCCGATCAGCGTAGGAGCGGGTTTACCCGCGAATACGGTAGCGGCGGCAACGGTGAACGGCTGGTAAAAATTGGCCAGCAGGCCCGGCCCTTGCTCGGGTAAAAACAAAGGCTCGGAGCTTTCACAAGCCCCGGGCCTTTGTTCAACCGCAACCCGCTATCAGTGGAACTGCTCTTCCTCGGTCGAACCGGTCAGTGCAGTCACCGACGAAGCGCCACCCTGGATCACGGTGGTCATGTCGTCGAAGTAGCCGGTGCCCACTTCCTGCTGGTGCGCCACGAAGGTGTAGCCCTTGCTGGCGTCAGCGAATTCCTGCTCCTGCAGCTTCACGTAGGCGGTCATGTCGTTACGGGCGTAGTCGTGCGCCAGGTTGAACATGCCGTGCCACATGTTGTGGATGCCGGCCAGGGTGATGAACTGATGCTTGTAACCCATGGCCGACAGCTCGCGCTGGAACTTGGCGATGGTGGCGTCGTCCAGGTTTTTCTTCCAGTTGAAGGAAGGCGAGCAGTTGTACGACAGGATCTGGTCCGGGTATTCCTTCTTGATCGCCTCGGCGAAGCGGCGGGCTTCGTCCAGGTCCGGCTTGGCGGTTTCACACCAGATCAGGTCGGCGTACGGGTGGGCAGGTCACGGGTAATGGCCTGCCCAAAGCTGTTGGGCGACTTATCGGTAGGTGTGCTCAAAATTGGGGTGAATATAATCAACTAAGTCCAGAGGCAGAGAAGGTTTTTAGGTGGGTTGCCAAGGCTAAGTGCAACAAATAATTTCTGGGTTGGTGTGGTTGTATTTTGCTCTATCTTCGCAGTTTCGGGTGCGGGGTGATTGTTTGATATTTTCATTGGAAATCACCTGTGGCATGAATTTTTGCGCGTCTGAATGCTCTGGTTTTGTTTTGGGGTTGACCTTCCTGGTTGGAAGGTGTTGGTATTGTATCTCAAGCTTGACTTATTGAGGTGCGACAAGAAATAGTTTGTATTGGTTGTTGTAGGAAGTTTCCTTTTTCTTTGTCAGTAAAGTATGCGTGCATGCTTATGGAGGTGCTATGTCAGAGCAAAGAAACCTGTTCATCAATACCGAGCGCACTATTGAGTTGGGTAACGCGTCTTGGGAACTCGCCCAAGCGTCTGGCCTGACAGATCGCAGTGTGGTCCACTGTCCATCCAGCCGCCTGCGCGACCAAGACGGGCATGTCTTTATGAATATGTGCTCATGCTCCTACTTGGGGCTTGAGGTCGATAAACGACTGGCCCAAAGGATGTAGTACTCGAAGCCTTGTCAGGTAGTGATGGGCTGATTTTGTGCAATCCGAATAATCCGTTGGGAGTGCAAATTGAGCCTGATGATCTGCAGCGCTTGATAGTTCGCTGCGTTGAACTGGATAAGCCGGTTATTGTTGATGAGTGCTATTACGAGTACCTGCGCCACTCTTGCGTTGGAGCCTTCAGTGGCCTTGAGCAGTTGTTCGTTATTCGCTCGTTTTCCAAGTACTTCGGGTTGGCAGGTTTGCGTCTCGGCTATGTGGTCGCCAGCACGCATGCTGTCAGGCAGTTGCTCAAATTGCGTGGCCCCTGGGATATCAACCATGCGGCAGTTAAGGCGGCCCTGCATTGTCTGGCCAATCAGCCAGAAATCGCAGCGGCGCATGGTAGCCAAGATTGGGTACGTACGCGGATTGTTAAGTGTTGCCAAGGCTTGGGAATTGGTGTCATCGATACTCTTGCCAACTTCCTGCTACTCGATGACGGCCCTGATCAGCGTTTGGCCAAAGCTTTGCACAGGGCGAGGATACGTTTCAGCGATTGCTCAGGATATCCCCATGCTGGTTCATTACTGACCAACGTGCTGCGAGTGGCAATTCCAAAGGGAGACGATCTGCAGTCGTTTATCCAGGCATTGCAAGAAGCATGAATCTAGTGTCCGGGGAAGGGACGCCCCGCACTAACAGTCACCGGCGTTAGCCAAGAAGTCGCAGGATGCAGGTATGCCTATACAACAACAATATTCTTTGATCAGAAAACTCTATACCTCCCAGCCACGCGAGATGTTGCTCGACCTAAGCATCTTGCAACGCATTGGGATATCGAGCCAGAGGGCTGCCAGCTATGCCAGGAATGGTTGGCTGAATCGCGTAGCTCGCGGTATCTATGCCTTTCCAGATAGTGAGTTGAACCTTGCGGTGGGGTGCTGCTATCTGGAGCGTCGGATCACCTGCCTGCATTTAGGAGGTAGCAGTGCGTTTCGCGAAATTTATGAAAATGATACTTCGCTAGTGTTGTGGGGCGATAACCGAGTCTCATTGCCTCGGTGGTTTACCGAACGTTATTCGGTGCGCTATGTGTATGCAAGATTGTTTGATTGGGGCGGGGAGATATCTCTGCGCACGGCGACCCTTGAGCGGCGGGGTGGGCTGCTCAGGTCAGTGCCCGAGCGTGCGTTGCTGGAGATGCTATATGAAGTCGGCAGCAGTCGTGATTTGCTGAAGGCTAGGGAGTATTTCTATGCCGTTGGCGAGGTCTGTCCATTGGCCAGTGGCCAACTACTCCAGTGTTGCACCAGCGTGAAGGCTGTGCGCTTGTACCTGCGGTTGGCTCGTCAGGCGAGTTTGCTGGATGTCGATGAGTTGCTGGGGCTATGGAACATTCGAGTTGGAAGCGAGCGTCGCTGGATTTCAAGGCTCAAGGACGGCACGACGTTGTGCCTAGGCCCTCATGGATAGCGCCGTAAGCCACAGCATTAAGCGAATGAGCCCGCTGATGCATAAGGTGGCATTGCTCAAATTGCTATTTGTCCTGGCCAACGGGGTCGGGTCATTTGCGGCGTTATTCATGAGTCGGCACTTCGCTTTGGCGGATGCTGAACTGGCGACTACGGTATCGCTGATGATTATCAGCTATCTGGCCGGAAACCTGCTTGGTGGGCAACTGCCAGGACGAGTGGGTAGTCGAATTCTTTTGTTGGGCTGCTCGTCGACGGCGCTGCTCGCGCTGTTGGGCAGCCTTCTGCCGATCTTACCCATCGCAATTGCGATGATTTTGCTTTTTATGTTCAGTGCGGGCGCCATCACGCCGCTTTTCAGCGTGATGACGGCCCAGGCTGCACCGTCTGGCGATCAGGTGGGGGCTTTTGCATATCTACATCTAGCCAGTAATGCGGGTGGTGTCCTGCTGTTCGTCGTAGGGGGTGTTCTGCTGAGTTGGCAAAGCCAGTATCTCTTGTGGTTTACCGCGGCGATAAGCCTGGTTTGCCTGGTGACGAGCGCTACCTTAGCTCTGCCGATAACTGGAAGTCATCTTGATACTAAAGATACGCAGTTTAAGGCTAAGGATGTGCCGATACCTGCGGCGGTGATCTTGGCGGGTATGATATTTTTCGTATTGTCCTTGCTCGATGGCCAGCGTGAATACCAGCTCCCTCTCTGGCTAAGAGCATTGGGGGCGGGGGACGCGGCGCATCTGTTTGGAGTGGCAGGTATTGTTAATGGGCTACTGGTCATCGTTCTGACTCGACCGCTGATCGCCTTGAGCCGCCGTTGGTCTGCCATTGTCAACATGGCGCTAGCGGCGATCTGCTACGGCATTGGTTTCGGTGCTTATGCCTTGGTCGATACTTGGCCCGCAATACTGCTGTTAGTGGTGGTCTGGACCTTGGGCGAGATCATCGGTATCACCTACATGGCGACCTTGATTGCCCAGCGAGCGCCGGTGTCGCGACAAGGTTTTTTGTTTTCGTTGATACCTGTGATTCAGGCTGCGGCACGAGTGCTATGTGTGACCTTGGCTGTGCCGATGCTGGATAGCCTTGGCTTCAGTGTTACTTGGGCGGCTTTTGGTTGCGTTGGTGTTATTTTTGGCATGACCTGTCTATTTCTGCGACGTGCAAGGCTTGATCATTAGCAGAAGGGATTTGAGCGCATGAGTAAGGTAGTTGTTATTACTGGTGGCAATTCCGGTATCGGAGAGGCGTGTGCCTGGAAATTTGCCAGAGAGCAATACACAGTCATTGTGTGCGGACGAGATCATGTTAGGAACGTCCGTGTGTGTGAGAGTATCAACAGGGAGGCAGGGTGTGCGTATCCGTACTCGGTTGATTTGCGTAGCCCTACCGAGTTGACCGACCTCTTCAGGCGACTGACTCTCGATCATCCACCCATAAATTGTCTCGTCAACAGCATTGGTATTGATGGTCAATCGTTCACGATGACCGAGGAATATCCCGAGGCTGATTTTGACGATGTCATGTCCACGAATGTAAGTGCGCCATGGCGATGCATGAAGGCGGTGTTGCCTGCAATGCGTGAGGCGGGGCGTGGCACCATTGTCAATGTCGCCTCGCTAGCGGGTCTGAATGCCAGTGTCACGGGTGGTTCTGTATACACCGCCAGCAAGCATGCACTAGTTGGAATTACCAAGGCCGTTGCAAAGGAATATGCCCCTTATGGCGTACGGGTCAATGCCGTTTGTCCGGGATTTGTGTCAACGCCATTGGCAAGGCATGTATTGGGGAGAAAGTTTGATGCGGTGTGCGCCTCGCAGCCTATGGGCGGGTCTGTGAAGCCCATGAAGTTGCTGAGCTTGTGTACTGGCTTAGCTCGGAAGCAGCTTCTTACGTAACTGGTGTGGCGGTACCAATCGATGGTGGATTCCGCGCTTAGGGTTTACTCGGAGTTTTGGTGGGGCGTCTGTAACTCAAGGCCTTACTTCATCAGAGTAGCGTTGCATTAAAGAAGCCCGGAGCTTTCACAAGCCCCGGGCCTTGGTTCAACCGCAGCCCACTATCAGTGGAACTGCTCTTCCTCGGTCGAACCGGTCAGTGCAGTCACCGACGAAGCGCCACCCTGGATCACGGTGGTCATGTCGTCGAAGTAGCCGGTGCCCACTTCCTGCTGGTGCGCCACGAAGGTGTAGCCCTTGCTGGCGTCAGCGAATTCCTGCTCCTGCAGCTTCACGTAGGCGGTCATGTCGTTACGGGCGTAGTCGTGCGCCAGGTTGAACATGCCGTGCCACATGTTGTGGATGCCGGCCAGGGTGATGAACTGATGCTTGTAACCCATGGCCGACAGCTCGCGCTGGAACTTGGCGATGGTGGCGTCGTCCAGGTTTTTCTTCCAGTTGAAGGAAGGCGAGCAGTTGTACGACAGGATCTGGTCCGGGTATTCCTTCTTGATCGCCTCGGCGAAGCGGCGGGCTTCGTCCAGGTCCGGCTTGGCGGTTTCGCACCAGATCAGGTCGGCGTACGGGGCGTAGGCCAGGCCGCGGGCAATGGCCTGGTCGAGGCCGGCGCGGACCTTGTAGAAGCCTTCGCGAGTACGCTCGCCAATCACGAACGGCTGGTCGTACGGGTCGCAGTCGCTGGTCAGCAGGTCGGCGGCGTTGGCGTCGGTACGGGCCAGGATGATGGTCGGTACACCCGACACGTCAGCGGCCAGGCGCGCTGCTACCAGCTTCTGAACGGCTTCCTGGGTCGGTACCAGCACCTTGCCGCCCATGTGGCCGCATTTTTTAACCGAGGCCAGCTGGTCTTCGAAGTGCACGCCAGCGGCGCCTGCTTCGATCATGTTCTTCATCAGCTCGTAGGCGTTCAGTACGCCACCGAAACCGGCTTCGGCGTCAGCCACGATGGGCGCGAAGTAGTCGATGTAGCCTTCGTCGCCCGGGTTCTTGCCGGCTTTCCACTGGATCTGGTCGGCACGGCGGAACGCGTTGTTGATGCGCTTGACCACGGTCGGTACCGAGTCGACCGGGTACAGCGACTGGTCAGGGTACATCGACTCGGCCGAGTTGTTGTCGGCGGCAACCTGCCAGCCGGACAGGTAGATGGCCTGGATGCCGGCCTTGACCTGTTGTACAGCCTGGCCGCCAGTCAGGGCGCCCATGCAGTTGACGAAATCTTTGTCGGGGCGGAAGGACGGGTGAGCACCTTCGGTGACCAGCTTCCACAGTTTTTCTGCACCCTGACGGGCAAAGGTGTGCTCAGGTTGCACGGAGCCACGCAGGCGAACGACATCAGCGGCGGTGTAGGTACGGGTCACGCCTTTCCAGCGCGGGTTCTCGGCCCAGTCTTTCTCGAGGGCTGCAATTTGCTGTTCGCGTGTCAGTGCCATGGAAATAAACCTCGTCGCATCGATCTTGGGTTAATTGTGCTGATGCTCTGGGCTGATCAGGTGCCTGGCGGCTGTCCTGTTCGCAGGCTTGCGGCGGCGAACGCGAAGGCTCGAAGGGGAAGGTTGGGCAGGCCAGGCGAAGGTGCGCTCCGGCAGGTCGGCTCGTGGTTGCCTTGCTGCGGTGCTACGCGATTGCCAGTACTGCGGTGATGCGCTTCCGTCCCTCGGGACAACTTCTTCGTTGCAGTCGCAATCCCGTCGAACCGCCTTGTGGGCCGTATAGACACGAGGCGCCTCCTGGGGTGGAAGGAGCGCGCCCCGAAGGCCCTTGCCAGGGCCCCTGATTAGCGGGAGCGAGGCCATCATGCCCTTGGGAAAAAGACCCTGTCAAATGTTTTGTAGTGCTTTTTTGTCCTTACTACATCTTTGGTCTAATGCGACTTGGCAGTCAGTTTCAAGGCCTTTGGTCGAAGCCTTGAATTGCCTGGGATCAGTCCACAAGGTCGACTTTGACACGCAATGTCATGTTTTCACCCCGTTGGGTGCTGTACGTGTGGCTTGACGCGCTGCGGTCGGCTTGGCTCTGCTGGTTGAACCCCGCCAGGGTGATCCACTCGCCGAGCTTGCCAGTGACTGTCGTGTCGGTACTTTGCACTTTCACTACATCTGCACGTTCATGGCTGATACGGTCATTATTGCTGCTTATTTGCAGACGAACCGTTTCGCCGCTCAGGCTTGGGGTTACGTAGAAGCCTTGGGTCACGTTGCGGTATTCGGTGTTGCTCTGAATGCGCCCATAGCCGTCTGTGCTGGTGCTGGTAATGGGGATGCTCTGGCCCACCTGGATCAGTGCCGGTTGCCCTTCGCTGGCTTGTACCTGCTGCATGCCGCCGTCGCGGTTGCTGGTGCCGTAGTGAATGACGCGTGCGTTGCCGCGGTTGTCCTGGAAATTGCTGTCGTTGTTGTCGACGCTGATCAGCAGGCGCTTGGGCGCGGTGTCCAGCTGTTGCAGCAGGGCGCGCAGGTCGTCGATGCGCTCGGGGCTGGCGTTGACGATCAGTTTGTTCTCGAAGGCGCTGACCGTGCCGTCCTTGCCGATGAAAGCCTGCAGGGCGGGCAGCAGTTCGGCGCTGCTGCGATGCTGAAGTGGCACCACCTCGGTGGCGGCGTGGGCGGTGAGGCTGGCGACCAGCAACAGGGAGGCGAAAAGGGGGCGTAGCGGCATGTCCATGATCTCCGCAGGTGGAACCAACATGATGGCAAATTTGCTGACTTTTTGCCGGATCTGGATCACGCCGGCACGGTTGCAGACGGTCGTATTATCCTGGTTTATCTTGTAGGCTATAAATTATAGTAGGCAAGATAATTGAGGTTAATTGCATGTCTCCCGTTCGCCCGCTCCTACGCCGTAATCAGTTGGCCAACGCACTGGCCCAAGACTTGGCCGGCGAGTCGTTGGTCGATTACAGCTCGGGCATGTTCCTGGCCGCGCCCCGGCGTACAGGCAAGAGCACCTTCCTCAACAACGACTTCATACCGGAATGCGTACAGCGCGGCTGGCTACCGGTTTACGTCGACCTGTGGTCGGATCGCGACGCCGCCCCTGCGCAGCTCATCAGTGGCGCCATCGGTACTGCGCTGGCCAGATTCGAAGGTGCGCTGGCCAGGACCGCGAAAAAGGCCGGTATCGACAAGATCAACCTGCTGCGCACCCTGAGCTGGGATTTCACCCGCCCGCAACTGCCTGCGGGGACTACCCTGGCCCAGGCGCTTGCCGTGTTGCACCAGGTGTCAGGGCAGCTGGTAGTGCTGATCATCGACGAGGCTCAGCACGCCCTTAACAGCGAAGATGGCCTCAATGCGATGTTCGCGCTGAAAGCCGCGCGTGACCATCTTAACCGTGGCGACCGTCCGGACGGCTTGCGCCTGGTGTTCACGGGCTCTAGTCGTGACAAGCTGGCCAACCTGGTACTCAAGAGCAAGCAGCCATTCTTTGGTGCCAGCATCACGCCATTTCCGTTGCTGGGGCGTGAATATGTCGAATTCATCACCGCCTTGTGGAACCGTCGCCTGGCCGACAGTAACCAGTTCAAGGTAGAGGACTTGGCATACGCGTTCGAATTGGTCGGCCGGCGCCCGGAAATGCTCAACAAACTGTTGGCCGAAGTTAGCGTCGGCCTGGGTGAGGCGGGCAACCTGGGTGAACTGCTGCGCAATGGGGCGCTGAACCATCAAGCTGGGGTGTGGAGTGACTACGAAAGCGCTTGGAACGAACTTACGCCGTTGCAGCAGGCCGTGCTAGAGGTCATGGCCGAGCGCACGCTGGGCCGGCAGCCGTTTTCCCCGTTTACCGAGCAAACCCTGGTTGAGGTCAGCCGCAAGCTGGAGCAGGCCCAGGCGGTAGCCAACGTCAACACGGCAAACGTACAGAAGGCCCTCGATGCCCTGCGCGACAAGGAGCTGGTATGGAAGGCCAATCGTGGCGAGTACGCGTTGGAGGATACTTCCATGGCCGAATGGCTCGCCCGCGACCAGGCAGTTGCCAGCCACAGGTGAACCTTTGAGGTGCCCCGTAAGTCGCACTCACAGGGAGCGCGTGGGGTGATTGCATGAACGGTGTCCTGATCTTGCTGTTATGGCTTTGCAGTCTGGGTACACAGGCTGCAGCGGACACGCTGCGCATCAAGCAGCTGCAGCGTTGCGGCGACTTGTTCAGCGATAGCCAGCAGCAATGGTGCCTGCGTGCCGAGGGGCTCGGGGCAAACCTGCCAACGGTATGGTTGGGCGGTGTGCGGCTGTCAGAAGCCAATGTCGGGCGGCAAGGTGACCGGCTGACGCTGAAACTGGTGAGAGAAGCCCAGCGCAGCGCCCCGCTCTGGCTGGCCGATGGCGGCCGCACCAGCAACCCGGTATGGCTGACCCGCCAACGCAGTCATGTGATCGCCGCAGGGCCTGATGAAGTGGCGAAGAACATGGACGGCCTGACCACTTATGTCGATCTGGTCAGCCTGTTGATCGAAGAAAAATACGACGGCCTCGACGAGGCCCGGCGCATCGCCGGTAAATACGGCGCCCAGGTTGTGGGTGCCATTCCGCCGTTGAATGTCTACCAGCTGCGCTTGCCGGTAGAGGACCTGATGCAGCGCGATGCGATGGTCCTGCGCATGGGCAGTGAAGTCAGCGTGGATGCCGTGATTGTCGAAGAGTCCGCCCCCGAGCGCGGGGAGGAGGGCAATGGGCGCGGCACCCGGGCCATCGACCAGGCGGACGAATGGGCCGCCAACCGCTTCATGGACGCGCTGTATTTCTACCGGCGCCGGATTGCCGCCTCTGGCTTGCCGGTGAAGCCCGTGCGGGTCGGGGTAATCGAGCGTGAAGTGGACTTCGACGCCCCAGGGTTCGGCCATTATCGAGGGGACTGCGAACAAGGCCAGACATGCCTCTACGCTCGCGACGGTGATCGCCCGGCCAGCCACGGCAGCCATGTTGCGGGCATTCTCGCTGCGCAGGGTGAGGGCTTTTTGCCGGGGCTGGGCAAGCACAGCCCTGGCTTCGAGGTGATGGTAGAGCGCAACTCGGATGCCGGTATCACCGCCAATATCGCTGCCTCGGTGAACTTGGTCGAAGATGGCGTGCGGGTGCTGAACTGGAGCTGGGGCATTCACCGGGTCGGCGCGCGCGATGTCAACGGTGATGAGGTTGATTCGCTGGTGCGTTCCGGGCTGGCAATGAGTGGCTACGAGGAGTTGCTTGAGGAGTTTTTCCTCTGGCTGCGCAAGGAGCACCCTGATGTGGTGGTGGTGAATTCGGCGGGTAATGGTGCGTCCTGGTCGGGGACCGATGAATATCGCCTGCCTTCGTCGTTCATCACCGAACAATTGCTGGTGGTGGGCGGGCATCAGCGCAGTGACAAGGCTACGGCAGTTGAAGCCCACGATCATGTGCGCAAGCGTCACAGTTCCAACATCGACATGCGCGTGGATGTCAGTGCTGCTGCCTGCATACGCCCGGTTTCTGCCGAGGCTGCGCATTGTGGCACGTCGTACGCGACACCTTTGGTGACTGCCACTGTGGCGACGATGCTGTCAATCAACCCGGCACTTACCCCGGAACAGGTGCGCATGCTGTTGCGGCGCAGTGCCTTGACCCTGGGCGCCGAACAGGATTTCGAAGCTATGGATGCCGAAGACCTGACGGCACCGATCCTGCCCTCAGAGCGTGGCGGCCGCCTGAACGACCCGGACCTGGGCCGTTCGGCGCGCCTGGACATGCAGCGTGCGCTGGACCTGGCCGTGCAGAGCCTGGAACGTGTGCGTTGAGCGGTGGCCGCTGTCAGACAAATTCCGTAACATCGCGCCCCTCGTTTTTCTAACGTCCGTCAGGACTGCACCACAGGAAGCCCATGAAGCCCGCCCGACTACGCGCCGACCTGCTCGCCGGCCTCACCACCTCGTTCGCCTTGGTCCCCGAGTGCATCGCCTTTGCCCTGGTGGCCCACCTCAACCCGCTGATGGGCCTGTATGGCGCGTTCATCATTTGTACCCTGACGGCGCTGTTCGGCGGGCGGCCGGGGATGATCTCCGGCGCTGCCGGCTCGATGGCGGTGGTGATCGTCGCCTTGGTGGTGCAGCACGGCGTGCAGTACCTGCTGGCCACGGTGCTGCTGGGCGGTGTGGTCATGATCCTGTTCGGCCTGCTGCGTCTGGGCAAATTGGTGCGCCTGGTGCCATACCCGGTCATGCTTGGCTTCGTAAACGGCCTGGCCATCGTCATCGCCATGGCTCAGCTGGAGCATTTCAAGGACGGCGAACACTGGCTCATTGGCACGCCGCTGTACCTGATGATCGGCCTGGTGGCGCTGACCATGGCGGTGGTTTATGTGCTGCCGAAACTGACCCGCGCGGTGCCGCCGGCCTTGGTGGCGATCCTCGGTGTTGGCCTGCTGGTGTACGTGCTCGGGCTGCCTACCCGCACCCTGGGCGACATGGCGCACATCGCCGGTGGCCTGCCGGGGCTGGCGCTGCCGGATGTGCCTTGGAATCTGGAAACACTGAAAATCATCGCCCCTTACGCGGTGCTGATGGCCATGGTCGGCCTGCTGGAAACCCTGCTCACCCTCAACCTGACCGACGAAATCACCGAGAGCCGTGGCTTCCCGGACCGCGAGTGTGTGGCATTGGGCGCTGCGAACATGGTGTCGGGCCTGTGCGGCGGCATGGGCGGCTGCGCGATGATCGGGCAGACGGTGATCAACCTCAGCTCCAATGGCCGGGGCCGGTTGTCGGGGGTAGTGGCCGGGGTGATGATTCTGCTGTTCGTGTTGTTCCTGTCGCCGCTGATCGAGCGTATTCCCCTGGCGGCGCTGGTCGGAGTGATGTTCGTGGTGGCCCAGCAGACCTTTGCCTGGGCGTCGTTGCGGGTGTTGCACAAGGTGCCGGTGAATGATGTGCTGGCGATCGTTGCGGTGACTGTGGTCACGGTGCTCACCGACCTGGCCATGGCAGTGCTGTTCGGTATCATCATCGCGGCGCTCAACTTTGCCTGGCAGCATGCGCGGGAGCTGTATGCCGACACCCATGAGGACGCGGAGGGCGGCAAGCGTTATCAACTGCATGGCACGCTGTTCTTTGCCTCGACCACCTCGTTCCTCAACCAGTTCGACACGGCCGGGGACCCGGCCCAGGTCACGCTGGATTGCCAGCATTTGAGCTTTGTCGATTATTCGGCGGTTGCGGCGCTGAAAACCCTGCGCGAGCGCTATGCCAAGGCGGGCAAGCATTTGCGCGTGGTGCATTTGTCGGAGCGGTGCAAGAAGCTGTTGAAGCGGGCGGGCGAGCAGCATTGAAAACTGTTGCTGCCTGTGCCGGCCTCTTCGCGGGTAAACCCGCTCCTACGAGGGATCGCATACCCCTGTAGGAGCGGGTTTACCCGCGAAGAGGCCGGTACAGGAGAACCGCTTACTCCCCGCGGCTCTTCTTGACGATGCCATCGGCAATGCTCGCCGGGGCCTCGGCATAGCGGGTGAACTCCATCGAGAAGCTGGCCCGGCCCTGGGTCATCGAGCGCATCGAGGTGGCGTAGCCGAACATTTCACCCAACGGCACTTCGGCACGTATCACCTTGCCAGCCGGTGTTTCATCACCGTCTTGGATCATGCCGCGACGTCGGCTCAAGTCGCCGAGGATGTCGCCCTGATATTCCTCGGGCGTCACCACCTCTACCTTCATCACCGGCTCCAGCAACACTGCGCCGCCTTTCTGCGACAACTGCTTGGTGGCCATTGACGCGGCGATCTTGTAGGCCATCTCGTTGGAGTCGACATCGTGGTACGAGCCATCGAACACGGCGGCCTTGAGGTTGATCAGGGGGTAGCCGGCAAGCACGCCGTTCTTCATTTGCTCTTCGATACCCTTCTGGATTGCCGGGATGTACTCGCGGGGTACCACGCCGCCGACGATCTCGTTGATGAACTCCAGGCCTTCTTTGCCTTCATCACCGGGGGCGAAACGGATCCAGCAATGGCCGTATTGGCCACGGCCACCGGACTGGCGCACGAAACGCCCCTCGATCTCGCAGGTATTGCGGATTTTTTCCCGGTAGGCCACCTGCGGCTTGCCGATGTTGGCCTCGACGTTGAACTCGCGGCGCATGCGGTCGACGATGATATCCAGGTGCAGCTCGCCCATGCCCGAGATGATGGTCTGGCCAGTCTCTTCATCGGTACGCACGCGGAATGAGGGGTCTTCCTGGGCCAGCTTGCCCAGCGCGATGCCCATTTTTTCCTGGTCGGCCTTGGTTTTCGGCTCTACTGCGACGGAAATCACCGGGTCGGGGAAGTCCATGCGTTCGAGGATGATCGGTTTGTCCATGTCGCACAGGGTATCGCCGGTGGTCACGTCCTTCATGCCGATCAGTGCGGCGATGTCGCCGGCACACACGTCCTTGATTTCGGCACGCTGGTTGGCATGCATCTGCACCATGCGGCCGATGCGTTCCTTCTTGCCTTTGACCGAGTTGAGTACCGCATTGCCTGAGCTGAGCACGCCGGAATAAACGCGGGCGAAGGTGAGGGTGCCGACGAACGGGTCGGTGGCGATCTTGAAAGCCAGTGCCGAGAACGGCTCTTTGTCGTCGGCGTGCCGTTCCAGGTGCTTTTCTTCATCATCCGGGTCGGTGCCGCGGATGGCAGGAATTTCCGAGGGGGCGGGCAGATAGTCGATCACCGCGTCGAGCATCAGCGGCACGCCTTTGTTCTTGAACGATGAGCCGAGGATGGTCGGCACGATTTCGTTAGCGATGGTGCGCTGGCGCAATCCGACCTTGATCTCTTCGATGCTCAGCTCCTCGCCATCGAGAAACTTCATGGTCAGCTCGTCATTGGCCTCGGCCGCAGCTTCGATCATGTGCGCGCGCCATTCGTCGGCAAGCTCCTGCAGATCGGCGGGAATATCTTCTTCGCGGTAACTGGTGCCCTGGTCGGCATCGTTCCAGTAGATGGCCTTCATCTTCACCAGGTCGATCTGGCCCATGAAGTTTTCTTCGCTGCCGATGGCCAGCTGAATGGGTACCGGGTGGTGCCCCAGGCGCTGATCGATCTGCTTGACCACGCGCAGGAAGTTGGCCCCCTGGCGGTCCATCTTGTTGATGTAGGCCAAGCGTGGCACGTGGTACTTGTTGGCCTGGCGCCAGACTGTCTCGGACTGCGGCTCGACGCCGTCCGCGCCGCTGAATACCACGACCGCGCCATCGAGCACGCGCAATGAGCGCTCCACCTCGATGGTGAAATCGACGTGGCCTGGGGTGTCGATGATGTTGAAACGGTACTTGTGGGCGAACTGCTTGGTCGAGCCTTGCCAGAACGCCGTGGTCGCCGCCGAGGTGATGGTGATGCCGCGTTCCTGCTCCTGGGCCATCCAGTCCATGGTCGCCGCGCCATCGTGCACTTCGCCCATCTTGTGGTTGACCCCGGTGTAGAACAGGATCCGCTCGGTGGTCGTGGTCTTGCCGGCATCCACGTGGGCAACGATGCCGATATTGCGGTACAGCTCGATGGGCGTTGTGCGGGCCATGGCGGACTACCTGTGGGTGGACGGATTCCACCAAGTTAGCAGACCGGTGGAATCCTGCCCTGCCACCGGGCCGTCAGTCGGCCTGGGCTTGCAGCATCCACTGGCCATCCACTTCACGGGCCAGGCCGCTGGCCGGCAGCAAGGCCAGCAGGCGCGTGTGCAGGGTGGCCTCGGTAAAGGTCTTGAGGGTGGTCAGGTCCAGCGCGCCGACCAGGTTGAGATCAGCCTTGGTGTACGACAGCCAGGCTTTTTTCAACACCTGGGCGACGTCGCTGCCAGCGGTGCTGGCGAACCGGCGGTGCCACTGGCGGCCTTCGAAGGTGAAGTTGTGCGCGTGGCTGTAGGTGCTTTGGTCGGCACCTTCTACGCAGCGGTGGCAGCGGCATGGGCCCTCGCCGAAGGCGTTGCGCAGGTAGCTGTTGAAGTCCACGACGGGCTTGAGGGACAGGCGTTTGTCGACTTCGAACAGGTCGGCGATCAGGGGTTCTTCGGCGCTCACTCGGGATCCTCGTGTGGTGTGGCGTGCATCGGCGGGCACCCTAACAGATCGGGGCATTCAGATCACCTGTTGCAGGCCCGGCTCTTCCCAGGCAGACCCGCCCCTCACAGGTGTCCTGCATACCCTGAGCAACATGCGATCCCTGTGGGAGCGGGCGTGCCCGCGAAGAGGCCAGTAGAGACAACAGAGACGGCCTGCCGTACTCTACGCGCCCGTACGCCTATACACCCACCGAGGTAACCCCGTTTGAGCACCAAGTACCCGTACATCGCCACCGTGACCATCAGCGCCGAAGACCGTGGCGGAGATACCGAAGCCTCGGAAAACCCCAAGATGCGCGTGGGCCTGGAAGCGGTGACCGAAACCCTGAAGAAGGTGCATTTCGTCGGTACGCTCGCGGCCCCTGAGAAACCGGCCACGCACATTTGCGTAACCCTGGAGAACGGCCTGACCTATTACGGCCCGATCGTCAACGGCCATGCCGAACTGGAAGGCGGCTGGATCGCCTTCGAGTCCGACATGCTTACCCCGGAAGAACTCGGCCTGTAAGCCTCAGTTCAGTTCTGCCAGGCACTGCTCGAGGATATCCAACCCTTCCTCGAGCACCTCGGCCTCGATGGTCAGCGGTGCCAGCAGGCGAATGATGTGCCGCGCCTTGCCGCTGGGCATCAGCAGCAGGCCCTTGGCGCGGGCTGCTTCCATCACCTTGGCCAGTTGTGCCGGTGCCGGGCTGCCATCGGCATTGGCGAACTCGATCCCTCGCATGGCGCCCACGCCGGTCAGGCGGCCGATGTACGGGCTCAGGCCCGAAGCCTTCCAGCGCTCATAACGGCTGACGATGGCCTGTTCCTGCCGTTCACCCCAGGTTGCAAGGTTTTCGTCGGTCATCTGCGCCAGGCTGGCCAAGGCCGCCGCACAGGCAATCGGGTTGCCCGAATAGGTGCCACCCAGGCCGCCCTTGGGCAGCGCCGCCATCAATTCCTTGCGCCCGACCACTGCACCCAGCGGCATACCGCCAGCGATGCTTTTGGCCAGCAGCAGCAGGTCGGGCTCGATACCCAGGCGCGGAAACGCGAAGCGCTGGCCGGTGCGGCCGAAGCCCGACTGGATCTCGTCGATGATGATCAGGATGCCACGCTCGTCGCAGAAGCGGCGCAGGGCCTGGGCGAAGGCCGGGTCCAGGGCAAGGAAGCCGCCTTCACCCTGCACTGGCTCGAAGATGAACGCCGCGACGTCCTCCACCGCCAGCTCGACGCTGAACAGGCGGTCCATGGCCTTGAGCGCTTGCTCGCAGGTAACCCCGGTATCCGCGCTGGGGTAGGGCAGGTGATACACCGGCCCGGGCAGTTCGCCGACCCGCTGCTTGTAGGGGGCGACCTTGCCATTGAGGTTCAGGGTGGCCAGGGTGCGCCCATGGAAGCCGCCGTCGAACGCGATGATGGCCCGTTTGCCGGTGGCGCCGCGGGCCACTTTCAGGGCGTTCTCCGCCGCTTCCGCGCCGCTGTTGGTGAGCATGCCGGCCAGTGGGTAGCTGACAGGCACAAACTGGCTCAGTTGCTCCATCAGGGCCAGGTAAGGGCCGTGAGGGGCCGCGTTGAAGGCGTAGTGGGTCAGGCGGGTGGCCTGAGCCTGGATGGCCTCGACCACAGCGGGGTTGCAGTGGCCCAGGTTGAGCACGCCGATACCGCCGACGAAGTCGATGTAACGTTTGCCGTCAGTGTCCCAGACTTCGGCATTACGGCCATGGGAAAGTGTGATCGGGTGAACGATGGCAATGGATTGGCTGATACTTTCCTGGTTCATGGGGCACGCGGACCTTGTTCGAGTTTCTTATTATCCAAGCGTGTCGGCGGGTTATTCCGCAAACGAATTATTCGATTGCGGTCATTCCATGGATTCGTGATCTGGGCGGTTTTTTGGGTTGGCTGTGCCGGCCTCTTCGCGGGCAAGCCCGCTCCTACGGAGGGCGCACGACATCAGGGCTGTGGCAGGTCTGCAGGAGCGGGCGTGTTTGCGAGAAGGCCGGGGCAGGTCAAATCAATTGCCTTCAGCCACCCGCTCCCGGATCCACTGCACAAAGGCCCTGATCTTGGGCACTTCGGCCGCATGCTCGGCATGCGCAATGAAGTGCCTCCCGTTGCTTGCCACAGGGTGGTCCCAGGCCACCACCAGCTTGCCTTCGCTCAGCTCTTCGGCCACCAGATAGCGGGGAATCAGGGCTATGCCGCAGCCGGAGATGGCCGCGCGGATACACAGGTAGAACGTGTCGAAGCGCGGCCCGTGGTAGCTGTTCTGGCTATGTAACCCAAGCCCCAGGAACCACTCATGCCAGGCCTCCGGCCGCGACACGCATTGCAACAGGCGGTGCTCAGTCAGCGCCTGGGCGCTGTCGAAACGGTGGCTGGCCAGCAGCTGCGGGCTGCACACCGGCACCACTTCTTCGCTGAACAACTCGATGCAAGTCGCCCCGGGCCAGGTGCCCTGGCCGAAGAAAAAGGCGACGTCCGCCTTGGCCTGTACCAGGTCGAATGGCTCCAGCTCGTTGCGCACATCCAGGTGAATGCGTGGGTAGCGGTCACCAAAACCCTTGAGCCGGGGCACCAGCCAGCGGGCGCCGAAGGTCGGCTGGGTGGCGATGCGCAGCACTTCGGTTTCGTCGCCGTAACTGAGGATGTAGCGACTGGATATGTCGATCTGGGTGAGGATCTTGTTCACTTCGGTGAGGTACAGCGCGCCGGCCGGGGTCAGGTGCAGGCGCCGGCGAATGCGCTGGAACAGCGAGTGCGAGAGCATGTCCTCAAGCTGCGCGACCTGCTTGCTGACGGCGCTCTGGGTCAGGTGCAGTTCCTGGGCCGCGCGGGTGAAGCTGAGGTGGCGAGCGGCCGCTTCGAAGCACTGAAGGGCGGTGGTCGAAGGCATCAGGCGTTTGGACATGACGGGCGAATACCGAGCAAAAAAGGAAGGAGTTCATTCCATAAAGGAATTATGTGGTTCGAAAAGGTCGTTTGTTGACCCCGGCCTATAGATTAATACTGACCTGGATCAACGATTACAACCGGTCATGCGAAGAGGAGGTCAATACCCGCTTCGGTCATCTGCAAAACAACAACAACACACATCAGAAATTTATAAGAATTCTGCTCAGACCTTCAGCCGCTTTGCTGCGGCCGACCCATTCGAGGGTTCTTCATGGCTTCGCAAGACAACAAGAAACAGCGCTCACTGCAGCACGGCCTGACTTCCCGTCAGGTTTCCATGATCTCCATTGCCGGCATCATCGGCGCCGGGCTGTTCATCGGGTCCTCCAACGCCATTGCCACCGCCGGCCCGGCCATCCTCATCTCCTACGCCATGACTGGCCTGCTGGTCTTGCTGGTGATGCGCATGCTGGGTGAAATGGCCATCGCAAACCCCAACAGCGGCTCTTTTTCCACCTACGCCTCGGAGGCCATCGGGCCTTGGGCGGGCTTTACCATTGGCTGGTTGTACTGGTGGTTCTGGGTGTTGATCATTCCGGTGGAAGCCATTGCCGGTGCTGACATCCTGCATGCCTACTTCCCTGGCGTGCCGTCCTGGCTGTTCGCTTTCCTGATCATGCTGGTGCTGTCGGGCACCAACCTGGTCAGCGTGAAGAACTTCGGTGCCTTCGAGTACTGGTTCGCGCTGGTCAAGGTGGTCGCGATCATTGGCTTCATCGGGGTCTGCACCTTGGCGGTGTTCGGCTTCTGGCCGCTGGCAGAGGTATCCGGGGTGAGCCGGCTGTGGGACAGCGGTGGTTTCATGCCCAATGGGTTCGGGACGGTGCTTGGGGGCGTGCTGATCACCATCTTCTCGTTCTTCGGTGCCGAAATTGTCACCATCGCGGCTGACGAGACCGCCAACCCGAAAGACAAGATTCGCCGCGCCACCAACCTGGTGGTGTACCGCATCGCCATCTTCTACCTGGCGTCGATCTTCCTGGTGGTGTCGCTGGTGGCCTGGAACGACCCCGGGCTCAAAGCGGTAGGGTCGTTCCAGCGTGTACTGGAAGTACTGAACGTGCCGGGCGCCAAGTTGCTGGTTGACCTGGTGGTGCTGGTGGCGGTGACAAGTTGCATGAACTCGGGGCTCTACACGGCATCGCGCATGCTCTATTCGCTGGGCGCGCGTGGTCAGGCGCTGAGCGTGACCAAGCGCATCTCCGGTTCCGGCGTGCCGACCGTGGCAGTGATCTTCTCCACCCTGGCGGGCTTCGCTGGCTGCTTCGTCAACTATGTGTTCCCGGGCAAGGTGTTTGGCTTCCTGCTGTCGACCACCGGCGCCATCGCCTTGCTGGTGTACCTGGTCATCGCCGTGTCGCAACTGCGCATGCGTGCCCGTGCCGAGCGTGAAGGGCGTCCGCTGGAACTGAAGATGTGGCTGTTCCCCTGGCTGACCTGGCTGGTGATCGGCACCATCGTCATGGTGCTGGGCTACATGCTGTTCAGCGATGCCTACCGCTACGAAACGCTGATGACTGCCGGGGTGACCGCGTTCATCCTGCTGGTTTCGCTGACCCAGCGGCGTGCGAAGATGGTTGCCCAGACGGCCTGATGTTTCTGCTTTAATGGGGGCGTTGCGCGCCCCCATTCCAACAAGCACAGGAAGCGTATGACTGATCACACACTTTCCCTTCAAGCCCTCGCGGCCCCTGAGGGTACTTGCTATGGCTGCGGCTGTTCCCACCCCAGCGGCCTGCACCTGCAAAGCCACTGGGACGCCGACGGTGTTCACCTGGTGTGCCGTCACTCGCCCGACAGCACCTTCATTGGCTGGCCTGGCCTGGTTTACGGTGGCCTGCTGGCGATGCTGGTCGACTGCCACTCCAACTGGACGGCGATGGCCTACCACTACCGTAACGAAGGCCGAGAGCCGGGCAGCCTGCCGCGTATCGATTGCGTTACCGGCACGCTCAACCTGACCTACCTGAAACCTACGCCGATGGGCGTCGAGCTGTTGCTCAAGGCGCGTGTCGAAGGCGAAGTGGGGCGCAAGAGCCGGGTAATCTGCGAAGTCTGGGCAGAGGATGTACTGACTGTGACCGCCGACTCCGTGTTTGTCCGCGTCGATACCGAAAAGCTCAAGCTCAAGGCCCACGGCCAGGCCTGAGCTGCCAACGCTGATGAGTGGTCGGTGATGGTCAGCGGCTGGGGATGTCTCTAGAGTGACAGGTTCATTCCCTTGGCAAGGTTGATCATGACCGAACTCAGTGCTTTCCCCATTACCCGCAAATGGCCCGCCAAACATCCCGAACGCCTGCAGTTGTACTCGTTGCCGACGCCCAACGGGGTGAAGGTGTCGATCATGCTCGAAGAGATTGGCTTGGCTTACGAGGCGCACAAGGTCAGCTTCGACAATGACGACCAATTGAGCCCCGAGTTCATCTCGCTCAGCGCGAACAACAAGATCCCCGCCATCCTCGACCCGAACGGGCCGGGCGGTCAGCCGCTGGCGCTGTTCGAATCGGGGGCGATCTTGCAGTACCTGGCGGAGAAGAGCGGCCAGCTGCTCAGCCAGGACCCCGCCCAGCGCTACCAGACCCTGCAGTGGCTGATGTTCCAGATGGGCGGCATCGGGCCGATGTTCGGCCAGGTCGGGTTCTTCCATTTCTTTGCTGGCAAGGAATATGAAGACAAGCGCCCGCGCGACCGCTATGTCAACGAGTCCAAGCGGCTGCTGGGCGTGCTGGATCGGCATTTGAAAGGTCGGCAGTGGATGGCTGAGGAATACAGCATCGCCGACATCGCCATCTTCCCTTGGGTGCGTAACCTGGTGGAGCGCTACAACGCCCGTGACCTGGTGGGCTTCGACCAGTTCAAGGAAGTGCAGCGCGTGCTGGCGAATTTCCTGGAACGGCCAGCCGTGCAGCGTGGCCTGAAAATCCCGGGCTGATCAACCTGTGCGGGGACAACAGCCTTGCGCAAACTTCGAAACGCCTGCCGGTCGCCCGTAGGAGCGGGTTCACCCGCGAAAGGACCGGGCCTGCTGGCCAATCTCCACCCGCCGTTCACGGTTGCCGCGGCTATCGTATTCGCGGGTAAACCCGCTCCTACGCAGATCGGTGGTGGACACGCATCTGGGGTCGGACTCAGGTCGCCCGTAGGAGCGGGTTCACCCGCGAAAGGGCCGGACCTGCTGGCCAATCTCCACCCGCCGTTCACGGTTGGCGCCGCTCCCGTATTCGCGGGTAAACCCGCTCCTACGCAGATCGGTGGTGGACACGCATCTAGGGTCGGACTCAGGTCGCCCGTAGGAGCGGGTTCACCCGCGAAAGGGCCGGACCTGCTGGCCAATCTCCACCCGCCGTTCACGGTTGCCGCGGCTACCGTATTCGCGGGTAAACCCGCTCCTA